>CAZIWL010000211.1:0-5599 GCA_964542755.1 uncultured Anaerolineales bacterium
CTCCTCGTCGATATGCGCGTCGTCCCGGGCCACGAGGAGACCTACTCGAGGGTCCTCGTCTCCCTCCTGGACGTCACCGAGCGCCGGAAGATGGAAGAGGCGCTGAGGGAACAGGACCTGCTTACCGCCCTGGGCCAGATGGCAGCCGGCATCGCCCACGACTTCCGCAGCCTCCTCACGACCATCATCCTCCACGCCCAGATGGGCCTCCGCACCCCGGGCCTCCCGTCCCAGGTCACCCCTCATCTGCGAACCATCGTAGGGGAGTCCCACCGTGCCAGCGATTTGATCCAGCAGATCCTGGATTTCAGCAGCCGGTCCATGCTGGACGTCAAGACCCTCGATCTGGAGCAGATCGTCAGCCGGGCCCTCGATGATCTGGAGCCCCTCTTCCCACCGTCCATCAACCTGGTCCTCGAGACCCATCCCGGCCCCTTCGCGGTCCGCGCCGACCCCGACCGCATCGAGCAGGCGCTGAGGAACCTCGCGCTCAACGCCCGCGATGCCATCGCTGCCCATGAGGCGACCAACGGCGGGGAGTTTCGCGTGGCTCTCCGCCGGCTATCGGTCGATGAGGCGGAGACACCTCCCGTGCCCGACCTGAAGCCCGGCGACTGGATCCGCATCGGGGTATCGGACACGGGCACGGGCATGACCGACGAGGTCTCCAAGCATCTCTTCGAGCCCTTCTTCACCACCAAGGATGTCGGCGAGGGTAAGGGCCTCGGCCTGCCTCAGGTCTACGGGATCGTCCACCAGCACCACGGCGTCATCGATTTCGAGACCAAGCCTGGCGAGGGGACCACGTTTCACATCTACCTCCCCGCCTGCGAGGAGGATGACGGTGATGAGAACCGCGCCGGGCCCGTCAATCACCCGTCGAGCTACGGTCGATGACCAATCCCCACCCCCGCCGGCCCGAGGGGCGCGTCGTGCTCTGGATCCGGGCCTGCAAAGCAATACTACACGAAGCTCGCCTGGACACAACCATAGGAGGATGGCGCTATGTATAAGCTGGTCAGAGCGATGGGTTTGGTCGTCTCGCTGGCGGGGACGGGTCTCCTCATGGCCACCTTCGCCGCCCCGGTTGCGGGTCTGCGCGGGACGCCGATGTCCACCACGGCGATTCAGGTCGTGCTGCTGGGCCTGCTGCTCGTGACGGTCGGCGCGACAGTGGAGACGAATGAGACACTCCAGGAGATGCGGGCGGCGCTGATGAATGGGGAGGAAAGCGACGAAGGGGAGTAAGGAGTAGGGAGTAGAGGTTGCCTGCTCTGGCAGCGACGTTGCGTGGGTTTCTGTAGGCACGGCGACACTTGCCGATCCGTTCGGACCCCGCTGCCCCCCCCCGGCCCATAGGGCACAGGCCCAAACCTGTGCGCATCGGACCTGTCCGATCCAATATCCCCCCTCCCTCCCTACTTCACGCTTCCTACTCCCATCCGTAACTTCCCCAAACACCCTCCCCCGGGTACAATCTCGCCAACCATGAACCGCCAGGCCGCCACCTCCACCCGCCTTGCCCTATCCACTGCCCTGGGACTCGCCCTCGCTGCGGCCGTCCTGTTCGTAGCGGCCGCCGCCCCTTCCGAGCCCCCCGCCGCGCCGGACCCACACATGAACGCCATCCTGGGCCGCATCACCACCGCCACCCTGATGGCCGACCTCGCCGATCTTACCGGCGAGCGCCCGGTGACGATCGCCGGCTCCCCCTACACCATCGCCACGCGGAACACGTACGGCGCCGAGGCCATTTCTATGACCACCCGCTATGGCTACGAACAACTCGCTGCTTGCGGTCTGGACGTCACGTACCACGTCTACTCCGATGGCCGATTCGATGGGCCGCGCCGGAACGTGATCGCCGAGAAACCCGGCCGCCTCCATCCGGACGAGATCTATCTCCTCACCGCCCACATCGACAGCCTCCCGGAGGGCGACACCGCCCCCGGCGCCGACGACAACGGCAGCGGCTCCGTGGCCGTGATGAAGGCCGCATGCCTGCTGGGGCCCGAGCACTTCGCCCACACCCTCCGATTCGTTCTCTTCACGGGCGAGGAGCAGGGCCTCCTGGGCAGCCGGGCCTACGCGGGCGACTGCGCAGCCCGGGGCGACTCCATCGGGGGCGTGGTCAACCTCGATATGATCGGGTACAACACGGGTCAGCCGACGTTCGATGCCTATGCATGGTCCACTGACGAGTCCGTAGGCGCGGGCTCGCGGGAGTTGGCGGACGGCTACTCTGAGATAGTGACCACCTACGGCTTGAACCTGATGCCCAGGAGGCTCGACACAGATGCGTTCCCCATCCAGAACAGCGACCATTGGAGCTTCCTGGAGCAGGGCTACCCGGGCATCCTCGTCATCGAGGGGCTCCACGACGGAGATTTCAATCCCCACTACCACCGGACCTCCGACACCGTCGCGTTCATCGATCCCGCCTACTTCGCCGAGCTGACGAAAGCCAGCGTCGCCGCCATAGCCCACCTCGGCCAGCGCCTGCCCACCGGCGTCCTCTCGGGCACGGCCCGTGCGGTTGATGGATCCCCGCTTACGACCATCACCGTCACGGCCGAGTCGGACAGCTACCTCGGCGCCTTTCCACTGACGGCCGGCTCTGAGGATACGTTCACCGCCACCCTCCCCGTCGGCACGTACACCCTCACCGTCGAACCCGCCCCATCGCGTTACCTCCCCCTTGCCGCCCAGGTCAGCATCGCCACCGACACGCTGACGAGCGTCCATCTGCTGCTGCCCCACCTCACCGTGATCTACCTACCACACGTGACCCGCCCGTCGATGGCCCTTCCCTAGACCAGCGCCGGCGGGCACAGTGCCTCGGCAAGCCCTCCATCTCTTTCCCTCGGGCTCCTTCATCTCCAAGCAAAAACGCACCCCACGGATGGCTCAGAATATGGTATACTGGAGCTGAAGCGCATGGTCCGGCCCGCCAGCCGCGGGCACCAGAGTCCCAGGAGGACGTGTATGAATCGACACGACGAGGCACGTACGCCAGGCTAGCCGTAGGGAGCCCGCACCATCCTCTTCACCGCCGCGGCCCACGGGACGGCGAGCCCCACTCGGCCCGCGAGCGCGGTCGCCGAGCCCCCAAGAGAGACGTATGCGCCCGTCGCGGTCGTGCCGAGAACCTGGCAGCCGCCCTCCACGCCCTCCTATCCCGTCCGCGCGCCCCCTCCCTCTGCTGCCCTCACCGACCGCCACCCTGTGTGGGCCGGTTGGACCCACATACCTCGTGAGATCCTGCGCATCCCCCTGCAAGCGCACGCAGGACGTTGGCCCCTTGGCCAGGAGGAACGATGATGGATCAGAAGCAGCTGCTGCCCGCGCTGGTCGTGATGATGTTGCTGGTCCTGGTGTCCGGTGCCGCCGCCGGGTCGGAGCCGCGGGTCGCCGACGCCGGCACCCAGTTCCATCGTCTCTACGTCGCGGGCAACGGCAACGACGACGATGACGGCAAAGACAGCGCCTCCGAGGAGAAGAGCTTCGAAAACGACAGAAGCGAGCTCCAGGAGGATCTGGAGGGGAACAACCAGGCCGCCGGAAGCACGAGTCGGACCCTCAATCAGCCCACGGTCGCCCAGGTGACCGCGGCGATCAACAAGCTCAAGACCGTGACGGAGGCCGGGGACGAGGTGACCATCTCCTTCATCGGTCACGGCGGCACGGTGACCGATACCAGCGAGGCCGGCGAGAACGGCTTCGACGAGGTCATCCGCCTCAGCGACGGTCAGTACATCTACGATGACGACTGGCCCGGTCTCCTCAGCGGTTTCCCGGTCTCAGTGACCATCGTTCTGATCATGGACAGCTGCTACGGCGGCGGCATGACCGGCGGGGCCGACGACCTGATCGAGGACGACCATATCGCCGTCATAGGTATGGATCAATGCGTGCCCATGGATCCGCCCAATATCCTGCGCGGGACCGTCACCACGCCCAGCGAGGACGTCGCCGACGGGACGGAGCGGGATGACGAGGAGGACGAAGCTGAGGCGGATGGAGACGGCGACGGCATCGTCACGGCCGATGAGATGAAGAAGCACCTCGAGGATGAGGGCTGGCCCGTCGGCGCCCCCAGCGGGGGAGGGAACAAAAGCAAGGGAGGCAAGGACAAGTGCGCCGACTGCGTGATGCCGTCCATCGAGCTTGAGGTCGAGTACACGCTCGGCCCCGGCCTGTTCGGCGTCCACGGCGAGGGCTTCGAGCCCGGCTCGCCCCTCAACCTGACCGTGTTCATCGATGAGAGCACCGAGCTCCCCGCTGGGAGCGGTATGGTCGGCCCCGACGGGACCTTCGAGGCGATGGCCGACGTGCCGCAACCCGGGGTCTTGGTCTGGGCGCAGGACGCCGCGGGGCATCACGACTGGGCGTTCCTCGGGCCTTGCATGGTCTACGTCCCTCTGACGGCCAGAGGCTGCGCCGTGGGAGGAGCGGTTCCGGGGAACTGAGGCATGCATGCCCTATGCCCGATGCCTGATGTGCCAGACCCTAAGGGTTTTGGAGATCGACGGGTACGTCCCGAAGCTCTCGTCCAACGCAGGATCCCGGTGCATTCCACCATCCCATAGAAACCCTTAGGGTCTTTCCGGGCAATGTGGTATACTCGCTTCTGCCGGCGGATCTCATCCGCTCATGCACTCGACTACGCGCCGGTGGAGCCGATTCGACCTATGCCGCCAACAGAGAAAACCGAATGGAAAGATCCTGAGCTCGTCGCCCGAGCTCGGGGCGCCCCGCTCGCTCTCCTGCTCATCCTGTCCGCCGCGGGATGCTTACCACTTCCCCCCACACGCCGACCGGACGACCGCCCTGCCACGATGGCGCACAAGCCGACGCCAACTCGCACCGCCCACGACGCAACCGGGTTGGGTCCCGAGGTTCCCGCTGCATCGGCGACCCGAGCCCTTGTCGTCGAGGTGGTCGACGGCGACACCATCAGGGTCAGCGTCGACGGCTCCATACACAGGGTCCGCTACATCGGAATCAACGCCCCCGAGCGTCAGGAGCCCCTCGGCCCCGCCGCAACCGCCGCAAACCGGGAACTCGTAGCGGGCGGGATCGTCTACCTTGAAAGGGACGTGTCCGAGACCGACGAGTTTGGCCGCCTACTGCGCTACGTCTACCTCCCGGACGGTACATTCGTCAATGGCGACATGGTGCGCCGCGGCCTGGCTGAAGCCCGGGCTTATCCACCGGACGTGGGTCTTCAGACGGTTCTCGACGCTCTCGAGGAAGAGGCCCAGGAAGCGGGCCGGGGCATGTGGGAGCTCGCCGCCCCTTCGACGCCTCCCGGCGAACCAGGCCTTCGAATCCTGGCGGTGGACGCCGAGGCGGAGGTCGTGGATGTGATCAACGGAGGGGACGACACCCTGGATCTAGCCGGGTGGACGCTTTTCAGCGAGCGGGGGAATCAGGTCTGTCGTCTCGCGGGTGAGCTGGAGCCGGGCGAGTCCCTGCGGGTCTGGTCGCTGGCCCGGGACGGGTATCGAGGCGGCTTCAACTGTGGGTTCGAGGAGCCCATCTGGAACAACCACGAGCCGGACCGAGCGCTCCTCTACGCGCCCGATGGCACGCTGGT
>CAZIWL010000212.1:0-5464 GCA_964542755.1 uncultured Anaerolineales bacterium
CCTTCCGCAGTGCGCACTTCTCCGTCTGGCAGTCGCCCGTGTTGAAGAGATTGTAGCACTTCGCCCCGAGCGTCTCCTTCTGCGCCTTCCCCACCACATTGGCGCCGGTCTGGTTCAGGTACTGGACGTTGTACTCCTTGTCGATCACCATGAACGGGGCCGGCACGGCGTCCAGGAACCCCACGAGGGAGTCGACCGTATCGTTGACGCCCTGGACGATGGCTCTGAAATCGCCTCCGAACTCATCCGCCTGTCCCCGCACATCCAACCGCCCCTCCACCGCCGCATCCGTCAGCACGTCCATCTCCGCCACCAGACCTTCGATGGCGTCGATGCAGACATTCAAGTTGTTCTTGATCTCGTTGAAATCGCCGTTGTACTCGTCCGTGATCTTCTCCGGGATGTCCCCCTTTGAGATCCGGTCCACATACTCGGCCGCCACGTTCAACGGCCCAATCACCGCGTCCAGCGTGTCGTTCACACCCTGCACGATGACCGCGAAGTCGCCCGTGAACTTGCCCGCGTCACCTCGTGTGTCCAGGCGCCCTTCGACCGCAGCCTTCGTCAGCATATCCGCCTCTGCCACCAACCCGTCCATCGAGTCGATGCAGACGTTCAAGTTGTTCTTGATCTCGTTGAAATCGCCGTTGTACTCGTCCGTGATCTTCTCCGGGATGTCCCCCTTTGAGATCCGGTCCACATACTCGGCCGCCACGTTCAACGGCCCAATCACCGCGTCCAGCGTGTCGTTCACACCCTGCACGATGACCGCGAAGTCGCCCGTGAACTTGCCCGCGTCACCTCGTGTGTCCAGGCGCCCTTCGACCGCAGCCTTCGTCAGCATATCCGCCTCTGCCACCAACCCGTCCATCGAGTCGATGCAGACGTTCAGGTTGTTCTTGATCTCGTTGAAATCACCGTTGTACTCGTCCGTGATCTTCTCCGGGATGTCCCCCTTCGAAATCCGGTCTACATACTCAGCCGCCACGTTCAACGGCCCGATCACCGCGTCCAGCGTGTCGTTCACGCCCTGCACGATGACCGCGAAGTCGCCCGCGAACTTGCCCGTGTCCCCTCGCGTGTCCAGGCGCCCCTCGACCGCAGCCTTCGTCAGCATGTCCGCCTCTGCCACCAACCCGCTGATCGAGTCGACGCAGACGTTCAAATTGTTCTTGATCTCGTTGAAGTCGCCGTTGTAGTCATCCGTGATCTTCTCCGGGATGTCCCCCTTCGAAATCCGGTCCACGTACTCGGCCGCTACGTTCAACGGCCCGATGACCGCGTCGAGGGTGTCGTTCACACCCCGGACAATCTGGGCGTACCCTCCACCGAACTGGGCCGCGTTCCCGCGCGAATCCAGCCTGCCCTGGACAGCAGCCTCGGTGAGGCCGTCCATCTCCTCGATGAGTCCCAGCAAATTGTCCCGCAGCAGGTCGATCCGTTCGTTGGCGACCTTCTGCTTGCCCGGAAGCTCTTGCAGCTGCTCCGAGAAGTCACCTTCCGCGTACTGTCCGAGGATCTCAAGGATTCCCAGAATGTTGTTCACGTGCAGGTGGACAGCTTCGTTATAGCCTTGAGCCACCTCTTGGTAGACGCCAGCGAACTGCCCGGCCTCGATCTTGGCATCGATATCCCCGGCCTTCTGCGCCCGGTACATCTTTTCCATATCCGCCGTCAACCCGTTCAACGCGTCGATGCAGAGGTTGAGGTTGTTCTTGATCTCGTTGAAGTCACCGTTGTACTCGTCCGTGATCTTCTCCGGGATGTCCCCCTTCGAGATTCGATCCACGTATTCCGCGGCCACGTTCAGCGGGCCGATGACCGCGTCCAGGGTCTGATTGACGCCATCCACGATCTCCCGGTACTCACCCTCGAATGCTGTGGCGTCCGCCCGCGTGTCCAGCTTGCCGCCGACCGCTGCCTTGATCAGCCCGTTCACGCTGCTGGCCATCGCGCTGATGCTCTCTTTCATCTGCACCATCGCCTTGCCCAGCACGTCCTCCTCGGACTCGACCGGCACGTCAACGGACAGATCGCCTCTGGCAATCCGCTCCGCAGCCGTCGCCTTCGTCTTGAAGTACGCCAGCAGGCCGTTGAACGCCCGTCCAACCTGGCCCAACTCGTCGCCGCGCGCGTTGATCCTGGCAATCCTGTCGAAGTCCATCCCCTCCAGCTCGGCGTCGCCGGTGGAGATCCTTTGGGCTCCTTCTACAATGGCCTGCAAGGGCCTGCCGAGCGATCTTCCAACCAGAACGCCTCCTATGCCAAGCAGGAGCGTGACGCCAGCAGCCGCTGCTAGCCCCACCACCAAGGAGGCCCTTGTACTGGCATTGACCTCGGACAGGTCCTGATCAAGTGTGATGGCCCAGCCCAACGATTCGCCCAACTCCCCACCGAGGAAACTAGTCGCAAGCAGGGCAGGATTGCGGTTCAGATCCTCTCCTCTATGCCATCCATCATCGCGCGCTGTGACAGCGTTCACGATCTCCTCGGGCGCCGGTTCCATCAGCCACTCATCGTCCTGTGCGTACAGAACCGTCCCTTCGGGGTCGAGGAGCACAGCTTGTCCCGTGTCGCCCGACTTCACCTGGGAGAGGGCCTCAAACACGACAGATACATCTATGGTGCCGCGTAGTATGCCGATGATCTCCGCTCCATCCGGGTCGCGAACAGGCATGCCGACGTTCATGGCCCATGTGTCGGCCGAGTCCTCATACTCCACAGCACCAAGGAAGACAGATCCTTGCCCCTCATTGTAGGCACTTTTCCACCATCCCTCATCCGCCTGTAGGTAGTCTCCAGTCCGTTCGGTCATGGCGACGTTGAGGCCCTGAATGTCCGTGACAAAGACCTCAACTTCTTCTGGAAAGGCCTCCTGGAACGCCCTGAGATGTGCACTGACCGAGTTGTCTGCGATCCGGGCTACAAGATCGTCCACACTGACATCCTCGTTGGACCAGGCTTCGTCCAGAGCTGCAATCTCGGCATCCAACTCGGACTGGTCACGCCCGGTGTAGGCGTCGTTGGCCGTCTGCACAGCTTCTATGATCGAGGGAGATAGACTCAGCGCTTCCAACGCGTTGACGCTGGCCTTGACGACCTCACCCGATCGATCGATAACCTCCTGCCCGCGCGTTTCCAGTCTCTCACCCACGAGTTGACTGGTGCTCTGACTGATTCTCAGATAACTAAAAGCTGATAGCGACGCCACTGACACAAGCGCCGTCACCAGCACCAGGACCAACACCTTCACTTGCATATTCAGATCGTTAAACCACTGGAACACCCTTAGCCCCCTTATCCCTCGCCACATTGGACATCCTGTCTTGACCACGTTTCACTATCCCAGGATTCGATGATCGCTTCACCAAGCTCTCCATGTAGGATTTCGAAGAGGTCCTGTCTGAGTGAATCCTGAATCGGTCTCCATTGGGGAGCCATCGCACATCGGCCATACGGACAACCCAGCTGAATGCTAATCGACTCGTAACCACCTTGGCCCCCTCATCCATCCACCATGTGAATGGCGGTGTGCAGACTATGGTACTCGGTTTCGTCATCCCCGTGGGTTGCGACATCGTTACGAGAGCGTTTCAAGGCGTTGATCGGTCGTGGCACGGCGACTCAGCCTGGGAATGGGGGGCGGGTGAGACCTGTACCAGCGTGGATCGGCAAAGATGCGTCCCCGAAAAGGGAGAGTACGGGCGCCGAATGCTTCCTACTCTAAATTGGACAAGGTCTCCCGACGGACCTCTCACGGCCGTGGTCAGGAGACCTTGCTGAGCAGCTGAAGACGATTTCGCTCGTGCGATCGTCTCTACATCTTGTACTGTTCGACGGCGGCCTCGAGATCCGCTCCGAGCGTGTCCAGATCCTGGGCAGCCTTCTCCGACTGGTCTGCCCCAGCTGCCGCCTGCTGCGCCGCCTGGTTGATGTCCATCATCCCCACCGCGATCTGGTCCAGCCCCACCGTCTGCTGCTGCACCCCCGCCACAATCTGCTCCGAGGCCGACGACGACTGCTCCACCGTGGACGCCAGCTCCCGAATCGTCTGTGCCGTCCGCTCCACCTGATCGCTCCCCACCGCCACCTGCTTCGTCCCCTGCTCCGTCGCCATGACCGCCCGGTTCGACGCCTCCTGGATGTCCCCCAGGATCACCTTCACCTGCGCCGCCGCCTGCCGCGACTGCTCCGCCAGGCTCCTCACCTCATCCGCTACCACCCGGAACCCCTTCCCAGCCTCCCCGGCCTGCGCCGCCTCAATCGCCGCGTTCAGCGCCAGGATGTTCGACTGGTCCGCGATGTCCGTCACCGTGTCGATGATCTCTCCAATCTGCTGCGTCTGCTCCGACAAGGACAGGATGTTCTCCGCGATGGCGTCCACCCGCTGCCGGATATCGCCCATGGCGGCAATGGCCTCATCAGCGGCCATCGATCCATCCTGGGCCGCCCGCGCAGCCTGCTGGGCAGCCTCCGCCACACCCTGCGCCCGCTGTGCCACCTGCTCGGCGGACGACTGGATCTCCTCGACCGTGCTCGTCACCTCCGTCACGGCACTCGCCTGCTCCTTCGTCGTGCTCGCCATCTGGCTCGATGAGGCCAGAATCTCCGACGTCGCCGACGAGATGTTCATCGCTCCTTCCTGCATCTGCCCCGCCATTGCCTTCAGCCCAACCACCGACTTGTTGAAGGCCTCCGCGATCGCCGCGAATGCCGCCCGCGTCTCCTCCGTGTCCTCGTCCGCCACCGCCACGTCGTACGCCTGCCGTAGGTCTCCATCGGCCAGCGCATTCAGGCTCCCCTGCAGCTTCTCCACCTCTTGCTGCTGGAACTCGGCAATGCGCTGTGTCCGCCGCGCCGCCCGCTTGATGGCCGTCTGGTCCGTCACAATCTCCAGCGCGCCGATCACGTCACCGTTCCGCCCCATCAGCGGCACCCCGTCGTAGGCGATATCCAGCACGTTCCCGTTGATCCGGGCCTGTGTCTCCGAGTTCGCCACGCGGATCTCCGTCATCGCCTTCCGCAGTGCGCACTTCTCCGTCTGGCAGTCGCCCGTGTTGAAGAGATTGTAACACTTCGCCCCGAGCGTCTCCTTCTGTGCCTTGCCCACCACACTGGCGCCGGTCTGGTTCAGGTACTGAACGTTGTACTCCTTGTCGATCACCATGAACGGGGCCGGCACGGCATCCAGGAACCCGACGAGGGAGTCCACGGTGTCGTTGACGCCACTTACGATGGCTCCGAAGTCGCCGCCGAATTTGTCGACCTGTCCCCGCACGTCCAACCGCCCCTCCACTGCTGCATCCGTCAGCACGTCCATCTCTGCCACCAGACCTTCGATGGCGTCGATGCACAGGTTCAGGTTGTTCTTGATCTCGTTGAAGTCGCCGTTGTAGTCGTCCGTGATCCTCTCCGGGATGTCCCCCTTCGAAATCCGGTCTACATACTCAGCCGCCACGTTCAA
>CAZIWL010000213.1:0-5399 GCA_964542755.1 uncultured Anaerolineales bacterium
ACCCAGCCAACGGCGCTGGGCACCCTTCGAGAGCCTCAGGCCGACGCTCGATCGGTGTCGCTTCGACAGTTTCCCTCGACCACCGTCGCTTCGACAATTTCCCTTTCAAGACGTCTGGGTGACACTTGTCCCACTTGACAGCTAGGGCGCGGTACGCATCTGATAACTTCACAGATTGAGCTTCTTTCGCAGTCCTACCAAGCTCACTCAGCGCTGGCCCAAGGACCCGCGCTCCAGGCGGCATTGCCGTTCTTGCGGTTTTCTTGATTGAAGCTGCGTCCTTCCCGGTCACCGGTGGTATTCCGGCTCGAAATCGACCTCGAAACGCCTGCCCACGGGTGAGCGCGAAAAGGCCCTGAGGCTAGCGTAATGAGGTGTGAGGCTGTAGAATGACCGGTGCCTTTCATCATCGGTGGAGCACGGTCAGCGGGGCAGCGCTGGGGTTTAATCGCCATCAATTGTGGGAGGCCATCGAGGACCGCGGGGGCAGCCGCGGTCGCCGTATGGGCCAGCTCGCCGCTCGGGGCTGGACGTCGCCCATGTGGGCTAGGCGCAGGACAGTTAGGCCACCAAGGGCAGAGGGGCCCTTGAAGTTGGGACTCAGAGGACGGAGGGAGACATGTTCAATCGTTCAGGTTACGTCAACTCTCGCCCCGGCGGCATCGCTGTGTTACAGGTCGTCGAGACGGGGGAGGTGGAGCTGCGCCGGGGGCGGGGCACCGCGTTGGTCGACAAGCTGCGGCGCGGGACGGGGCTTGCTCAGGAGGGAGAGGCGAGGGGTAAGGAGGCTGCTGCGCCCCGCTTCGTCGCCCTCCGGCGGACAGAGCTGCGCGGCGAGATCGTCGGGCCCCTGGCGTCACTGACGGTGCTGCACACCTACGGGTACAACCGCGAGGCTTGCGACCAGGTGCTGGAGGCGCTGTACCGCTTCCCGCTGCCCGGCGATGCCGCCGTCACGGGTGTCCGAGTCCGCTTTGGCGAGGTGGAGATCAGCACCCGGCTCAAGCCGCGGGAGAAGGCCGAAGCCGACTATGAGAGGGCGCTGAAGGAGGGGAGGCAGGCAGCGCTGCTCACCCGCGAATCGCCCAGTGTCTTCACCCTGCGGGTGGCCGGCATCCGGCCCGACGAGGACGTGGTGGTGGAGACCGACTACGTGCAGCTGGCCCGCCCGCAGGCGCGGCAGGTTGGGTGGCAGCTGCGCGTCCCCCTCACCACGGCGCCCCGCTACGTCCGCGAGGATGAGCTGACGGGGCGGCACGCCCAGGGCCAGCCGCTGGTCCTGCTTCGCGATCCCGGTCACCGATTTGCCCTCGACCTGCAGCTGCGCGGTGCCGATGAGGCCGCGAGCCTAACCCATGCCCTGGACGTGACACCCGATGGGGCGTCGGACGAGGGGTGCAACGACCTGCGTGTGCGACTGAAGGAAGGTGAGGTGCTCCCGGACCGGGACTTCGTCTTGACCTGGGCGCCGAGCCAGCGTGGGGGGAGTGATCGCCCGACGCTGCAGCTCCACTCGCATCAGGAGGGCGATCAACGATATGTCCTGGCCCTTGTGGCACCGCCTCGGGCCCACGAACCGGGCACCGGCGCGGCGCGGGAGATCGTGCTGCTGGTGGATCACTCCGGCTCCATGTCCGGGGCCAAGTGGGAGGCCGCCGACTGGACCGTCAACAGCTTCCTCGGCACGCTCACGGAGCATGACCGCTTCGCCCTGGGTCTTTTCCACACCACCACCAAGTGGTTCGACAGCGAGCCCCTGCGGGCGACCGGGGAGAACCTGCGCGCGGCTGCTGAGTACCTCGACGCAAACCGCGACAGTGGCGGCACGAACCTGGGCGTGGCGCTGGAGCAGGCGCTCCAGCTTGGGCGGTCGCCCGCTGAGGCCGACGTGGCTCGTCACGTCCTGATCGTCACTGACGCACAGGTGAGCGACGAGGCTCGGCTGTTCCGCCTGGCAGAGCGCGAGGCCGAGCGCCAGGATGCCCGCCGCATCAGCGTGATCTGCATCGACGCCGCGCCCAACAGCTTCCTAGTCAACGAGCTGGCCGAGCGAGGCGGCGGTGCGGCCCACTTCGTCACCAGTGACCCGGATGAGGGGGACGTGACCACCGCGCTGGAGGGCGTTCTGGCCGATTGGGCTGAGCCTGTGCTGGTGGATGCGCGCTTGGAGGTAAACCGGCGCGATGTAAAGGCCAGCGGGCGCCGGGTGGAGCACACGGCTGAAGGGAGCGCTGTCGATCTGGGCGATCTGCCCCGCGGTCGCGCGGTGTGGGTGGTGGGGCGCGTGCCGGTCGATGCGGACGATGATCTGACTTTCTGGTTGATGGCAGGGAATGGGACCGTGGCGACGGAGCGTGTGGATACGAGCGACACCCCTGCGGAACTTCCGGCGCTCAAGGCGCTCTTCGGGGCGCGGAGGCTGCTCGCTCTGGAGCACCTGATCCACGCGCGCTACTCGCCGGAGGAGCTGGCGGCGCAGTTGGCGCGACTGGGTTACGATGCCGACGCCCTGGGCATCGGGAGCGGGAGCGTCTACGCCGAGAACGCGCTGAAGGCCGCTCAGGACGCGCTGACGCCGCTCCTGATCGAGGAGTCCCTGCGATACGGCATCGCGTGCGCTGAGACCGGCTTCGTGGCCGTGCGCGAGGAAGCCGGGGCGCGCGTGAAGGGGACCGCCTTCGTCGCCAACGCGCTGCCGGCCGGCTGGTCGGATGGGTTCCTGTCACCGGCGGCGGCCCACCTGCAACCCGCGGCGGCGCCGGGGTATCCGATGGACGCAGAGCTGGGGCTGTCGATGGCTGCCGGTGCAGGCGTGCATAAGGCAACACGGTCCGTAAGTGTGGGGGAGGCTGCTGCTTCCGGAGGCAGGGAAGGGACGGCCGTGGTCTTCTCCGGCGCGCCAGGCCTCGCGGGCGGCGAGGCTGTGCTCTTCGACTCGGCGCGGGAGGAAAAGCTGGCCGATCAAGCTGTGCTGACTGAGGTGAAGGTCGGTTTCGACGACGGCACGCCGTCATCTCTCGATCCGGACCTGGAGCTCTTGATCTACGTCGGCGACCTGGCCATGCCGCGGGCCCAGATGCGCCTGGGTGACCTCATACGCGTCGGCGGGAAACGCCCGCTGAACCTGCGGCGGCGCGCCGGGCAGGTGGTGCGCGTGGTCCTGGTGGATCCCAACGGGGCATGGGCGTCGGCCGCGCCGTCGCTCATGGTGGAGCTGGCCTGGCGGGGTGGATAAGCCCGGGCTGCTTGGGCGAGCGGGTTGCGCCGGCGGGGGGGGCTGCGCGGGTGCTGGAGCAAGGTCCACCCTCCGCGGGTGCGTGCGATGGCGCGCGGCTGCCGAGTGACCGCCGGAGGGACGGAACTGCCACCAGGGGCCGGTGTCGCGACGTCTGTGGCATCTCGTTGCAGCGCCCCTGGGCTGGCTTAACTATGCGGATCCTAAGAGGGGCAGGAAGGGTCCAAGAGGGATCATTCCTGCCCCTTCGGGCGCTTTGTCGGTCAGGCAAGTTGCGTGCCATCGCTGCATGGATGGGTAACAGGCTGTGAAAGGCGATTCGCGCTCGGGGCGAGCGAGATCGGGCCTCTACCGGTCCAAGTTTTCGTGCCCCAGGCCGCGTCGTGCGTGGCCGTCCGCTTAGTCTAGGCGGCGACTTGCGGGGTGCTCCCTGTGGCGGGCGTCGGTTCCTGTGCGACCGCATGCGCTAACAGAGTGTCGCATGGGCACGCCCCTCAAGTGCAACGCACCGATGGGCATGCCCGACGGCTCGTCAACGCACTCTCTGCGGCCATTCGACTTGCGGCGCGCCGGACCGCGGCTAGAATTATGGCTATGACAACCAAGACCATCGTACCTCTGTTCGCCGTCGCACACTTCTGCCATCATCTCTCCACTGGCGTGCTGACTCCCCTGCTGCCTCTGCTGCGGCAGGACATGGAGCTCAACTACTTCCAGGCCGGGGTGCTCGTCTCATCCCTCGCCCTTTCGTACGGTTTCGGCCAGCTTCCCATGGCCCTCCTTGCGGATCGATTGAGCGAGCGTGCCCTCATTGTCTTCGGGTTGATCGGCACCGCGCTGTGCGCCGCCGCCGTCGGCCTCACCACCACGTACTGGCAGATGGTCCCTTGCTTCATCGCGTTGGGTCTGCTGGGCGCCACGTACCACGCTCCGACATCCTCGTTCCTCTCCCAGTCGGTACCCAGGGAGAGCCGCGGGCGAACCCTGGGGACCCACACGATAGGGGGGAGCGCCAGTTTCCTTTTTACGCCTGTCGTTGCTGTTGCGCTGGCCAGCTGGACTGGTGCGTGGCGCTGGTCCTTCGTGGTGCTGGCCGTCCCAGCCTTTGTCATGGGCATCGTCATCTGGCTGCTTACCAGCGCTGACAGCGATCGGGGGCGCGTTGGGAGGGGCGGGCAGGAAGCCGCCGCTGTCCAGGGCTCGAATCCGCTGCCCAACCCGGACGACGTGGAGACTGCGTCGTCCTCCTGGAGGGAGATCCTGGGCGCCCTGGGGGCCCTGGTTGTGCTGTCTGTGTTGATGCAGGTCGTGCTGTCCAGCGTCCATTCCTACCTGCCGCTCTACCTCGTCGACCGCCACGGCGTCAAACCCGACTATGCCGGCATTCTCGTGGGGCTGGTGGCCGGCGCGGGGGTCGTGGGAGCACCCCTTGGCGGCGCCATCTCGGACCGTCTGGGGCGCAAGTGGGTGGTTCTCCTCTCCGTGGCCCTGGCGGGGCCGTTCCTCTTCATTGTGCTGCGAATGCCCGCCCACATCTGGCTGCCGGTGACACTCGCTCTCTACGGGGTGAGCGTCAGTGCGCGGATGCCGGCCATGGAGTCCCTCATCGCCGACGTGGTGCGCCCGGAGAAGCGGTCGACGGCCCTAGGTGTCTACTATTTGATGGGGCAGGAGACGGCGGGGGTGGTCACCCCACTCATCGGCCGCCTGATCGACTTGGGCGGTCCCCATCCGGTCTTCAACGCTCTGTCCCTAGGTCTCTGCGCGGTCTCCGCGGTGGCCGTGGCGTTCCGGAAGCGCATCTAACGGAAGCCGAGTCACGCGGAGGGTGGGTGTGCGATGTCGGGGAAGGTGGTGAGTTCGTCACGAAATGCGAAGTTCAGGGAATCACGCTTGAGTGCGTGCAGGGCGATATCACGCAGCAGCCCGACGTGGAGGCTGCCGTCAACGCGGCCAACGGTTAGTTGCAGATGGGCGGCGGTGTGGCCGGCGCGATTCATCGGGCGGCGGGTCCAGGGCTGGCAGAGGAGTGCCGTCCGCTGGCCCCCATCCGACCGGGGGACGCGGTGATCACCGGTGCACAGAATCTCCCCAATCGGTATGTGATTCACTGTCTCGGGCCGGTCTACGGCGTGGATGAGCCGGCTGACGAGTTGTTGGCCTC
>CAZIWL010000214.1:0-2399 GCA_964542755.1 uncultured Anaerolineales bacterium
CATCACCGGATGCTCGAGGACGGCGAACTGGTCCAGGATCGGTACCTGGATGACTTGGGCGTGGTGCTGGAGAGGGATGACGGGATGGCCTTGATCTGCGGATGCTGCCATGCGGGGCTGTTGAACACGGTGGCCCACGTGGAGGAGATCTTCGAGAGGCCAGTGGAGGTGATCGCTGGAGGGCTGCATTTGACGGGGGCGTCGGCGGAGGAGCTGGAACACGTCTGCGAGGTGCTCACCCGGAAGGATGCCCTGACGCGGGTCTATCCAAATCACTGTACGGGCGAGGCGGCTTATGTGGCGCTGACGAATGCGCTAGGTCCTGAGGTGGTGAGGCCCTGTCCGGTGGGGACGGTCCTCGAGTATTGATTGTCGCGAATGACGCGAATGGCACGAATAGTGGCACGATGGACTTACTGTTGAATCGAGGTAGACGATGATTATTGCGGTGGCGAGCGGTAAGGGGGGGACGGGGAAGACGACCGTCGCGGTGAGCCTGGCATTGAGCCTGGCAGGACGGCAGGACGGCGGCGATCCTATCTTTGTCGACTGTGACGTCGAGGAGCCCAATGCTGCGCTCTTCTTGAATCCCACGATGCGCGAGCGGCGCGAGGTGGGCCAGATGGTCCCCGATGTGGACCTGGACACGTGTACGTATTGCGGGCGGTGTGCCGAGGTGTGCCAGTACAACGCCATTGCTGTCGCGGCAGAGGCGGTGCTGCTCTTCTCTGAGCTCTGTCACGGCTGCGGGAGTTGCACGCTCAACTGCCCCGTGGAGGCGATCACCGAGGTGCTGGATATTATGGGGGTGCTTGAACGTGGGCGGTGCCAGTCGGCGGACGATGGGGGGCATGTCGAGTTTGCCCACGGCATCCTGAATGTCGGGGAGGCGATGGCGGTTCCGGTCATCCGGCAGCTCAAGGAGTGGGCCATACCGCCGTCCGCCGCCGGGGCAATGGGGAACAGCGTCGCGACGGTGATCCTGGACGCGCCCCCCGGGAACGCATGCCCGGTCGTGGAGGTGATGGATGGGGCGGATTTCGTGCTGCTGGTGACGGAGCCGACGCCCTTCGGCCTGCACGACCTGAGGCAAGCGGTCGAAGTGGCGCGGGATGAGATGGGGCTGCCGGTCGGCGTCGTGATCAACCGGGAGGGCGTGGGCGACGATGGCGTCGACCGCTTCTGCGAGGAGGAGGACATCCCGATCCTGATGCGGATTCCGATCGAACGGAGCATTGCCGAGGCTTATTCAGAGGGCGTGCCGCTGGTCGAGGAGATTCCCGAATACGGGGAGCGCTTCCGGGCCATGTACGCGGACATCGAGCGTCTTGTCGCGGACGGGAAGGAGTCGGCATCATGAAGGAACTGGTGATCCTCAGCGGCAAGGGGGGGACGGGAAAGACGACGGTGGCGGCGGCCCTGGCGCACCTGGGTTCGGAGGAGCTCCGGCTGGTGCTGACAGACGCCGACGTGGACGCGGCGAATCTGGAGCTGGTGCTCGAGCCGAAAAAAGTAGAGGTGCACGACTTCTGGTCCGGGAAGAGGGCAGTGATTGACCCGGAGCTCTGCACCGCCTGCGGCGTCTGCGAGACGGTCTGTCGATTCGACGCTATCGTGAGCCCTGAGGACGGCGACAGGGCCCGGCAGGGTGATGGTTCCAGCTTTGCGTATGGGGTCGAGGGCCTTCACTGCGAGGGCTGCGCGTCGTGCTTCTACCAGTGTCCGGTGGAGGCGATCGCGATGGAGGATCAGCGGGCAGGGCAGTGGTTCCGGTCGGAGAGCCGGTTTGGTCCCCTGTTCCACGCACACCTTTTCGCCGGCCAGGAGAACTCGGGCAAACTGGTGACGCTGGTCAAAAGGCAGGGACGGGAGCTGGCGCAGGAATCGAAGGCACGGCTGCTGCTCGTAGACGGTCCGCCGGGGATTGGCTGTCCCGTCATCTCGGCCAGCTCCGGCGCCGACGCGGTGCTGTTGGTGGTGGAGCCGACGGTGTCCGGAGTGCATGATCTGGAGCGGGTGCTGCGGACGGCGGAGCATTTCGGTGTACCGGCTCTGGTGGCGATCAATAAGGCGGACCTGAACGTGCGGCGGTCGGGCGACATTGCCGCGTTCTGTGAGAGAGAGGGCGTGGAGCTGGTCGGCCGCATTCCCTATGATACGATAGTGACGGAAGCGATGGTAGACGGGAAGCCCGTGACGGCGTATGCGGACGGAGCTGTCTCTGAATCGCTGCGCGGCATTTGGCGACGGGTGAAGCGGCGGCTGGAGTTAGAAGACGGGATGTAGAAGGAAGAGGTTGCCATCCGGTGCATTGGCACCGGCAGCGGCAAGAAGAGACACAGAGGGTCACGGAGAAGGCACGGAGGTGCACGGAGAACTCGCTGGCGGCAGGGTTGAGA
>CAZIWL010000214.1:2499-5343 GCA_964542755.1 uncultured Anaerolineales bacterium
CTTCGACGGCCCCATCTTGAGTTTCGCACAGCGAGACCGTCGGCCTGGTCGGTGTGTTATGACGATCAAAGGAGTGCACGGCTATCTTGCTCGCAAGGTGAGCTGCCGTGTGATGGAACCGATCGCCAGCTCGGGAAGGGGAGAAGAGCTAGCCGGGCGTCCAGTGCTTGTCCGGCCCTGGGCGCACGGCTCCGAGCAGGGGGTTGCCGAGCTGTGTGTCAGGAGTTCATGCGTTCCGATGTTGTGTTGGGGAGGGACCATGGCATCTGAAGGAATGAAGGTGGAGATGCCATCCGCGGTTGCTGAGCTATACGACTTGCCGGGGACGGGTACCATTGGACTTCTGATCCGAGCCAAGAAGGAAAGCCTCATCGATCTGCTCAGGCCTGAGTTGGACAAGCTCATCCACCAGAGCGGCTTCCGGACTGCCCAGCCTCGCTTTCGTCGCGCTCTCGATGTCGCAGGTGAATAGCGCCCCAGTCTGACACGCCGCAGGTCATGTCCAAGGTGTCGGTCCCATGAGGCCCCTTGGACGTTTCCCATTCGTCCGAATCGACCTGAAGCGCTGCGAAAGGGTCCCCCCTGGCCAAGGGGGGGAGGCTGCCCACGAGACGCTGTGGTCAGACTCACTGCTTGAAAACTCATCTGACTCCACATCCGCCTCGCGTTGTCCCCTGTGCCGATTCCTTGGTACGATTCCGAATACATGCAGGTTCCAACCCTTCATCCACTACGTCCCAGGTTCCGTATGTGACCAGACGGCCTCCTCGTTCGTCTTACATGATGAGACCCAAGCATAGGAGTTGATCAATCGACACCGGCAATTCCGCGACTTGTGAGCGATTCGAGATGATCTTCCGCCGCTATGAGCAGCCCATCTGCTCCTATCTGGCGCGGATGACGGGGAACCAGGGCCGAGCCCAGGAGCTGACACAGGAGACGTTCCTACGGGCCTACGTCTGGATGTCCAGACAGGCTCTGGAGCCGGGCGGTCGCTGGGAGAACCCGCGGGCCTGGCTCTACCGCGTGGCGTCCCGGCTCGCCATCGACGACCACCGGCGGCGGAAGCGGTTGGAATGGCTCCCCCTCCTGGGCACGGAGCCCGATCCGGGGCCAAACCCAGAGGCTGCGGTGGCGGAGCAGCTGGCGGTGCAGGATGCGCTGGACGCGCTGGCGCCGAAGTACCGCATCCCGCTGCTGCTGTACGTCCACGAGGGTTGGAAGGTGCGGGAGATCGCGGAGATTCTCGATTTGTCGGTGAGTGCGGTGAAGATGCGGCTGTGTCGGGCGCGGGAGCAGTTTCGGGAGGCCCACGGGCAGAGGGAGACGGATGACAAGGTGTGACGATATTCAGGTATTGCTGGCGCTGCGGCCCGAGGAACGGAGCGTGACGGAGCAGCGGCGCGTTCGCGCCCACCTGGCCGTCTGCGCCGAATGCGCCGCCCGGGCCGAGGCCTACGTCGAGCAGGACCGCATCATCCGCAGCGCGCCGCGGGTCGCGCTCACGCCATCGCAGCGGGCTCAGCTCATCTCCACCATCGAACGGAAAGGGAGGCGACGAAGGATGCGCAGTAAACTGCATGCCGTTGCCGGCGCCACGGCCGCCATGGCGGCCGTCATTGTCTTGATCTTCGGAGTGAAGCTGTTGGGGCCGTCCGGGCTGGAGCAACTCATTCCTGGCGTGCCGTTTATGGGCGGCGGAGCCGAGCTGTCTGAAGGCCGGACCGCGCGGCTCCGCAACGTCGACTTCGCCGTCGTGGGCCACGAGCTGACGGGTTGTGTGACGCTCGACTCAGGCGAGGAGCGTTGCCCTGCCGAGGGCCAGGTCTACGTCTGGGTTGAGTTCATCGTGAAGAATTCTGAGCATTACCCCACCGCGGACGTTGGACCACAGATCTCGATCGTTCACCGGGACCAGCCGCTGCCGGAGGTGGTTTTCCTCCCGGAGGGGAAGTCGCCCCGATCCTCCTGTACGCCCGAGGGATATTACCGGGACGAGCCGTGCCAGTTCTGGGTCGGCGCCAGCGTGCCCGAAGTCGTCCGCACGCAGGATCTCGCGGTCCGGGCAGTGTGGGACGAGACCTTCGCCATTTGGCCCGTCGGAGGCGAGGAGGGGCGTGTCCTTTCAGTGGGGCAGTTCCAGTGGCCGACGAGCCGCCGCGACATCTCTGGCTGGTCCTTCCATGACCCGCGGAACCCCGATCACTCCGGCATCGACATCGCGGCCGCAGACGGCAAGACGATCTTCTCGATTGCCGATGGAAAGGTGGCATTCGCTGGGCCTAAGGGCGACTATGGCAACCTGGTCGTGGTCAACCACCGCGACGGCTGGTCCTCGGCATACGCTCAGCTTCAGCAGATTGAGGTCGAGGTCGGCCAGGCCGTGCGGCAAGGGGAGCCGCTGGGCAGAGCGGGGTCCACTGGCAACAGCAGCGGCCCCCACCTCCACTTCGAGCTTCGATACGACGGTGACCCGGTCAACCCCCTGCATCACTCACCGGCGTTTGGCGAGCCATTCGCCAAGTCGGAACCCTTGATCTTCGCCGGTGAGATACGGAGTGAGACCAGGACCGTCGATCCGCTGACCGGACCCCCAGGGCCGGCGTTGACGCTGGGTGAGAGGGATCCCGAGGATCCCTTCGCGCCCGCTCGTCTAGATCCGCCAGCCGAGGTCCGCTTCATCCTACGCTGGAAAGTCGTCTCCGCACCCAGCACCGACTGGCGCGTCTTTGCCCACCTGGTGCGGGAGGGGACGGGAGCGCTAGCTCTTCAGACGGATGCCGGCGTCGATTGGCCCGATCGGCCTTGTAGTGACGACGAGGATGGAGAAAGCTGTACTGTCTC
>CAZIWL010000215.1:0-5276 GCA_964542755.1 uncultured Anaerolineales bacterium
TTGTTCGCCCCAGTTCTGGTGGTAGAGCAGGCGGTCGCCCTCGTACGTGATCGTGCGGCCAACGTAGTGATCAAAGCGCCCCATGCCCGACCCCAGCAGCAGCGGTTTCTCCGGAACTCTGTAGGGTCCCTCCTTGCTGTCGGCCACGAGGTACCAGGTCCCGGACGCGTCAGGCCGGCCGGAGGTGAAGTTCTTGCGGCTGCGGATGCTCGAGAACGTCACGTAGCTCTTGCCGCCCATTTCGAACTGGTCCGGCACTTCCAGATAGATGAACCCATCGTTGTCGCGCCGGTAGCGGTCGCTGATGAAGAGCGGCTCCTGGTAGTTCCAATTCAGAAAGTCCTGCGAGGTGACGTGGGCGATCGATGGACGCCCCGTCTCGCCGTGGACGCCGAACAGGTATCCGTCCCAGTGCTGCTTCTCCTCGTTCCAGATCGGCGAGAGATCACGCCAGTGACCGGGCCTGTACGGTGGCTGGACGGTCAGTACGGGGTCATCCCCGACCCGCGTCCAGTTCATCAGGTCCTTGCTCTCCAGCAGGCCGATCGGCGTTCCCGGCGCGCGGGAGCCGTAGCAGAGATAATAGGTGTCGCCGTGCCTGACGGTGCTGCCCGTCATGCTCATCCCGCCGCCGTCCCAGTCCCCCTTTTGCCCCATCTTCATGATCGGCGGCAGGTGCTTCCAGTGGATGAGATCCTTCGAGACCGCCCGGCCGATATTGCCGCCGGCCAGGAAGAAGAGGTGGTAGTCCTCCCCGTCCTGCAGGACCCAGGTGTCCCACATGCCTTCGGGCGGATCATACACCAGTCCGGCACGGCACACCGATGCCGCCACCAGACCGCACGCCAGAGCCGTCGTCCATCGCTTGCTTACACTCTCCATTCGTTGCCCTTTCGTTCTTTCCTTCCTATTCTCTCGCTCTCCAGATGGATTTCATCTCGTGTAAGTCCAACCGGGACACCCGCACGCCGGCGCCCTCGGCGAAGATCTCGACGGCGTCGTTCTCCGGCTCGGGCAACACCAGGCCCGTCATGTTGGCCACGCCGCCGTTGCCGAAGGCCTCCACGATGCTGACGTCCGCAAAGACGCGCAACCGCACGCGGCCGTCCTCGGGCAGCAGTTCGCGCGATTCCGTCTTTTTGCCCTTTCCACTGCCGCTCCGCGATCGGTCCATGAACATCCGCCTCGTTTCGGCGTCGTAGCCGACCACCGTCTGCTGGCCACCGCCCTTGAGGAAGCGGATCCCGAAACGGCCGGTATCGGCCGGCTCGAACTTGGCGGCAATCTCCAGGGTATTGGAGCGGATATCGGTCGGTCGCGTCTCCCCCGCCTTGAGCGCCAGCGGCCCCAGCGAATGGGTCTTGCCGCGCAGCGTTTTCAGCTCCCGGACCGGCGTCTGGGCCATCCTGTAGTTGCCGTCCCCGCCCTGCAGGAGACTGAGCGTCCGCGGCAGCGTCAGGGCGCCGCACCAGTTGCGGAACGCCTCGTGGCGCCGGTAGTGCCGGAACTCCCACACCCAGTAGGTGAAAACCCGGCGGCCGTCCTCGGGCGGCATGTCGCTCCACGACTGCGCGGCCCAGGCGTCGGGGCCGGCGTCGAAATTGACCCGCCCGGTCTCGGGCGTGAACTCGTGGCCGTCGAAATCGCCGACCACGAACCAGACGCCGACCGCGCTCCAGACCCATTTCACGTTGTTGGGATCGTTGTTGACGGGCAACCGGAAGACGTCCGCCACCTCGCCGCCGGGGCCGATCTCCTCGATCGTGCTTTCGTACCGCCACTCGCGGGCGTTGGGCGAGGAGTAGATGCGCAGCTTGCCGTGGCCGCCGATGAAGGCGATCCAGCGCCGGGTCGGCTCGTGCCAGAACAGCTTGGGATCGATGAAGATTGGCGTGCCGTAGTTCTCGATCACCGGGTTGCCGGCGTATTTCCGCCACGTGTCGCCGCCGTCGCGGCTGAACGCCAGCCCCTGCACCTGGCCGGTGTGGCGCCTGTTGCAGGTGAACATCGCCAGCAGCCCGGGCTTGCCGTCGAAGAACCCGCTGGAATCCTTCCAGTCCACCGCCGCCGTCCCGGAGTAGACCGCGCCAAGTTCGTCCGCGACGATCGCCGGCGGCAGCACGGTCCAATGCACCAGGTCCATGCTGTAGGAATTCCCCCACGACGTGCGGCCGTCGAAGGTGCCGTGACGGTGCTGGAAGCACATCCGGTACTTCCCGTCGAAGCAGACCAGCCCGTTGGGATCGTTCATCCAGCCCTGCGGAGCCGAGAAATGAAACTGCGGCCGCCAGCGCTCGGTGTAGCGGTCGGGCCGCGCCATGTAATCGTCGAGCATCGCCTGGTACTTCTCATGGGCGGGATGCTCGGTGTTCTTGAGCGGCGTGTCCGGCCGGTAGGCCTTCCGGGCCGAACCGTCCGGGTTCGCCGCCTCCTCCGTCCGGCCGGAAGGGGCTGCCGCCAAGGCGGCGATGCAGGCGAGCGCGCAAACGAGGGTCTTCTTCGAAGATATCCTCATCCGCTCCTCCGCGGGTTCAGTCGTTGCCCGCCGGCGCGATCACCAGCCGCCGCAGGTTGATCGGGCGCCAGTTCCCGGCCACCGGCTTGAAGGTCACCACCTGCCGGCCCGCCCTGGCGATGGCGAGGCGCCCGAGTTTGACCGTGGCGTACTTGTCGTAGCTGCCGGTATTGGGAATGCCCCCCTCCAGTGCAGCCTCGCCCGCACCGACCGTGACATGGACGCCGTCGCTCCTTGTCGACACGGTCGCCTCGACGAGGAACGATCCGGGCTGCCCGACCTCCACGGTCCACTCCAGCCAGGCCCCCGGATCGGTCCAGTAGCCGATGTTGGCATCCCCGCCCTTGCTTTCGACCCTCGGCAACGAGGCCGTCCCCTTGCTGCGGATGTTCGCCTCGCGCGCCGGCATGACCAGCGAACCGTCCGCGGCGGCCCGGACCGGCGGCTGAACCACCTTCGCTTCGCCCTCGATCTCCAGTGCGATCACCGAGTTGATGGCGTCCGGGGCCTCGGCCGGCAGCTGCACCGTCAGGCCATCCGCGTTCGAAGCCGCGTCGAGTTTTCGTCCGCCGTCCAGCAACCGCGCGCCGATAACCCGGTTGCGCAGGCCGCGCAGGCGGATCTCCCCGCCGGCGGGCCAATCGAACACGTGCAGGTAGAGGGTGGTCTTGTCTCCCGCGCGCTTCGCGGTGATGCGTCCCCAGGGCACCGCGCCGAGCGGGTTGGCGCGGGTGCCGTGGATCGCCTCGCCGTTGACTTTCATCCACTCGCCGATCGCCTGCAGCCGTTCGATGCTGGCCTTGGGGATCTCGCCCTCGGCGGTCGGCCCCACGTTGAGCAGGTAGTTGCCGCCCTTGCTGGCGATGTCGGCGAGCATGCGGATCATGCTTTCAACCGATTTCCAGCCGTGGTCGTGGGACTTGTATCCCCAGGTGCCGTTCATCGTCATGCACGTTTCCCAGTCGCGGCCGGGAAAGCCGGTGGCGGGGATGTGCTGCTCGGGCGTTTCGGTGTCGCCGTGGAACCCGCCGCCGAGGCGGTTGTTGTGGATGATGCCGGGCTTGAGCTTGAGCAGTTCGATCAGCGGTTTCGCCCGCTCCGTGTTCATGCCCCTGGGGGTGTCCCACCAGAGCACGGCGGGGATATCGTCGCCGTACTTCGTGAGGATCTCGCGCACCTGGGGAACGGCGATGTCTTGGATGTAGTCGTCCATGCTGCCCCGCTGGCCCGGGTCCCAGTTGTTGCCGGCACCGCCCTTGTGGTTCCAGTCCTGGGCCTGAGAGTAGTAGAACCCGAGCTTGAGGCCGTGCTTGCGGCAGGCCTCGGCCAGCGGCGCCAGCAGGTCCTTCTTGTAGGGGGTGGCGCCCGCGATGTCCCAGTCGGTCACCGCCGAGTCGAAGAGCGCGAACCCGTCGTGGTGCTTCGAGGTGATCACGATGTACTTCATGCCGGCCTCCCTGGCCAGCCGGACCCAGGCGCCGGGGTCGTACTTCACCGGGTTGAAGTCCTTGGCGTACTCCTGGTAGCGGGCGCAGGGGATCCTCGCCTTGTTCATGATCCACTCGCCGATCCCGCCGATGCGCTTGCCCTCGTGCGTGCCGGCCGGCACGGCGTAGACGCCCCAGTGGATGAACATGCCGAACTTCGCGTCGCGCCACCACTGCATGCGGGCGTCGCGCTCGGCGGGGGTCTCGTTGGCATACGGGTCGGCCGTGCGCGCCTCCGCTGCCGCTGCCGCCGGCATGCCGGATGCAAGGGCGAGAAGGGTGAGAAGGGTGAGAAGGGCGAGGATGGTTCGATGTCTCATGGGTCCTGTCTGTTGGTTCTCAATGGTTGCACCGGATGATCGGGATCCTCCCCGCCTCCACCGCCGCCCCGGCCAGGGCGGGGGCCGGCGACGGGCATGGGTGACCGGCCCTTTCCCCGTTCATGCGCGAACCGCCGCCCAAGCCCGCCAGAAAAGTCCGGGCGAAGACGGAGCTTGAGTCCGTGGCGCCTGCAGGCCTCGGCCAGCGGCTTGCGCAGGTCCCTGCCGTAGGAGGTGGCCTTCACGACGTTCCAGTCGCCCTCGAATCAAAGAACGCGAACCCGTCGTGATGCCTGGACCATCAACAGGGAGAACAGGCTCGTTGCCACAACCATGGAACCGGTGGATACTGCAATGTTGATTCTCATGGTTCAGTTCATCCCTCAACCGACGCGGCTTCCGCCACGGTTCGAGTGATGCGCGGGCGGGGAGCGGCCGGGTGGTCTCGGGTTTGTGATTTCATCTGGATCCCTCCGGTTGTCGCGGCGCCCGTCCTCGGCCGCTCCCTCGCTCCCCTCATGCGCGATCCGTCATGGGATCCCGCCAAACCTGTCCGCACAATCGCCCGGCCACCCGCCTGCCGACGGGGGGCAGGCTCCGTCCACCTCGATTCGTCAACGTTGACAAAATCAGGTGGCGGACGACGAGGCCGACGGGGCGACAGGGAACCGCTCCACCCGGTCACTCGCCCGTCGCCCCGGGGCCGCGTGGGGACGGTCCTCCGGCTCCAACTCGGGTTTCAGATCTCGGGTGTCAGGTGTCAGGGAGCACGTGGAGGCGGGCGGGCTGTGTCGTGCTCAGCTCATTGGCCGCCACCCTGAACACTGAAACCCGAAACCTGAAACCCGAAGCCTCATCATTCCCTCCTCACGGACCTCCACCCGTCCCGGTCGCCTTCAGGCGCACGAAGAGGGCGGCGGGAATGCTGCCCCCGGCGGTGACGGTGACGGTGGT
>CAZIWL010000216.1:0-5194 GCA_964542755.1 uncultured Anaerolineales bacterium
CCAGGCGGTCGGCGACCTCCTTGGCAACGTCGACGTCGAAGCCGTCGAGCTCGCCTTGATCGTTGAGGAAGCTCTGAGGGGCGTAGTTGGGGTCCGTGGAGACCTTCATCAGGCCCGCATCGAGCACCTCGTCGAGCAGGTCGGCGCCGTCGCCGGCCTCCTCGGGCTCTACCAGCGTCGTGAGGTCGATCCCGTACCACTCCTCCGAGAGCTTGGTCAGGGTGCCGTCGGAGTGCATCTCGTCAAGAATCTCATTGAGCCGGTTGACCATCTGATCGGATGGGCCGCGAGCTTTGTCCAGGGCGAAGACGAGTGGCTCGTAGAACGCCGGAGTGCCAATGTATTTCAGGTCGACGCCGCTGTCGATGGCGGTCTGGATGGTCGGCTGGGCCGACATGACGGCATCCAGGCGGACGCCGTCGCCCAGGGCCAGGTCCTGGATAGCCTCGGCGTCGGTGGGGTAGGGCTTGATATCGACGCCTGAGGGCGGCTCGTACATCATCTCCCCGCCCACTATGGCGAGCTCGCCGTTGAGGTAATCTTCGTACGTAGTCGCGGTGCCCAGGCCGAGGGTCTTGCCGGATAGATCATCCACAGAGGCGATGTCCGTGTTGTCCTGGTGGACGGCGAAGGAAGCCGGGGTGTAGTAATAGGGGTCGGTGAACCAGAGGACCTCGGAGCGGGGCTCCGTGGGCGTCATGGAGCCGATGCTGACGTCCCAGCGGGCGCTCCAGTTGCCGCCGACGATCATATCCCAGTCTGGGGTGACGAACTCGATCTGGACGCCCAGGCGATCAGCGACCTCCTGAGCGACATCGACATCGAAGCCGTCGAGTTCGCCCTCATCGTTAAGGAAGCTCTGAGGGGCGTAATTGGGATCCGTGGAGACCTGGAGCACGCCGGCCTCCATGACCTCGCTGAGCAGGCCCTCCGCTGACGGTTCTTCAGTCGGCTCCTCCTCCGCTGCTTCCGTCGGTGGCTGAGTTGCCGGAGGGGCAGTCGGTGGCACTTGTGTTGCTCCGCCGCCGCATGCAGCGGACGCCATCGCGAGAACGCCCAAGACGGTGATAAGGATGCTGATTCTGCCAGGGTTTCTCATCTTTCCTCCTAGAGTGATCGTGCCGGGGGCGATTTCCGATCTAGACTCAACAGGGCCATGTTTCTCGCTAGGATCACCTCCTGTAACGGGAAGGCTGGTCACAGACGACCGGGGACTTTGAGCATACCGTATTATATTGACGCCAATATCGATGTCAAATCGTACCTCACAGATATCTTTCGTTCTTTGACATGCGAACAGCCGCGAGTACAATATGCCGTTTGATATCTGCATAGGCTGCCGAAAGCGTTCGCCCGAAGAGGTGCCCATGAGGCTGGAAGTTTTCTGTGACCGCATCAGACGTAACGCTGTGACTCTGGTCAGGCTCTGTGGAGACGCTGGTATCGAGGTCGTAGGGGTCACGAAGTCTTGCTGTGGCCATCCTGAAGTGGCTCGAGCCATGCTTTCCGGGGGGGTCACGACTCTGGCGGACTCTCGCCTCGACAACGTCCGGCGGATGCGGGAAGCCGGGATCGATGCGGACGTCATGCTGCTGCGTCTCCCCGGCCTGAGCGAGGTGGCGGACGTTGTCACACTGACGCAGGTTAGCCTCAACTCGGAGATGGAAACCATTCGCGCGCTGTCGGAGGCAGCGCAGGAGCAGAAACTGACCCACCGGGTAATCCTCATGGTAGAGATGGGCGACCGGCGCGAGGGTGTCATGCCACCAGATGCCCTCTCGATAGTAAGGACCATCCGGGAATTGCCATGCATTGATCTAGTCGGGATCGGTACCAACCTCGTTTGTATCGGCGGCGTTCTGCCGACCGTGGAGAACACCCAGGCCCTGATTGACCTGGCGGAGTCTATCGAAGAGGCCCTGGACATTGAATTTGAGGTCATCTCGGGAGGCAACACCTACAGCCTCGATTTTGTGATTCGGGATGAGATGCCTACGCGTATTAATCAGCTGCGTGTGGGTGAAGGGATCCTGTTGGGGGTCAACAGCGTTACCAAGAACCCATTGCCTTGTCCTCACCAAGATGCATTCAGCGTTGTGGCCGAGGTTATCGAGGTCAAGACGAAGCCCTCAATGCCTGAGGGGCCTATCGCGATGGATGCATTTGGGCGCAAGCCTGAGTGGGAGGATCTGGGGCTGCGTCGCCGAGCTATTCTCGCTCTTGGCGAGCAAGACATGCGCATCAGCGGTCTGCGGTCGAGGCGTCGCGGGGTCACCATCGTCGGTGCCAGCTCCGACCATCTGGTCGTGGACGTGACCGAGGCGCACCCTCCTGTCGGGCTCGGTGAGGAGCTGGCCTTCGCCCCGTTGTACGAGGCCGTCGCCACCGGGATGGCAAGCAGCTCCGTGACCAAGGTCGTCGTGCCTATCAGCGACTGGTCATCCTAGTCCCTGCCAGTTAGCTGCGATAGGATACTACGTCGCAAGCGGCCCACTGCAAAGCCATGCCAAGCCCGGCACCCAAGGCCGGGAATCACCTAGCTGTCTGGGTTCTCTGGAAATCTGACGCCCTCTCCACTTACGCCTTCACGCAGTGTTTGACAGTCCTCCGGGATTGGCATAGTCAGTGGGTGTTTCCAGAGACGGCAACCAGCATGACTATCCGCGCCAAGCAAGAGGCGTGCAGCGAGCCATCCCTGTCGGCGTGCGTTATCCTCCCTTTCTTTGTGCAATGTGGCAAAGTGCCAGCCTCCACGCGGAGGCTGGATTCTTGGATGCCCGAGGGTCGAGTGATCAACGGTTGTTGTCCTGGAAAGGGGAAGCTTGGCGGGTCTCCTGAAAGGAGGTCGTCGTCCGATCCGCACAGGCCGGCGAGGGGCGTTCAAGCACATCTCCGGCGCTATGGCGTCTCACCAACCAAGATTATCATCAGGAGGAGATGACAGGGAAGGGGACCAGACTACTGTGAAGCACGCTTGTTCTCACAGTTCTTGCGGCCCTGCGGGGCTGCCTGTGGGCCGCCGGTCACAGAGGGACTCATTGACGTGCTGGCTAACGCACCCGTCGTAGAGTGGTGGAAATAGGGCCGACCGAAGCCACTGCGAAGGCCTCGGGAGTATGAGTGTCTATACCGGAGAGTTTGCGGTCATGGTGGGCCCGTCGAAGGGGGGCGAGTCGACGCTGCCCGGCCAAATCAACATGCTCGAGACCTTTTCAGGGCGGGTCAGATTGTGGTCGGCGGCCGCTCCATCACAGAGACGAATCACGTCAACCGGATTCGGGCCGAAACTGGATGCTGTTCCCGCTGTTCAACCGCTTCGCGCATCTCTCGGATTTGGAGTCCATCACGCCGGCCCAGCGCGTGGTGCTCGCTTGCCCTGCCTTAGGCTCATCTTCGGGGCAAACAGCACTGCCCAGCGAACTGGATCCGGGAATCAGATAGGTCCTGGGTGGACGCGTTGAGCTCCTGGAATGCCGCGTAGGGGACGGCAGTTGTGACCGGAGGCCCGTCACGGGTTCGGAAGGGGGCCCCTAAGGCATTGGTTAGGATCGAAAGATGATGGATGGAAGGAGATAGGTCTTGGAGAAGGGGATGCCTAATCCCAACCGAACCGTCAGTAGGCGTTAGGTGACTCGAAGAGTCTGAAGACAGTGCGCAGCAGGATTTTCGCGTCCAAGAGAAGAGACCAGTTCTCTATGTACCAGAGATCGTACTTCGTGCGCTCGGCGATGGATGTGTCCCCGCGAAGCCCATTGACCTGCGCCCAGCCAGTCAGTCCTGCCTTCTCCCAATGCCGGTCCATGTACCGCGGGATGGAGCGCCGGAACTGGTTCACATAGATGGGGCGCTCCGGCCGGGGTCCGACCAAGCTCATCTGACCGAGCAGGACGTTGATCAACTGTGGCAACTCATCGACGTTGATGCGTCGAAGGATTCTCCCAAGCCGAGTCACCCGTGGGTCATCCTCCACTGTCCAGCCGGGCCCCTGGGCCTCGGCGTTCTTCCGCATGGACCGGAACTTGAGCATGCTGAACGATCTGGCGTCCAGACCCATTCTCTCCTGCACGTAGAACACGGGTCCCCGGGAGTCCAGTTTAATCAAGACTGACACCAGCATCATCACTGGGGAGAGCACGACAAGCCCCAGGGAAGCACCGAAGATGTCCATCATCCGCTTTGCCACACGCCGCCAGCCTCGGAGAGCGATATCTCGCACCGTCACCAGCGGCAACCCGCCCAGATCTCCGATACCCACCGGGCTTGCCATGATCTGGAAGACGTCCGGGAAGACCTTGATAGTCACCTGTCCGCGTTCGCACTCTGAAAGCAGCATCAGAATGTCTTGATGGGTGGCCTCGGGCAATGCGATGATCACCTCGTCGACGTTGTGTTCGTCGATCAACGGCGCCAGTTGGGCCGCGCTACCGAGGATTCTCGCGCCCAGTGGTGCCTCCTCTTCGGAACCGTTCGCTGTCACGAAACCGGCTACCTTGTAGCCTAGGCCTGGATTTGACTGGATCTTCTGATGGACCATGCGCCCGACCTCGCCTGTGCCCACGATCAACACCCGATCGCATCCCCATCCTCGCTGTCGTAACCGGGACCGGACGTTCGCGTGGAGGAGACGTCCCCCCATAATGAAGATGATGGTCAGGATCCACCCGTAGAGTACCACCCCGCGCGAGTAGTCCATCGCCAACGATGTATTCTTGAATAGGAGTGAAGATAGGGCAACCCCAATCAGCGTACCCACCGATGTTGATCGGAACACCGAGGACAGTTCGTCCACGCGAGAGGTCGTGCGGGTGACGTGGTATAGGCGGGCGAAGCCAAACACCGTTACCACCGACACGACGTGGGTAAGGAAGAGGCCGGAGTAGTCGGGGAACTGTCCCATGTTCTGGGCTTGCTCGGGCCAGGGGATCAAACGCCGCATCCAGTACGCCAAGTAGAAAGCCGTACAGGCCATCGTCAGGTCGGTGACGACCAGTGTGATGGCAAAGATGGTACGCACCCGCGACTTGGATCTCATAGTCGTGCTTCCCGCCCGGCCCGGCCCGTCGACACGGCTAGCCGTATTTCCTCGAGCTTCGACCTCACCCGCACAGTCCCCAGGATCAGGGTGTGAGCCCACCAGGGGGTCTGTGCCGCGAAGTGTTTGAGATAGAAGATCTCCATTGCACGATAGAACTCC
>CAZIWL010000217.1:0-5186 GCA_964542755.1 uncultured Anaerolineales bacterium
TGAGGGACGTCGGGGGAACACGCAGCGTACAGTCACTCCGGGGGCAGGCCTTGCAAGCGAGGCGGAATCCGTCCTCCAGTTCCCGCGTCGAGAGCGCTTCACGCTCGCTGGACGCCACTTCAGAGAGCTTGCCCTCCAGCAGCTGGACCTTGCAGCGTCCACAGGTGCCCGCGCCGCCGCAGAGGTTCACCAGTTCAACGCCTAACTGCCGCGCGCACTCGAGAAGGGAACGATCGGCCGGACACTCGCCACGCCTGCCTACGGGTTGGAAATCAACCTGATGCCCCATGCTCTCCTCGTCGATGTTGGTCTCAGAACCCTTATCATACTGACCGTCCCGCCGGCGGGCCCAGCCTCCTGGACGGATCCAGAACCCTACTCGTAGACGCCGTACGACTTCGTCGTCTCGAACATGGCGCGGAGATTCTCCGGCCTGGCGTGCTCCAGTACAGCCCCATTGCTGACGGCATAGCCGCCATCCTGTCCCACGGTATCGATGAGCTCTTTGACGTACGCCTCGACTTGTTCCGGGCTGCCCGAATGGAGCATAGACGCCGGGACATTTCCAGCGACGCAAGCCCAACCGCCCAGGGTCTCCTTCGCCGCCTTCATATCCGTCTGATCGAAGGACCAGTAGGTTGTGCCCGCCGGGATGTCCGGGTCCTGGATGATGTCTAGGCGCTGGTTATAGGCCCCCTCCACGAGGTGGTAGGGCACCAGCCCCTGCTCGACCAGCCCCAGGATGACAGCCTTGAAAGTTGGCCAATAGAACTCCCGGAAGTCATCTCGGGACATGAAGCTGTCCGCCCCCTTGTGCAGTGGGATGAAGACGAAGGGGTTGTCTTGACCCGTCGCCGTCTGGACACCCATCTTTATCGCGATGGCAACGAGCCTGTCACACGCGGCCTTTACCTTTTCTGGGCGCCGATACCGATCAAGCATGATGCCGCGCGTGCCGCGAAGTGTGTCACCAATGATGTCGAAGGGTGCCTTCGTGAAGCCACCCGGGAGCAGCGGCATACCGTAGGACGCCTGGAGCTGGGCATCGGCCTGGCCCGCAACTGTGATGTACGCCAAGGCCTTTTCACCTGCCTCCATCAAAGCCTCGAAGGACGCGCGCACGTCGGGGATGCCCACCGGGATGACGAAGGCCGGAATCATGGGCATCTCCATGGTTGCGAAGAAGGACGGCAGCATCCGCCAGCCCTTCAAGGCCCCGAAGGCCCTAGGCATGTACTGGCGCATGTAGTAGGCCTCGGGATCCGCGATCAGCTCATCATACTCATCGGCGCACATATACTCGTCTTCAATGCACTGGAACGAGGTTTCCTCGTTCACGCCGTGGCCCGGCCATCTGTAGACCTGGTAGTCCAGCGCTTCGAAGGCTTCGCCGGGGTTCGCGTTCCCGGCGAAGACCAGATAGTCCGGCTCGAAATCCTGGTTGAAGGTCAGCCACGCATCCCGGTAGGCCTGGGCGTCGTACATGATGTCGTGCGGTGTGCGACCTGCGTACTCCGCGAAGTACCCTCCGACCCAGGGTAGGACCGGCACGCGATCAGGTTTCTTGAGTTCCACAATGTCCTTCACCCGCTGGGCTCTGCGTCGATAGGTCTCCTCCGCCTCAGGGGTCTCGAACGCCTTGTCCTCCGTCGACATCCAGGATGCAAAGCGCGCCTCGAACCTCTCCTCTCTAGAGAGAGCGTCCCAGTTCTCTGAAGGTGTGAACATCGCTCTACCCTCCCGTCCACTGTTTGGCCAACCTGACGGCGGCCTGTGCATCGCGTCCGTACGCATCGGCGCCGGTGTACTTGCGCACCTGCTCGTCCACCTGGCCGCCGCCGATCATCACACGCACCCCGTCCAAGCCCGCAGCTTGAAGGGCGTCGACGGTGTCCTTCATGGGCTCGTAGGCCAGGGTCAGAAAGCCACTCAGCCCGACGATCTCTGCTCCGTGCTCCCGGACGGTGTCCACGAAGGCCGCCGGAGGTACGTCGACCCCAAGATCGACGACCTTGAAGCCGTTGACGTCCAGTAGAAAGATGACCAGGTCCTTGCCAATATCGTGGATGTCCCCCTCCACCGTGCCGATGACCGCGGTCCCCAGGCTCTCGCCCATCTCCGCCTCCTCCTCCTTTTCAATGTAGGGCTTGGCTCGGTCTGAGATCTGACTCAGAATCTCACCGGCCATGATCAGCTCGGGGACGAAGCATTCGCCCTCCTCGAACCGCTGGCCGATGATGCCCATGGCCTCCCGACAAGTGCCCAGGACCTCCAGCGGAGGGGTGCCGCCCTCCAGCAGCTCGTCCGCGATGCGGAGCGCATCGATCTCGCGCATCTCCGTGATGGCGCTAATCAGTTTCTGCGACATACCCATTACTCCTTTCCACGTCTAATCGTATCGGTTTCCGGCCCAGCCGACGAGGCCGCGGCCGTTTCGCGGAAGTGTGAGAACGTGATTGCCCTACCTGGTGGAACGACCACGAAATCCTCGTCCCATGGACCCTGGACCAGCTTTCTCAGCAGCGCCGTCGAGCCCATGACCTCCTCGTAACAGAGGTTGAAACGCTCTGCCGTCTGCCGGGCGTACGAGCGGTAACGATCCAGATTGTACTGGCCCGTATTGATCAAGGCCAAACGCGTGTAGCCAGCCAGCATCTTATCCATCAACCAAGCGGCCTTGTCTTCTCCATACCGCGCGACCAACTGATCATACTCCGCAAAGAGACCATTCGCAGCCTCGATCCATCCCTTGGTCAGATAGTAGGTACCCGGACTGGTTGCAGCCTGTCTTCTGTAGGCTTCGTGCGACCCGAGAAAGATGCCGATGCAGTCGTCGACGCGCGGCACAATGAGCGTGGCCTGGTTCGACCGCAGACCGGCAACAGCTTGAGAGCAGAGCCCGTAGCCGAGGCTGACAGCCTTTATCGAGGCGGGGATGTCATCAATCGCTTCTTGAAGTGCATGGGTGAGGCCATCTGGGTTGACACGTAGTCCAAAGTCAAACACCTGGCAATCGACTTGCGCGGGCAGCAGCGACCGCAGCTCCTCGGCAACCGCTTCGCAGGCTATGACTCTCAGATTGGGTTGTTGAGGGAGCCCTCGCATTGCAGGGTAATTATATACTTATATAGGGAAGCTGTCAAGGCCCCCATCCTCTCATCACGGCAAGCAGCCGGGACCTGTGCTCTGAACCTTTGCGGTGTGGAGGGGAAACGGAACCGGGATGTGCTTCCATCAAGCCAAGCGTCCAGTCGCCGCACCAGAACACTGGATCGACATCCCGAACGCTCCGACACGCCGAAACCTGCGCCCTCCAGGGACGCATCCCGCCCCCGGGGCTTCGGGGCGGCGGTAATCGGTCCACAATCGGACGAAATCTAACCCACCGACCTCTCTACCCACCAGGTTTCGAGAATCTGACCAGCCTTTTTGGGAGTGATCAAGTGGGCGCGCCCCAAGCTTGACACTTATCATCGCCTCCGCTATACTTATCTAGGGAAGCGCGACATCGATGTACGACCAGAAAACTCCGAGGGAGATTCGTAACCAATGGACTGCAAGGTCCACGCCTCTATCGATCGGAAGTCGTACCTTCCGGCCTACGCTCAGTTGACGAGCATCCTGCGCAGCCGCATCGCGAGCGGGGAGTTCAGGCCGGGCGATCGTCTCCCATCTGAGTCTGAACTCTGCAACCGCTACGGCGTCAGCCCCATGACCGTCCGACGGTCGATCAACCTGCTCGTGGATCAGGGCCTCGTGGAAACCGTTCAGGGGCTTGGGACGTTCGCCAAGCCTGTGGAGTTGGGAGCGGCAACCTTTGACCTCGAGGAGTTGCAGGCTACGCTCTCCGGCGATCGGGTCACGGTCAAGGTCCTGGAGGCGAGTATTCGCTCGGCCGATGAGCGGGTGGGACGGAAGCTATCGATCGAGTCAGGGCAGCGGGTCATCTACATACGCCGGCAGATCCTCCGCCACGGTCAGCCTTTCCTCTATCACCGCGAGTACATGATCTACGATCCGACCCGTCCTATCGTCGAGACGGAGCTCGGGGTCACGGCCCTCAGGGGCCTTTTCAGCGGGGAAGGCGGTGCCAACGTCAAGTGGGGAGAGCTGGTGATCGAGGCTACTGTGGTCAATGAGCGCGAGTCGCGCCTTCTAGACGCCCCGGTCGGCACCGCGGCCTTCCAACTGGAGCACGTCTTCTACGACTTCGAGGACCGCCCGCTCAGCTGGGGCTGGTTCATCTGTCCCAATGAGCGACTCCATATCGCGACGACGGTAGGGGTCAAGGAGGAGGGATGATGGGTCTGGTACACTCTGATGGGAGGGCTCTTGGATAAGGAAGTCAAGAACGCTCGGCAGACCGAGAAAGAGCTCGTCGACAACGTGGCTGATCTGGAGGAACAGGCCGTCTTGGCCATGGTTAGGCGCCTTCTTGACGACGGGGTCGACCCCCTGTCCATCATCTACGCGTGTGACAGGGGGATGCGGGTCGTGGGTGAGCGCTATGCGCAAGGCGAGTACTATATCGCTGCCCTCATCATGGCCGGTGAAATCTTTCGCCAGGTCGTGGAGCTGGTCGAGCCCCACGTCGAAATCCAGGCGCCCGAAGCAGCCTCGGGGCACGTGCTCCTGGGCACCGTTCAGGGGGACATCCACGACATTGGAAAGGACGTCTTCGGTATGCTCCTGGTCTGTCACGGTTTCCACGTGAACGACCTGGGTGTCGATGTGCCTTCCTCCCGATTCGTGGACGCTGCCTGCGAGGAGAGGCCCGATATCGTGGGCCTCTCCGGCCTCCTCACTTCCGCCTACGATCAGATGCGGGAGACCGTAACAGCCCTCCGGCGCGCGATGGCCGATTGGGAACAGAGGCCCTATCTCATTGTTGGAGGAGGACAGATCGACGAGGAGATCTGTCGCTACGTCGGCGCCGACGACTGGCGTTTAGATGCCATGGATGGCGTCCATCTTTGCCAGCGCTTGATGGCCGAGCGTAGGGGCTCCTCCGAGGACGTGTCAAGATGATCTCCCTCCACGGGCGGCAGCCCTGGCATGCCCTCGCTCCAGGTCCCACTCTCTCAGCCCACTCTGACGCCAGCCCTCACCGCTCCCGCTGATCCTCGAAACCCACTTACCGCGCCTCGACCCTGAAGCAAGAACTCGCACGAAACGTGGGCGGCAGT
>CAZIWL010000218.1:0-5162 GCA_964542755.1 uncultured Anaerolineales bacterium
CCACAATGGCATTGTGGGGGTCGAGGGTTCGAGTCCCTCCGGGTCCACTTTTTGTTTGTGTCTTCTTGGTCAATGACAATTGAACAGTAGAAGGCTGTGAACAGGAGTAGTAGGCCATCCTCCCCAGCGAGTCGGGAAAGACCAGGTGGAAGCCCGGCGACCGGCGCCCAGGGAGGAGCGCCCAGAGAGGCCGAACTCGCCTGGGAGCTGCTTCGGAGAGAGCCGGCTCTTGATGTCTTCTGGTCGGCGTAACCGATGACGGGTCGCTCACGTTAACGAGCCAAGAGTGGGAGAGTGCCCGAAGCACGATTTGAGGGCATCTCCATACAGGGTGGTACCGCGGAGCCCTTTCGCCCCTGAGGCGAGAGGGCTTTTGTGTTTCTTGGGGGCCCGCAGCCCTCACGGGTGAAGCGCGGGATGTTGTGGGGGGCGCGTGGGGCGGCTGCGGGGTGAGGGTTGACCGACGGTCTTGACCGCGGGAGGTGGGTGGATGAAGAGGGTTGAGCTGGCGCCGGGTGTCTTCCATCTGCAGAGCGGGTCGAATCTGGGGCTACTGGTCGAGAACGGCCAGGCGCTGCTGATCGACACGGGGCTCGACGACGACGCGGGGAGGCGGGCGCTGCGGATCGTGGAGGAGCAGAACGCGGAGCTGGTGGGCATCGTGATCACGCACGCGCACGCGGACCACTTTGGAGGGGCGCAGTACCTGCAGCGGCGGCTGGGGACGCCGGTGTATGCGGCGGACTTGGAGGCGGCGATGATGGAGCATCCGATCATCGAGCCGCTCTACCTTTTCGGCGGGGCCGCGCCGATCGAGGCGCTGCGGCAGAAGTTCACGCTGGCGGAGCCCTGCCGGGTGGATAAGACGGTGGGACCAGGGCCGCTGGAGGTAGGGCCGTTCGAGCTCTCCATCGTCCCGCTTCCGGGGCATGCGCTGAACCAGGTGGGGGTGGGCGTGGAGACCGATGGGAATCGGGTGCTCTTCTGCGCCGACGCGGTGTTTCCACAAGAGACGATCGAGAAGCACAAGGTATTGTTCTGCGTGGACCTGGAGCAGACAGTGGAGACGATCGAGGGGCTGGCGGACGAGCCCTACGACTGCTTCGCGCCGGGGCACGGTCCGGCGTACGCAGCCGGTGCGGAGATCGAGGCGGTCTGCGAGGCGAACAGGGCTCGCCTGGAGGAGATCTGTGACGTGGTTCACGACGCCCTGGGGACGCCGCAGGAGACGTCGGCCCTGGTCCAGCACACGGCTGAGCACTTCGGCCTGCGAATCACGCGGGCCACGGCGTACTACCTGACGCGCACGACGGTGCTAGCCGCCCTCTCCGCTCTAGAGCGTGGAGGCTCGGTGAGGGCCGCGATGGCGGCGAACAAGCTGGTGTGGGAGCGGGTCTAGGTCTTCTAGAGCGGCCGCCCGGTTGGAGACCTGGAGTTCAAGAAACGGAGACTGAAGCACGTCACACGGTTGACGCGATGGACATTGATGAGATGCAAAGAGCCACGGCGAGGAGAGATGAGGGATGACGGAGAAATACGTAGCGCAAGAGATTGAACGGAAGTGGCAGAAGCACTGGGAGGACGACGAGCTGTACCGGGCGAGGATCAAGCCCGATGAGCCGAAGCACTATGCGCTGACGATGCTGCCGTATCCGAGCGGAGATCTGCACATCGGACACTGGTATGCCATGGCGCCGGCCGACGCGCGTGCAAGGTACATCCGGATGAAGGGGTACAACGTGCTCTTCCCGATGGGCTTCGACGCCTTCGGACTGCCCGCGGAGAACGCGGCCATCGAGCGGGACATTCACCCGCACACGTGGACGATCTCGAACGTCGAGAATATGCAGCGGCAGCTCCGCACGATGGGCGCGATGTTCGACTGGGAGCGAGAAGCGATCTCGTGTCTGCCGGGCTACTACCGATGGGACCAGTGGTTCTTCCTGAAGCTGTATGACATGGGCCTGGCCTATCGGAAGGAGGCGGCCGTCGATTTCTGCCCCAACTGCAACACGACCCTGGCCCGGGAGCAGGTCTGGGGGGAGGACCGGCACTGTGAGCGGTGCGGCACGCCGGTGATCAAGAAGGAGCTAACCCAGTGGTTCTGGCGGATCACGTCGTACGTGGAGGAGTTGCTGGATTTCTCCGACATCGACTGGCCCGATCGCGTGGTGACGATGCAGACGAATTGGATCGGGCGGAGCGAGGGGGCCGACGTCGTCTTCCGCACGGAGCAAGGCGACGAGATGGAGGTCTTCACGACCCGACCGGACACGCTGTGGGGGGCGACGTTCATGGTGCTGGCGCCGGAGCACCCGCTGGTGGACAAGCTGAAAACGGAGGAACAGCGGGACGCCGTCGAGGCGTACAAGCTGCAGGCGTCGCGCCAGACGGAGATCGAGCGTTTGTCCACGGAGAAGGAGAAGACGGGCGTCTTCACGGGAGCCTACGCCATCAACCCGGTCAACGAGAGGCGGATTCCGATCTGGGTGGCGGACTACGTGATGATGACGTACGGGACGGGCGCCATCATGGCCGTGCCAGCCCACGACGATCGCGACTTCCAGTTCGCGTTGAAGTTCGGCTTGCCGATCATCCCTGTCATCGATCGGACGGACGGCTTGGCTCGCTCGGCGGTCGCGGCGGGGACAATGAGGGATGGATTTATCGAGGCGCTGACGGAGGCGGACATCTCGTTCGAAGAGCGGGATGAGACGCTGTACGTGACGCTGAACGACGACACGGGGGAGGTTGATCGGTACCTGGAGCTGGCGGAGGGTCACATTGAGCCGAACTCGTGGACGGAGGTGGTGGGCGCCCGCTGGGTGTTCGTGTTCGAGGACGGCACCCGGCGCTTCGAGAGCATCGAGGAGGGACAAGAGATCCTGGCGCGCTGTAAGGAGATGGAGCCGGAGATTGAGGACAGCCGCACCGTGATGGAGATGCTGTGGCAGGTGCCCTTCTACCGGGACCTGCTGTTCCACGCAGACTACGGGACGATGATCAACTCCGGCCCATTCAGCGGCACCCCGGGCGACGCGGCGGTCGACACGGTGATCGAATGGCTGGAGGAAGAGGGGCTCGGCGAGGCGGACGTCAACTACCGCATCCGGGATTGGCTGATCAGCCGCCAGCGGTACTGGGGCGCGCCGATTCCCATCGTCTACTGCGAGGAATGCGGCACGGTGCCGGTGCCCTACGAGGAGCTGCCGGTGGAGCTGCCGGAGGATGCCCAGTTCATGCCGACGGGTGAGAGCCCGCTGAAGCATCACGAGGGGTTCTTGCACACGACGTGCCCCGAGTGCGGCGGGCCAGCAACGCGGGAGACGGATACGATGGACACGTTCGTCGACTCGTCCTGGTATCAGTACGCGTATCTGAGTCCCTATCACCGCGAGGGCGAACCGATCGACGCCGACTCATGTCCGTTCGACCCGGAGCAGGCTGAGTACTGGGCGCCGGTGGACGTGTACACGGGCGGAATCGAGCACGCCACGATGCACCTGATCTACACGCGCTTCTTCACGAAGGCGATGCGGGATATGGGGCTGGTGAACTTCGACGAGCCGATGTTGATGCTGCGGAACCAGGGGATTATCCTCGGCCAGGACGGTGAGAAGATGTCGAAGAGCCGCGGCAACGTGGTGTCGCCCGACGAGCTGGTGGGCGAGTACGGCGCTGACACTGTGCGTGGGTACCTGATGTTCGGCTGGCGCTGGGACCAGGGGGGGCCGTGGGATCCTCAGGGGATCCAGGGCGTGCACCGCTGGCTTCACCGGGTGTGGACGCTGGTGCTGGAACCAGGGGATGAGACGGCTTCAGCGACGGAGAAGCAGATTGCGGACCTCCATCGCGTCACTCACCAGACGATCGAGAGCGTAACGGCTGATTTCGAGGCGTTCTCGTTCAACACGGGCATCGCTCGGTTGATGGAGTACACGAATACGCTTCAGAAAACGAAACGGTCGGCGGCCTATGGAACGGACGCGTGGGACGAGGCAATGGAGACACTGCTGCTGATGCTAGCGCCAAGCTGCCCGCACATCGCCGAGGAGTTGTGGAAGCAGACTGGGCGGCCGTATTCCATCCACGAGCAGGACTGGCCGGCGTTCGACGCGGAGCTGGCGGCGGAGGAGCGGATCACGCTGGTGGTCCAGGTGAACGGAAAGCTGCGGGCGCGGATGGAGGTCCCGGCGGACGTGGGCGAGGAGGAGGCGAAGCAGACGGCACTGGCCGACGAGAACGTCCAACGGCACATTGAGGGGAGAGACGTACGGCGGTTGATTTACGTGCCGGGGCGACTGGTCAACGTGGTCGTTGGCTAGTCCCCCGCAGCCCGCGACGGAAGACGAGAGTCGCTGACATAGACATAACAAGAGGGCCCGCGGTTCCCTTGGTCGTTGCGACCGGGGTGATCCACCGCGGGCCCTCTTCGCGCCGCTCACGCTCAGGGCCTGTCGACGTCCAGACAGGTTCGAGAGTGCTCTATCTGCGGCACCGGTCCGGATGCCAGTACCCCCGCTGGACGGAGCGCGAGTCAGTCACAGTGACGATGGCATTGTCGTCGACCTGGCGCCCGATGGCGAGGACGTTCTCCACCTGTCTGCGGGGGATGAGGACGGTCACGACCTCAACGCTCTTCTCACGCCCGTGACCCTGAAGCTCTGTCACGCCGAAGCCCGCATCCCTCAGCGCCTGAGCCAGATCGTTTCCGTCCTCCGTGCAGATGAAGCGGACCTCGGAGAAGCCCAGTGCCAGGCGCTGCTCGATCATCATGCCCACCAGGGTGCCGCCGGCGAAGCCGGCTGAGTAGGCGATGATGTTCCAGACGTTGTTGAGATTGCTGACTACCTTGCCGATGGCGATGACGTAGACGAGGGAGCTGATGAAGCCCAGTCCCACCGCATACATTTTCCGCCCCTGCACGGTCATCAGCGTCGAGAGCGTGCTGACAGAGATGCCTAACACGCGCAATCCAAAGATCAGCAGAGCCTCTAAGAGTATGGCCATAGTTCAATCACCTCGCAACGTGCGCGTCGGAAGCTGCCCACTGCGCACTCTAACACACCAAAAAAAGCGGCCATCCCAGAAGATAGCCGCTGGTCTAATGCCCCGGGCGCGATTCGAACGCGCGACCTTGAACTTAGGAGGTTCCTGCTCTG
>CAZIWL010000219.1:0-5084 GCA_964542755.1 uncultured Anaerolineales bacterium
TACGTGCAGACTCTTGCCAAGCAAGCGTCTGGTTTCGCCTGTTTTCGCCGGTTGAGTAGACGTTGAGCGAAGCGAGACCCTCCCTTACGTAACCCAGCGATCCATACATCCCAGACGATTCCGCCGCGCAAGCCGCTCCTTGATCTCGATACACCCAGCCAACGGCGCTGGGCACTCGATCAGCGTCGCTTCGATGGTTTTCCTCGATCAGCGTTGCTTCGACGGTTTCCCTTCAAAACGTCTGTAAGGGCGACAACTCGTTAGTGCACCCCTCCGGTTGAACGGCCCACCTTCGCCCGGGCAGCGTGGGACGGCCCGGGACGAAGGGTATCTGGCAGCGATATGACCCTGCGGATGGGATGTGGACGATATGCGCTTGCCGCTGAGGCGGCCGGGTTAGTAGGGCCTAGGGCAATCCGTGCCCGCCCTGCTCGCGAAAGCGGGGAGGGTGCCCTCAGTTAGACCAAGACGCCGATGACAAGGGTGGCCAGGCCGAGGTAGATGAAGTAACCGAAGGTGTCGGTGATGGTAGTGACCAGGATTGGGGATGCCAGCGCGGGGTCGATCTCAAGGGTCTGAAGGCCAATGGGCACCAGCGCTCCAGCCACGCCGGCAGCGATGAGATTCAATAGTGTGGCAGCCCCAACCACGACTCCGAGCATCGGAGATCCCCGCCAGGCCAGCGCGATCATGGCGATGAGGAAGCCAACGGCTACGCCGTTTGCCACCCCGATGAGTACCTCGCGACCCAGGGTACGCCAGCCCTCGTCGGGGCTGAGATCGCCCAACGCGAGGCCGCGCACGGTCACGGTGAGGGTCTGCGTTCCGGCACTGCCGCTCACACCGGCGACGATGGGGAAGAAAGCGGCGAGGACCGCCACCCGAGCGATGGTTCCCTCGAAAAGGCTCAACACCATGGCGGAGGCCATGGCCGTGACCAGGTTGAGGACCAACCAGGGCAACCGGGTGCGCAGGGCCGCGGGCAGCGGGATGTCGGCGGGGTGTTCCTCTGGCACGCCACCGAGACGGAAGATGTCCTCCGTCGCCTCCTCCTCGAGCACCTCCACCAGGTCGTCATGGGTGATCACACCCAGCATGTGGTCCCGGGCATCGACCACAGGCAAGGCGATCAGGTCATACCGGGCCATCAGGCGGGCCGCCACCTCCTGATCATCGTGCGCCTGCACCGAGATGACGTCGTGGTCCATGATCTCCCGGACGGGCATCCCGGGCGATGCAACCACCAACTCGCGCAGGGAGATCACTCCGACGAGTCTCTTCGTTCGGTCCACGACGAATAGATAGTAGACCGTCTCAGCGTCCGGCTCAACGGCACGGAGATGCGCGATGGCATCCTCCGCGAGCATCTCCTGGTGGAGGAGTACCTCGGCGGCGGTCATCAGGCCGCCGGCGCTCTCGTCAGGGTAGGCCAGGAAGGGACGAATCTCGTCGGCCTCATCCAGGGAAGCCAGGGCCTGGGCCGCCCGAGCCGGGGTCAGATCGCCCAGAAGGTCCGCGGCCTCGTCCGGTTCCATTTCGCTGAGGATGCTGGACAGTTCAGCGTTGGAGAGGCGAGCTGCCACCTCCGCAGCCTTCTCCTCCTCGAGCTTCTCCAGGATGTCGGCGGAGTCCTCCAGCTCGAGCTGGGGCAGGAGATGATCCTGCTCCTCGAGCGGCAAGTCATCGAACAGCTCCGCCTGGTCAGCGGGCTTGAGAGCCTCGATGAGGGCGGCAGCCCGATCCCAGTTGCCGGCATCCAGGGCGGCTCGGATCTCTTGGAGTGCGATCTCCACTTCTTGTCGTTCCATAATCATCCTCATGGTCAAGGGCCATTATCGCACGATGGGAGGGCTTGTCAATCGGCGCCCAGTAGTCCTCCGCTTTTCCTGGACGACGGCCGTTGACAGCCACACCCGCGTGTGCTAGAATCCCAAGTGTGTCGGTTCTGCGCATAAGCCTATGCTGAGGCAAGGTCCCACCCGTGAAACTCATCATCCAGATTCCCTGCTACAACGAGGAGGCGACGCTTCCGGAGACCCTACGCGATCTTCCAGGGAGCCTGCCTCGGGTGGACGAGATCGAGGTCCTGGTGGTGGACGACGGGAGCTGCGACGGGACCGCGGAGGTGGCTGAGGCGTTGGGCGTCGACCACGTCATTCGACTGAAGAGAAATCAGGGGCTGGCGTATGCCTTCACGGCCGGTCTCAACACGGCGTTGAGGGCCGGTGCCGACATCATCGTGAACACGGATGCGGACAACCAGTATCGAGGAGAGGAGATCGAACGCCTGATCCAGCCCCTGCTGGACGGGGAGGCGGACATCGCAGTGGGTGACCGAGGCGTGGCGGCCCTGGAGCACTTCTCGCCGCTGAAACGCCGGCTCCAGCGCTGGGGCAGCTGGGTTGTGGAGAGAGTTGCCGGTATTCCCATCCCCGACGCGACGAGTGGTTTCCGCGCCTTCACGCGGGACGCGGCTCTGCGCCTGACGGTGCTCAGCGACTACACGTACACGCTGGAGACGCTGATCCAGGCCGGTGCGCGCCGCATGGCTGTGACGTACGTGCCCGTGCGCACGAATCCGGAGACACGGCAATCGCGGTTGATTGGCAGCGTGCCCTCGTTCCTGGCTGTGTCGGCGATCACGATCCTGAGGTTCTTTGCGATGTATCGCCCGCTGCGCCTCTTTCTGGGGCTGGGGGCACTGCTCATCGGCGGGGGCGTGGTGATCGGGGTGCGGTTTCTGTATTACTTCCTTGCCGGAGCGGGGACGGGGAAGGTGCAGTCGCTCATCCTTGCGGCGATTTTGACGATTGTTGGGTTTCAGGTGTGTATGATCGGGTTGATGGCAGACCTCGTGCGACTGAACCGGAAGATGCTTGAGGAGACGGTCTTTCGCGTCCGCCGGCTAGAGATAGACGATGCCGCTGGGTGAGTCAGTACCCACTTGATCGCTCAGCGATCCGCCTCCGGCAGGACTGAAGGATGGACGCGATTCTAGAGCAGTTCCGTCTGGCCGTTGTGTTGACCAGCATGCTGACGCTGCCTGGATGGGCAGCACTGTCTCTCTCGGGCCTCTGGCGTAGGTGGGAGACCCTTCAGCGTTGGATCGTCGCAATTGGCGTGAGCATTGCGTTTTACCCGGTACTGTTCTACGGCACCCGCTCGCTCCTCCCTTTCCTCACTTTCGGCCCCTACAAGATGAGCGGACTGCTCCTGGTCTGCATCGCCATCATCGTGTGGCGGATGCGGCAGGACTGGAGGGAGCAATTCGCGTTCGAACGGCTGGAGTGGGTGGCGATCGCGGTCTTCGGGATGACGCTGTTCACCCGTTTCTGGATCATTCGCGACCATCCCTATCCAGCGTGGTCAGACTCACTGCATCACGCGCTGCTCACGCGACTGACCGCGGTACAGGGAAAGTTGCCGACGAGCCTGGAGCCCTACTTCCCAATACCGCTGGATCAGTATCACCTGGGGCTCTACTCGCTCACGGCCACCACGCAGTGGTTGGCTCAGGTACCGGCCCACACCGCACTCCTGTGGACGGCTCAGGCCTTGAACGGTCTGTGCGGTCTGGGGGTGTATCTGGTCCTGGACCGGAAGGAGGGACGCGCAGGGGCCGTGGTCGGGGCCGTGACGGTCGGGTTGCTGTCCCATCAGCCGGCTTTCTACGTGAACTGGGGACGGTTCACGCAGTTGTCCAGCCAGACGATCCTCTTGACAGCGTGGATCGTGACGTGGGACGCTTTGCGGGCGTGGAGGTTGCCCGGGAGAGATAGAAGAACCTCGATCGCGTGGCAGATGGGCCTGGCGGGATTGCTGACGGGAAGTGTCTTCCTGTTTCATTTCCGTGTGGCGGCGTTCTATCTGCCTCTTCTCGCGCTTAGCGTAGCATGGGAACTATGGAAAGGGTATCGGGAGAGCAAGGTGGCACGGGCCGCTTCGGGCGTTCTCATCATCGGGTTAATCAGCATGTTTGCCGCAGCCCCCGCAATGGCCTTGGCTCTCCCAGCCTACCTCTCCCGTGCACCGGAGGTGACGGCACCCGGCGAAGTGGCAGAAACGATCCGACAATACTATGAATTCCCGTGGAGCACCGTGCCGTACTTGGTGGCCCACTGGTGGCTCCTGAGCTTTGCCGCGTTGGGCGCTGGCCTAGGGTTGTTCCAACGAAATAGGATGACGCTGATCTCTCTTGGGTGGACAGCCCTATTGTATCTGATGGGAAATGCCTATCTGCTCTCGGTGCCTGTCCTCAGCTTGACCAATCTTGGTGCAGTCCTGGTTAGTCTGTACCTCCCGCTCGGGCTGACTCTGGGCGCCGGGGCGCACGAGGCCGTAAGGATTCTGGAGCGACGGGCGCTCCCTGCAACGGCGATCATAGCGGCACTAGCTCTCCTCGGTGGGCTCGCGACCGGCCGCGCACGGGCCACTGACATCGAGCGCCATCGATTCTTCGTCAGGCGGGAAGACATGACAGCGATGGACTGGATCAGGGAGAACATACCTCAGGAGGCTCGCTTCGCGGTTAACACATACTTCTGGCTCCCACGGGCGCCCCACGGCACGGATGCCGGGTATTGGATACCCTACTTCACCGGTCGGGGGACGACCGCCGGTACCATGTTGCTGAATCTGGGCCCGCGGGAGTATGTGGCGCGGGTCGTGGAAATGTCTCGGGCAGCAGAGCAACTCGCAGAAGGACCTGGTTCAGTAGAGACACTGACAGACCTGGGGGTCAACTACGTCTACGTGGGCAAGAACGGAGACTTCTCAGGCTGTGGCCTGGATCCATCCGAGGTGAGCGTTGACGGAGGGATGGAGGTGGTCTACGAGACAGACGGTGTGGCCATCTTGCAGCTTCAATCACCGGCTGGAGCAGACTAGTGCTTCGCGCTGCCAAGAGAGTGCTGCAACGATGGCTGTCCAGCGGCCGGTGGTTGAGGTCGTCCTACCTATGGTTGATCGTGTCAGGATACCTTGTCCGCATCGCACTCATGCCGGTAACCGGCCAACACGACGTCATGTTCATGGCGTGGCAGGCGAATTTCGTCACGCAGGGCCACCTCCACGTGTACGAGTAT
>CAZIWL010000220.1:0-5060 GCA_964542755.1 uncultured Anaerolineales bacterium
ACGTCATCCTGGCGCTCCACGCCAGGATGACGTGGCCGGTGATGTAGATGGGATCGATCACGGTGTGTGGATAAGCCCCGTGTCCTCCCTCCCCGGCGACGTCGGCGAGGAAGCTGTCGACACCTGCCGTCACGGTGCCTTCGGCAATGCCGATGTCGCCCACGGGCCTGCTGCTGTCGACGTGGAGCGCGAGGACGGTATCGACGTCCTCCATGGCGCCGTCCTCGGCCATTCGTGGGGCTCCGCTCACTCCGTCCTCGTCTTCCGTCTCCTCGGCCGGCTGGAAAAGAAACCGAACCCTGCCGGGAAACGATTCATCGCTCAGAAGCGTCGCCACTCCCAATGCTATGGCAACGTGGCAATCGTGCCCACAAGCGTGCATGATCCCGGAGTGCTCTGAGGCATACGGGACATCATTTGTCTCCTCAATCGGCAAGGCGTCCATGTCGGCCCGGATTGCGACAACGGGGGCTCCTTCGCCCAACTCCGCGACCACGCCTGTGCGGCCGATCCCGGTCTCCACGCGATAACCGAGGTGCTCCAGTTCCTCAGCGACCCTGGCGGCGGTGCGGAATTCTTGGAACCCCAGCTCTGGATGCCGATGGATGTCCCTGCGCCAGGTTATGAGTTGTTCCTCAATTTCGTGGGCCTTCTCCAACATGGTTCTCCTCAAGATGGATTACGACGGGCCTTTGACAGTTTGTGGGGGTCCCTGAGTCCCGATAACGGGGAGCGGCCTGTCAGAGACGGGGGCGATACGCGCCCTGCCCTCCACAAGGGAGGCTCCAATGAACTGAACAATGAACAACGCGCGGATTGGGCTTGCGGTCGGGACGCCTAGCGCATCATCAGGTGATGGTAGGCCGAAAGCGCCGCTTTTACGCCCTCCCCGATGTGGACCAGAACTTGCTCTGACACTAGGGTCACGTCGCCGGCCGCGAAGACGCCGGGCCAGCTGGTCTCATTATGCTGGTCCACGATGATGTGCCCTCGGCTGTCACAGTCTATCCATTCGCTGACTAGCTCGGAGTTGGGTGTGCGGGTCAGCTTGACGAAGATGCCCTTGATGTCTATATCGCGCTGCTCACCGTCAGGCATAGAGGCCACAACTCCCTCTACGTAGTGCTCCCCGGTGATTCTGGTGACTGAGGCGCCGTCCAGGATCTCAAGGTTCTCCACCTTACGCAGTTTGTCGGCGAGCGGCGTCGTCAGAAGCGGCTCCGGTGCCAGCAGATAGACCTGGTGCGCCTTCCGTGCCAGACCAGCGGCCGCCCACTGCGCGCGGCGCCCGCTGCCAACCACGGCCACTTCCTTGCCGAGGAAGAGTCCCGCGTGGGTCGTCGCTGAATAGCTCAAGCCCCGTCCCGCCAACCGCTTAGCTCCCGGCACGTTGAGGCGCTCTGGCTTTGCCCCCGTGGCAATTATCAATGTGCGTGCGTCGAAGCGGTCCGCGTCGGTCGTTTCCACGACGAAATGGTCGTTCTTCGGCGTGATGCTCGTCACCCGGTCGAAGTGCCGGACAAAGTCGAGGTAGTCGAGTTGGCGTCGGAAGGCCTCGAGGAGGGTCTCGCCGCTGATGCTGCCGCGGCCTTCCTTGTCCTCGAGCTGCATCTCGTACGTTGTTTGTCCTCCCCACTGCTCGGCCACGATGAGCGTTTCGACGCGTTGATTCAACGCCATGCTGGCAGCACTGATGCCGGCAGGGCCACCTCCTATGATGATGATCTCATACATTGGCTTCGCCTCCTCAGACCCACTCTTCGGGCACTGGTGGGATGATCTCTTTCTCCATCAAGAAGCGCGTCATGTCCTGCGCTTGTTGGATGGTCTCCTTCGCCTTGTTCAACAGCTCGTCGTAGGTCAGTTCCAGTCGGGCGACGCCCTGTTCCTGCGCCCGCATCCCGACGGCCGCTGCTTCCCGTGGGAAGACCTCCCAGTCGCCCATGGTGGGCAGCAGATGATCCTCGTCGAACACGCGATCCCTCTGGTAGGTCGCGAGAGCCCGGGCAGCGGCAATGGCCATCTCATCCGTGATCGTAGTTGCTCTCACGTCAAGGACACCGCGGAAGATAGCCGGGAAACCGAGGGAGTTGTTGATCTGGTTGGGGAAATCGCTGCGGCCCGTGCCGACGATTCGGGCTCCGGCATCCTTCGCCTCCCAGGGCCAGATCTCGGGAATTGGGTTGGCGCAAGCGAAAATGACGGCGTCCTCCGCCATACCCGCTACCCACTCCGGCTTGATGGTGCCCGGTCCAGGTTTGCTGGCGGCGATGCAGACATCGGCCCCGCGCATGGCGTCGGGAACCCCGCCTCTGCGTCCCCCGGCGTTGCTCCGCTGGCAGATGCGCCACTTGTCCACGAACTCTGTCTTGCGTGCCTCGATGTCCTCTCGATCTGGATGGAGGATACCCGAGCTATCGACGGCGATGACGTTGCCGAAATCGACGCCCGACGCCAGCAGCAAGCGGAGCGTGGCGACGTTGGCTGCTCCCACTCCGATGATCGCTACCTGGATGTCCTCTATCCTCTTGCCCACCATCCTTAGCGCGTTGAGGAGCCCGGCGAGAATCACCGTGGCAGTGCCCTGCTGATCGTCGTGCCAGACGGGGATATTGACGTCGGGATCAGATCGCAGCATATCGAGGACTCGGAAACACTTGGGTTGCTCGATGTCCTCGAGGTTCACGCCGCCAAACGATGGTTGGAGCCACTTGGCGGCGAGGATGATGCGGTACGGGTCTTTGGTGCCCAGGCAGATGGGCACGGCGTCGACGCCACCGAGGTATTTGAACAAGAGGGCCTTACCCTCCATCACGGGCAGCCCGGCAGCCGGTCCGATATCCCCAAGCCCCAGCACGCGGGTGCCGTCGGAGATGATGGCGACGGTGTTCGCCTTGTTGGTGTACTCGTAGGCCAGGCTCTCGTCCTCGCTTATGGCGCGACACGGCGCTGCCACGCCGGGCGTGTACCAGATGGCGAAGTCGTCCAGACCTCGGACAACGCACTTTGGGGCGGTCTGCACCTTGCCACGGTAGTGGGGGTGGAGCCGCATGGCGTCCTCGGCCGGCTTTTTCGCCTGGGCAAGGAGCTCTTCTTTGGTAAGCTTTTCCTTCTCCATGGTCGATCCTTACTTAGGTTCTGCACTTGGTCGCCTTCAGCTGGGGCCAGCCCCCCAGATGAAGCCTGGGGGGCCGGCGAACGATCCGCTCTATGATGGGCTGGCTCCGATGATCTGCTCCACTGACACGATAGAACCGAAGGTGTCTTTGAGCGCTTTGAGGCCTTCGCGCTGCTCGGCGTAGATCTCAAAGAGCCTTTCGGGGACGTTCTTCTCCCCCCTGTAGGCCTTTTCCTGGAGTTCGATGCGGGCCAGTATGTTGTCCACGTACAGGGCAAACTGCTTGTCGTAGAGGTCCTTGGGGTAGGGCTTGTCGATCTCACGGAATAGATCCCTCAAGTCGTCGTATCGAGGGATGCGTCCGATGGGTGTCTCAATCGCCTCCACGTCTCCGTGGGCTAGCTTCTCCAGCCAGCCGAGCCACACGATGACGTCCTGCTTCTCCCCGAGGAGCTGCTTCCCGTCGCCGCCCCGCGCGCTGTCGGTGAGGAAGTAGTTTAGGCCCGCCATGACGGGCTCATAGGCGAGCTTGTCTGAATTGAAGAACGCGAACTGAGCGTCCATGTAATCGGCCAGCGGGCCCGGGATGAAGGGCTCGTTTGCCCAGGGCTGGCGGCGGACGCCTCTTGCACCGACCTCCGTGGCTGTCGCAGCCGACAGGATCGAGGCGCCGATGACGACGCCGTGGTCGGCGTCTTGAGCGACGCGGACCGGCGGCATGGTGTCGCTATCGCGTCCACCGTACGTGATCACCCGGACCTCCACGCCGCTGGGGTCCTCCGCCGCTCCCTCGTTGTAGTTGCCGATCTCTCGGCAGTCGACCGTGCACCTGGCGTTGGGATGGGAAAGAGGGACCGGTTGTCCTCGGTCATCCGTCTTGCCGTGCCACCATTCGCCCTGGAAGTTGAAACCCTCATCGGGGAGGTTCTCCCCGTTGCCCACCCAATAGGGCACGCCGTGGACATCGACGAGGACGTTGGTCCAGATGACCTCGGCTCCCTCGTCCCTGAGGGCATCGATTAGATAGGGATCGCTTTCTGCGTTCACGTCGCGGACGATACCGAAGATGCCCTTTTCTGGATTGATGGCCCGGAGCGTACCGTCGGGTGCTATCCACAGCTGTGCCAGATCGTCCCCGATGAAGTCGGTCCCGGTCATAGCCGTGGTAGTCTTGCCGCATCCAGAGGGCGCGGCCCCGGCGAAGTAGGTGGTCCGGTCATCTCGCGTGATGCCCGTGATGAACATGTGCTCGGATAGCTCCGACTCACGGCGGTAGTAGGTTGCGAGATCGACGGCAAAGCGGTGGTTGCCCTTCTTCAGGAGGAGTGTGTTGCCGGCGTATGTGCAGAACAGTGAATAAGTGGTCAGCCAGCTCCTGTCCATGAAGACTCGGGCCTGGGGAAGGTCCTCCGGTCGGTTGGGCCCCTCGCTGTGTACGTTGGTGAAGAAGATCCCTGCCCTTTCCACCTCCTCATCGAACTCGTCGTACACGTGCCGGTAGAGGATGTTCGCGGAGTGCATAACGTACGTGGACGTTGTAATCTCCAGCGCCGGGATGGCTGCCTTGGCGCCGATGGGACCACGACTGAAGAATCCAACCAGGAGAGTCATCCCCTTGCCGATTCCCTCCATATGGCTCCCAACGTAGTCGAGAGCGTCATCGCGGAGGATGCTCTGGGCTAGGATGCTGGTGTCCTCGTCTTCATTGACGATGTAGTACGTTCTGTCAATGATGCGGGCCTGCTCCTCGGGGAGGTCAAAATGGACCGTGTGGTCCTTCATTGCCACAGGGCGTTCCTCGCCTTTGGCCATGCTCATGATCCGCACCCATTGCATGTCCTCTTCGGACCCGGTGTTCACAAAGACCCGGTCCGGGTTGGTCATAGCGATCGCGTTCGCGATCTTCAAGAGGGCTTTCTCGTTGCTGATGCGCGCTAGCTTC
>CAZIWL010000221.1:0-5023 GCA_964542755.1 uncultured Anaerolineales bacterium
ATTGTTGTTCAAACACATACGGAAAAGAATATTTCTTAATAAAAAAATGCTCTCCAGTATTGGAAAGCACTTTGCTGTTTGTTCAAATTATTGATTTACCGCACGCTACCTATCACCGGGCGGAACTTGTAGCCGTACACCAGCATGCCGTGCTTGCCTTCATCTTCTTTTATGCGGCGCGTCACCATCTCGACTGGCATCCCGATTTCAACTTCCCTCTCGCCCAGGTCGGTCAGCTGCGCCGTCACGGTCGGGCCTTCTTCCAGCTTGACAAGCGCGATCGTGTAGGGCAAACTTTCCTCAAAACCGGAGGGTGCCGAGTGCATGGTGGTATAGGAATAGACCGATCCCCGCCCGCTCAGGCGGTACGGTTCTTTCGCTTCACCGCCACATTCAGGACACACATCCCGCGGGGGGAAGATTTTCGCACTGCAGTGCGGGCATTCTTCACCCATTAAGCTGTAACGTTGTTTTTGTAATCGCCAATGTCGTGGTATTTCCATCTTTTTCTACCTTTCCTGGCGATTATTGTAGGGGATTGCCGCTATCAGAAGCTATCAAATTAGCAATTGCGTATAGCTAATTTTTTATTCAATCCTGGAAAGGATGTGCGTGATCACATTCGAAGCTGGCCCGCCCATCGCCTGGATGAGCGCATTACACGCTCCTTCCACCTGGTTCTCCCCCGCTTCACCTCGCAACTGGATGGCCGTTTCGACCACCTGGTACACACCTGCTGCCCCCAGCGGAAAACCGCGCGCCTTGTTGCCGCCCATCGTTACCAGCGCTATATCATTATTGTCCGCGATCCAGCGCCAGCCGTTCCCGCGCGCTGCCAGCCCGTTCGCTTCCACGCTTAGCACACCATAGATGGAAAACGCGTCCCATACTTCATAGATATCCATATCCTGCAATACCATCCCCGCCAGTGCCAGCGCCTTCTGTGTGGATGCCGTTACAGCACTAAAGATCAGCGCGTCTGGGCGGTCATGCAGCGCCAGTGTATCCACCGCTCCAGCAGAAGCACGAACCTCCACCAGCGCTTTTCCGCTCATATGTGCAATTTCTGCGTCCGAGGTCAACAGCACAGCCGCTGCCCCATCGGCATAAGGTGCCGCGTCAAACATATTCAACGGATCGCTCACCATAGCGGCTTTTTGATAGGTATCAATTGATACCGCCCGCCGGTACATCGCATTGGGGTTATAGACTGCATGTGCATGCGCCAGCATTGGCAGCGCAGATAATCCATCCGGCGGGACATCGTACTGCCGCATATAGCGCGCCATCAATAATCCGGCCAGCGCTGCGGGGGTCAGTCCCTGCATCGCTTCGAAATCATAATCAGTACTTTCTGCGATCACGCTATCAATTCCGCTCCCGACCATATCCGTTGTTTTCTCTACCCCCACCACCAGTACTGTACGTGCGTACCCCGACCGAACCGCCAGGTAACCCATGCGCAATGCGGCCGCCCCGGACGCTTCCCCGGCTTCCGCAGTAAAAGTCTCCACACCGATCAATCCAGCATTGCTTGCGATCAAGGACCCAAGATTTGCCTGCTGGGAAGCGCTTGCCGCCAGCAAATTGCCGACGTAGAGTGCATCCACCTGTGGATCACCCGCCTCATGTATCGCTGCCAGCACCGCCTGTGCTGAGAGGTTTGCCAGCGAACGATTCCAGTGTTCCCCCACCGCTGTCTGGCCAATTCCCGCAATATATACCTTATCCATCACCACCCCTCAATCCATGCGCAGTATATTGCGGTAACGCGTGTAGATGGCATAGTCAATCTCTACCCGCCGCGCAATGTAATCTGCGGTAGCTGGTGCTGCCATTCTGCGTTCATTGATGCGGTCGGTTACCCGCATGTCCAGCGCATCCGAGCCCGCCCCGGAACCATATGAGACCATCAGGATGCGGTCACCGGGTTGGGCGATATCCAATATCGCCGTCAAACCCACCGGCGAGGCACCGGCATAGGTATTGCCGATCACGCCTGACAGCAATCCAGTTTCGATCTGCTCCTCTTTGAACCCCAGGCTTTTAGCGACTTTTTTTGGAAATTTGAGGTTTGGCTGGTGAAAGACGGCATATGTATAATCCGATGCCTGTGTGCCGCTCTCTTCCATCATTGTTTTTGCTGCCTGCGCCACATGCTTGAAGTAAGCCGGCTGTCCGGTGAAACGCTGCCCGTGTTCGGGGTAATGCTGATAGGCGCGCCGCCAGAAATCCGGTGTGTCGCTGACATAAGAATATGTTGATTCAATCTCCGCCACGGATTCGTTCGCCGGCCCGATCACAAAAGCAGCCCCGCCTGCCGCCGCAGTATATTCCAGTGCGTCACCTGGTTTGGCCTGCGCCGTATCCACACCTAGCGCGAGTGCGTAATTTCCCATTCCGGACCCGACCAGTGCGATCGCCATCACCATCGCTTCCGAGCCTGCCTTGCATGCAAATTCCAGGTCGGCTGCCTGAATGTGCGCCGGAGCCCCCACTGCTTCTGCAATAATGGTCGAGCTCGGTTTGACCGCGTAAGGGTGCGATTCCGAGCCGGTCCACACCGCCCGCAATTGCAGCGGGTCAATGCCTGCCCGCGCAATAGCATTGCGTGCTGCCTCGATCCCGATCGTGACCGTGTCTTCATCCATGCCAGGTACCGCTTTTTCCTTGATCGGCACGCTTTTTGGTGAACGCCCCCACACGCGCGCAATTTCCGCTGCGGGCAGGCGGTACATGGGGATATATGCCCCATACCCAATGATACCCACCCTGCGGTTCGGTTTTAATAATAATGAACTCTTTTTTTCTTCAGCCATACCTTACCTCGTTCGCCATTCTTCCAGGATCTCCACCGCGCGATCTACACGGATCTGTTTTTCATTTACCATCTGCTCCGCGACCGGTGCCACCCATTCTTCTGGTGCGCCAGCTGCGATCGCCACCTGGCGAGCATGCAACGCCATATGCCCGCGTTGAATACCTTCCGTTGCCAGGGCGCGCATCGCACCCAGGTTCTGCGCCAAACCAACTGACACGATCACCTGCGCCAGTTCAGAAGCAGTGGTTACACCCATCAGCTTTACCGCTGCGGATGCGGTCGGGTGCACGCGCGTTGCGCCGCCCACCAACCCCACCGCCATTGGCATTTCTAATTCCCCAACCAGTTCACCCTGCGCTCCTTTTGACCACATGCTCAGGCTGGTGTAATGCCCGCCTCTGGCAGCATAGGCATGGGCGCCTGCCTCTACTGCACGCCAATCGTTGCCTGTCGCCAGCACCACCGCGTCCACACCGTTCATGATGCCCTTGTTATGCGTGGCAGCGCGATAGGGATCTGCGGCAGCAAATGCCCATGCCTCGATGATGCGGTCACGCACATCTTCACCGCTGAAATCATTGAACGCCAGCGCTTCAACCGGGATCGAACAGCGCGCTTTCGCCACCCGCCGGTCTGCCAGGTTGCTGAGGATGCGCAACAGTGCCCGTCCGCCGGAAATGCGTTCCACCGCCGGGGTCATGCCTTCCAGCGCGGTGTTGATCGCGTTGGCGCCCATCGCATCGCGCACATCCATCACCAGGTGCAACACCAAAAACGCGCCAATTGGAGATGTTGTTATCTTGCGGATCTGGATCTTACGCGGCCCGCCGCCCAATTTCAGCAAGACCGGGTCTGCACTGGAAGCCAACGACAGCAATTCATCCGCCCCTTTTTGCAACCGTTCCGCAGCGGCGTCCAGGTCTTCCACATCCAGGATCTGGATCTGGCCGATCATTTCCGGCGCCGTTGCGCTGGCAGTGAAGCCGCCTCCCGCACGCGCCAGTTTCGCCATGAATGACGCTGCTGCTACGACGGATGGCTCTTCGATCGCCATCGGTATCGGTACCTCTTTCCCGTTGATCAGGAAATGCTGCGCGATGCCCAGCGGCAGCGCAAAGGTACCCACCACATTTTCGATCATATGGTCGGCCTGCGCAGGGGTCAGGCCAGCCGCACCGGAAAGGGCTGCGGCTTCATCCGCGCTCAAAGCGCCTGTCTCTCGCAGCCATGCCAGGCGTTCCGCAACCGTTAATTGGTAAAATTTCTTTTCTTTATCCATTTTTACACCCTCGTATCATAAAGCAGGCAATCTCGCAAAACCTATCAGGCTCAGATTTCGGCACTGCCATCCACATTGAGGATCATCACTTCTGCGTCACATACCGCTTCCACGCGCGCTTTCCATGCCGCTACATTCTGCTCGATCATCGCAAAGGTATCATAATGCATCGGGAAAACGACCTTCGGGCGCAGGAACTCTACTGCTTTCAGCGCGTCATCCGGGCCCATTGTGAAGTTGTCGCCAATCGGGATCGCTGCCAGGTCCAATCCCTCATCGCCGATCAGGCGCATGTCGCTGAACAGGCCGGTATCACCGGCGAAATAGAGCGTTCTGCCCTCCTCCAGCCGCAGCAAAAAGCCGCCTGGATTGCCGCCATACCCCCCATCCGGAAGCGGGGAACCATGCAGCGCCTGCGTCAGTTTGGCGTACCCGAATGGGAAATGATAACCGCCACCGATGTGCATGGCGTGCGTCTCGATCCCCTGCCGGCTCAGCCAACTTGCAATCTCAGCGTTGCTGACTGCCACCGCACCGGTACGTTTTGCGATCGCGACTGTGTCACCGATATGGTCTCCATGCCCGTGTGTCACCAGAATATAATCCGCCTCCAATTCGTCCGCTTTGGTCTTGGCAGCCGGGTTGCCTGTCAGGAAAGGGTCGATCAGGATATGCGTGCCATTGGTTACCACTTCAAAAGATGCATGACCATAGTAAGTAAGTGTTGCCATTATCAAACCTCAATTCTTGTGTATTAGACCAAAATCATTTCTTGATACGATTTAATTCTACAATATGGTTCTGTCTCTTTTCATCGATAGAGTAAAATACCTTAAATACAAAGAAACAGGAGCAATGATGCATGATCCACGAACCGAAAAAGTAGCCGACCTGATGGTCAATTACAGCCTGGGCGTCCAGCC
>CAZIWL010000222.1:0-5021 GCA_964542755.1 uncultured Anaerolineales bacterium
GCCCCCGGGGCAGTTGATGTAGAGCGATATCGGCTTCTCCGCGTCCTCGCTCTGGAGATAGAGCATCTGTGCCACCACCAGATTCGCCACCTGATCATTGATCGGCGTGCCGATGAAAATGATGCGGTCCCTAAGCAACCGCGAATAGATGTCGTACGCTCGCTCCCCACGACCGGTGGACTCGACCACCATTGGAACTAACGGCATACCCCCTCCTCCTGCTCCTACAATCCCTCAACGCCAGCGTCGCTGCTCTCTTGGACCTCAGCCTCCGGGGCACCGGCCTCTTCGTCTTCAGCCCCACCCGCCTCAACTGACACGTCAGCGTCACTGCTCTCTTGAACCTCAGCCTCGGCGCCTTCCTCAAGCTCGCCCTTCGCGATGGTCACGAGCCGCTGCACCGCCCGACTGGCCAGCATTCGATTCCGGAGGCCGCGGCGCTGCTCGGGCCGATTCAGGGTCTCCCGCACTCGCTCCGCGTTCTCGCCGTACTGCTCGCTCGAGACGGCGATCTGGGCATCGAGGGCATCGTCGCTGATCTCCAGACCTTCCTGCTCCACGATCTCTCCAAGAACCAGTGATCGTTCGAGCGTGTGACGGACCTCCGATTCCACATCCTCCCGGACCTCGTCCATCGATTGGCCCTGGATCCGTAGGTAATCCTCGAGCATCATGTGATGCTCGCGCTCGACATCCTCCTTGTAGGTCTCCAGGGCGTCTTCAACGCCTTCGTCAAGCATCACCGCCGGATACGAAATCTCGGCATTGTCGATCACCGCATGGAGTACCTCTTCAGCGTACTCCCCCTCGGCCTGCGCCCTCAGCCTCTCACGAATGCGTTCTCGAACGGAGTCCTTCAGCTCGTCAAAGCTCTCATAGTTCCCTACCGTTCGAGCCAGATCGTCATCGAGTTCCGGCAGGATCCGCTCGTAGACAGTCTCGACCGCAACCTCGAACTCGGCCTCGGCGCCTGCCAACTCCTCGTGTTTGAAGTCCTCCGGAATAACCAGTGTGAACGTCCGTTCCTCGCCCGTCTCCAGACCGATGAGCGCATCGATCAGCCCCGGGATCACATCCCCCGCTTCGGGATCAAGGATGACGCGAGCCTCTTCCTCATCCAGAAAGGAAACGCCCTCGCTCGTCCTGCCCTCCAGACTCGCCACCAGGAGATCGCCCTTGGCCGATGGGCGGTCCAGGGGAGCCAGCACCACATTCTGCTCCCGGATCCCCTCCAGGGCCTCCTCCATCATTTCCTCGGGCACCTCGACCTCAGGTGGGTCGAGCCGGAGCTCCCGGTAGTCACCGAGCTCCACTTCGGGCACCAGGGGAACGGTGAACGTGAGCGTCATCGGCTCGAAGCTCGTGTCCTCCAGGGCCCCGGGAGCGTACGGGACAATCTCCTCTTCCAGCAAGGCCTCAGGATAGACGGACTCCGCCAGGGTCGCCACCAACTCCTGCTGCACCACTCTCTCGCCCAGCCGCTGGACGATTACGTCATAGGGAGCCTTCCCCTTCCGGAAGCCGGGGATGTCCACCTCCCTCGAAATCTCGCGCGCCGTCTTGCGTCGCGCTTTCTTCAACCGCTCCTCATCGACCTCGATGACCAGAGAGACTTCCCTCTCACCAGCAGGTTGGGTAGTGATCTTCAAGTGACTATGCCTCCTCACGCATCCTGTTGCCGCATCCGCCTTGCGCGCCAGTAGGCGCGCCACACGCGCCTACTCGTCACGTCAACCAGTGGGGAAGGCGGGACTCGAACCCGCACGGGTTGCCCCACGTGATCCTAAGTCACGCTCGTCTGCCAATTCCGACACTTCCCCCATATGCCATCCCGAATTATAGTCCTTATGGCCGATTCACGCAAGGTTGACAACTCCCCTTGCACTTGGTATCATCGTTCGGTCGGTGGTCACTCGGCGCGGATCCCCGATACATCCTCGGCAAAAGGCATCCAAGCCCATCCGATCTGAGCCTTGGCACGAGAACAGCGCGAGCTGAATCGCGCATTCCCTGAGGCGGTGGAGGCGATGAAAGCGACATAGACGATGTAGGCGAGGCAGACGATGTGCGGCCGGGGTCCACCCTTTTTCGGACGACTTGCGGCGCTGTGCCAGTCGCGTCGTCCTTCGCGGCGGTTGATGGATAGCAGAGATCCCAGGAGGTACCCTTGATGAACCTTGATGATCTGCAGGCCATGGCGGGACTCGACTCGGGTGCCATGGCGGCCCGCATCAGCGAACTCCCAGGCCAGTGCCGATCGGCCTGGGAGCAAGCGGAAAGCCTCAAGCTTCCGCAGGCGTTGGCCGACGTCGACCGGGTGGTCATCGTCGGGATGGGTGGCTCGGCCATCGGCGGCGCGCTCCTCCGGGATCTGGTCGCGGACGAGATTACCGTCCCCATCAGCATCGTCCGGGGCTATACCCTTCCCCGCTTCGTGTGGGGCGCGAGGACCCTGGTCGTGGCGTGCAGCCACTCGGGGAACACGGAGGAGACCCTGTCGTGTTTCAAACAAGCCGTGGACCGCGGCGCTCAGGTTCTGGCGATCACGACCGGCGGAAAGCTGGCCGATCTGGCTGACCGAGCTGGTGCCGCGGTGATCCGCTTCGACTACCAGTCCCAGCCTCGCGCTGCCCTGGGCTACTCATTCATCCTCTTGCTCGGCGCTGTCCATCAGTTGGGCCTGGTCCGGGACTTCACGGAGGACGTCGCTGAGGCCTCAGCCGGCATGGAGGCCTGGCAGGCAGAGATCGCGCCGGAGATTCCCACGGGGAAGAACGCCGCCAAGCAATTGGCCACCAAGACGCACGGCAAGCTTCCCGTCATCTATGGGGCCGGCTTCCTGGGGGCCACGGCCAACCGCTGGAAAACCCAGTTCAATGAGAATGCCAAGAGCTGGGCCTTCTTCGAGGTGCTCCCAGAGCTGAACCATAACGCCGTCGTCGGATTGACCATCCCCGAGATCGTGCGAGATCGGAGCCTGGCCATTGCCCTTCGCTCCCCTCTGGATCCGGAGCGGCTCACTGAGCGCTGGGATGTCACACGCGACGTGTTGGAGCGAGAGGGTGTTGCAGCGGAGGAGGTCTGGGGCCGCGGGGAGAGCAGATTGGCGCAGATGATGTCCCTCATACACTTTGGGGACTATGTTAGCTATTACGCGGCCGTGCTCAACCAGGTGGATCCTACACCGGTCGACACCATCGCCTTCCTGAAGGATCGCCTGGCCGATCTCGGCAAGGTCGTCTGATAGTCAGATAGCAGAGGAATCACGATGCCGCAGTCACAGAACACCACCAACGAAGACAGGTCGTTCGACCCGCTCGTTTTCTGGGTCTCCGCCGTTCTCACCGTTCTTTTCGTGCTCTGGGCCGTCGTCTTTCCAGCCAGTATGGAGCGCGTCGTCACCTTCGTCTTCGATTGGACCACCCTCGGGTGGGGTTGGCTCTACCTGTTGACGGTCTTCGCCCTCGTCATCGCTTGTCTCGTGCTGATGGTGACCCGCTTCGGGAAGATGAAGCTCGGCCTACCGGACGACAAGCCTGAGTTCTCTAGCATCTCCTGGTTCGCCATGCTTTTTGGGTCCGCCATCGCTGCAGGCATCGTCTTCTGGGGTCCTGCCGAGCCCGCCTACCACTACATGAGCCCACCACCTTTCTTCGGCGGCGAACCCAAGACCGCGGTGGCGGCCATGAATGCGATGACCACCTCCTTCTTCCACTGGGGCCTCAGCGCCTGGGCCATCTACGCCTTCCTGACGATTCCCCTGGCGCACGCCTGCTTCACGCGCGGGTTGCCCTTCCGCTTCTCCAGCGCATTCTATTACGTCTTCGGGGACGCGGTCCACGGCGTACTGGGCAAGATCCTGGATGTCTTCGCCGTCTTCGCGACTCTGGGAGGCCTGGCCACCACCACCGGCCTGGTCGCCCTCCAGCTCTCCAGCGGCCTCGAGTATCAGTACGGTCTCTCCCTGCCGCCGTATGCCTCCTACTTGATCATCGGCGGCCTGACCGCCGTCTTCACCCTGGCGGTCTATACGGGGCTCCAGAAGGGGATCAAGTTCCTCGGGGACGTCAATATGTGGGTCTTCATCGCCGTCTTCCTCTTCGTCTTCATCTTCGGTCCTACGCTCTTTCTCATCAACCTCACTACGAGCTCCATCGGTCAGTACTTGGCCAATTTCTTGCCCATGAGCCTCTTCACGGCGCCGGGTTTCGAGGGGAACTGGCTGGGCGACTGGACCATCTTCTACTGGGCCTGGTGGATCAGCTGGTCGCCCTTCGTGGCGCTCTTCATCGCACGCATCTCCAAGGGCAGGACGATCGGCGAGACCGTGGCGGCGACGCTGGTGCTTCCCACTTTGGCCGATTTCCTCTGGTACGGGGTCGTGGGCGGCGCGGGCATACGTTTCGACGTAACGGACGTGCTCACTCAGCACGGTCTGGAGAGCGCCATCTTTGCGATCGCGCAGCACCTGCCGCTTACCAGCCTGCTGGCCGTGGCCCTGCTCTTCCTCATCGCCACGTTCTTTCTCACCAGCGCCAACTCAGCGGCCCTGGCCCTGTCCATGTTCGTGTCCGGCAAGGAGGACCCAAGCCGCAATTTGCGCGCCTTTTGGGGCATCGTCCTCGGGGCGGTGGCCGCCGTCCTGGCGGGCACGGGCAGCCTGCAGGTCATTCAGACGGCGTCGATTGCGACGGCCTTCCCACTGATGTTCTTGCTTCTGGCGCTGCTCTACGGGACGTTCAGGGGCCTTCAGGCATACCGGCGCGAGCACGACGGGCACCTATCCGGTTGAGCCGGTGATCAACGACGGGTAGAAGAGCGTTAAGCACCGGGGCTTACACCTGGTGCCCTCCCGTTCCCACAGGCTTCGACGGCTGGATTTGCTGGGTCGGCTTCGGCCCTCCACGATTCAGCCGGATCGCCTTATCCGGCACACCGCAGCAGCGTCAGGTCACGACTTCACGCACGCCCCGAGGTATCCCGCCCTCTCCACATACCAACACCTGACTCGGGATCTAGCG
>CAZIWL010000223.1:0-3233 GCA_964542755.1 uncultured Anaerolineales bacterium
CCTGGGGCTTTGATTTGCGTGCCATCGTTGTGGGCGCGGTGTCCGAGGTCCTGGCCCTCGTGCCGAAGAAATTCACCCCGGACGGCTTGTAGCCGGCTGTCTGCTGATGCATGTCTCGTCTCTTGTCCATCGCCTATCTCCTTGCGTCTGCTCTTGTTGTGCCACCTTGCCCAGGTTGCCCACGGGAGACAACAAAAAAGCCCCCCGGCTGGGGGGCTTCTGAGCTTGTACTCCTAGGTGTTTCTGTGCTTCTAGCTTGACACCCACCCAACCGCCGCTGGCATCTCCTCACCAATAATGGCAAGGGGAACCAAGACAACGACAATAAGGGCGAGCGCCAAGGCGTTGATCATTTTACGGTGTTCTACTCCTCGGTGTTTCTATGGATTTCAGCCATTCTAGCATGCCCTCAGATCCTGTCAAGTGATGCATTTGCCCGTCCGAGTCGCATCGTCCTTTACGGATCTCAAGGACGCTTTGGCGTCGAGAGCTGCGGCCGACGGTGTCCTGTCCTGAGAGTTGTGTTCAGCGGGCCCCGCCTATCTCTCGGCCTCACGTCTTCTCTGGAGCCGGCAGGACCGTGGATGCTTAGCGGTCCAAGGGCCGGTCCAGATTGCTGAGGTGCGGCGCAGACCACTGTCTGGAGCTAGCGCAGCAATCGATCGATGGCCCTGTTAACTGCGTCAAGGTCCGGATCCAACTCCACCGGCGGGTTGGCGTGGCGGGATGTCACGCTGTCCAACCGTTGCTCGTGGTAGTCGACCTTGAAGCTCGTGAACTTGAGACCGTGAGCTGTCGAGATGACCACGACGCGATGCTCCGGCTCGATCTCGCCGTGCTCCACGAGCTTGAGAAGTGCAGCCAAGGCCACACCCGTCTGCGGGCACGCATAGAGCCCCACCCGATCCGCGCGAGCCGCGGCGTTGGCCAGCTCGTGCTCGTTCGCCTGCTCGACGACGCCGTCGAAGGCCTCCAGGACCTTGACCGCCCGCTCATAGCTGACTGGCGCCCCAATCTGAATGGCGGTGGCCGCCGTCTTCTTTGCGGTGACGTCGCGATATTCGTCGAAGTCGGACAGGTAACTGAGGTAGAGCGGATTCGCATTGGCTGCCTGAGCACAAGCGATCCGCGGCAGACGGTCGATCAGTCCGAGCTCCTTCATCATAAGCATGCCGCGCCCCAGAGCGCTGACGTTCCCCAGGTTCCCGGCCGGGATCACGATCCAATCTGGGACCTCCCAGTCGAACTGCTGAACGATCTCGATGCCGACTGTCTTCTGCCCCTCGATGCGAAGTGAATTCATCGAGTTGGCTAGATAGATGGTGGGATCCTTCGTGAGCTGTTTGACGATAGCCATGCAGCCGTCGAAGTCTGTATCCAGTGCGAGGACCAGGGCGTTGTTGGCAATGGGTTGGACCAACTGAGCCGTGGAGACCCTACCACGGGGCAGGAGGATGACGGCCGGGATGCCTGCCGCCGCGGCATAGGCGGCCAGGGCTGCCGACGTATCGCCGGTCGAGGCGCAGGCTACGGCCCGAACAGGCTTGCCGTCCGCCAGCATTTGCTTGACCACTGACACCAGAACGGTCATTCCCAGATCCTTGAAGGATCCGGTGTGGCTGTTGCCGCACTGCTTTACCCACAGGTCAGGCACCCCGATCTCCTGGCCGAGACGCTCGGCCCAGAAACAGTTTGTGTGTCCTTCGTACATCGAAACGACGTTCTCGTTGTCGAGCTGGGGCAGGACCCACTCCTTCTTGCCCCAAACGCCACTTCCATAGGGCCAGGTGTTGGTGCGCGTTCGCCGATCGAACAAGGCTTTCCACTGGTCCGCGCTCCGGTTCTTGAGCGTATTGAGATCGTGTTCGACATCCAGGAGCCCGCCACATGACGTGCAGCGATAGATGACGTCGTAGACGGAATGGCGCTCACCGCAGCCCCGGGTGCATTCGAGCCAACAGTCGTAGATCATCGGTCCTCTCCTATCTCTACAGACACTTGTTCTACCCTGCTCCCACGGCGTGCGTCTCAACCTGGTGGATGGGCAAGAAGCCCTCACAACCCAACTCCTCCGTGGGAATCGAGGCCTCGTCGGGCTTGTCCGAGAGGCCAAAGAGCAGCGCCCCGGCTGCGCGCCAACGCAGCGCTGCTTGGCGCACCTCCTGGGTGATGACGATTTCCGACGCCAGCAGCTGTGCCACCGGGGCGTTGTCATCCAGACAGCCCATGCGCTCCACCGTAGCCCGATACTCGTTGTAGCGGAAGGCCTTGAAGGGGGTGGGATCACCGGCCTCCACCCGTTGGTAGATCCGGCGGTGAATCTGTTGCAGGGGTGGATGAAGCTCGTTGCTCCGCGCATTGACTTCATCGATGAAGGCCCCGAAGGTCTTGAGCCGCTGCTCTTGCACGCGTTCGGCAAGGGGCTCGAACCGATACAGCCCGCTTCCCAGGATTAGACAGATGTAGGCCAGATAGTCCTGGTTGTCGGCCGTGAAAGGGTGGAATTCGGACTGGTTCAGAGCATGGTAGGCGGTCTGGAAGGCGGCTTCGTCGAAGTCCTCACCCAGCAGTTCGCCGACTGTGCGCTGCACTGCCTCCACCCGTGCCCGGTTGATAACGTGATCGTTGCGCCCCCGGGCTCCCACCGTTGTCTTGTCCAGGTCGACGAGGATCACGGTGTGCTCGTCGATACGGAAGTCCTGGTCCTCACAGAACTGCTCGAACTGGCTGAGGTCTGCCCATCGATCAGCTAGAAAGAGCGCGCTCGCGGTGTCTTCAGCGACTCGAACGATCTCTGGCGGGCAGGGTTCTGTCTTCTCAGAGGCGATAAACGCCCGGCCCGGCCATCCCCCGGCGGTGGCAATGTTGGCGAAGGCCGTGCCATCGTTCATACGGGTGTCTCCGACGTAGATCAGCCGTTCGAGGGCGGCCCCAGGTGGGTCAACTCGACGTGCGGCCTCCAGCATGGCCACAATTGCGTGCGCATAGGCGGGCTCGCTCTTTCGCGGCGTCACCCCAGCCGCCACACCCACTTCTTCGCGCACATCGTCCAGCGACGGAAGGCGCCCATCGACGGGGACCAGGTTGCGGAAGACGACGAAGTCGCCGAGGAACTCCTGGACTGAAGTGCGACCGTAGGATTGCATAGGTACTCTCCCTTACGTGATCGGGCAACGGGGTTCTCTGTGATTCAGTTCGGGCCGTGCGGTCGGGAATCCGTGATACGCAATGCG
>CAZIWL010000223.1:3333-5017 GCA_964542755.1 uncultured Anaerolineales bacterium
CGTGATCGATGGTCCGCAGCGTGAGAAGGAGCTTGTCAGGCGTGGGAAGGGATGACTGGGCCTTGATGGGCGAGCACGAGGGCGGATGGTGATGAGCGCGCATCACAGGTGGTAGCGTCGCCCCACGGGGCGACGGTGGGCTTGCGCCCCACGCCTGACGTATTGAGGGCGACAAGGCGACCCACGTCACACGCAGTGTATCATCGGTCGCTACCTTGACTGGTTCAGTCCCTTCCGAAACCAATAGTACTCCCCCTGCACTTTCGCTTCCTCCATCAGGTCCGGGGCCAGGGTCCCGCTACGGTGGACGGGAATCAGGGCCCCCGTGTTCAGACGGTTCTCTCCGGCGATGCGGGCCCGTGCAGCGGCGACCACGGCTCGCTGCCCGGAATGGCCGAGGCTGGCCAGACCCTCGATCCAGAGGCCCCGGTACGTGATCGTGTCCACCGGGATCAAGGAGACTGTCTCCGGGCATCTCGGCGACTCCACGCCTGGCCGCGGGGACCACAGCAGAAGCTTGTGGACTTGCTCGTCTGTCGTGAATCCGACCCTGCCGAACGCCTTCTGACTGGGGTTGTTTTCCACTCGGATTAGCGCGCGGAGCACATCCACTCCCCAGGAGGTTGCCTCCTCTACCAACCCAGCGATCAGGCGTGGGCCAAGTCCCTCGCCCTGTCGGCTGGGAGTCACCGCCAAGAGATCGATCTCGCCGCGGCGGTGCCCGAACGCGTCCACTGTCCGGAAACCGGAGGCGAATCCGATGACTGCCCCCTCCGCTCTTACCACCCAGATCGTAGAGGGCTCCCCGGCGATCAGGCCCTCACACGCGTCCGGAAGGATATCCTGGTGCCACACCTCGCGCACCACGCGTCCGATGCCCTCCACGTGGGCAGGGGAGGCCTTGATGACAGTGGTCACGCGGTCGTCCGCCGCGCAGGTGCTTCCGTTAATCATACTAGGCTATCTCCATCTGTTCTTCATAGCCGACTACGTCGACGGATGCAACTCGTGTGCGCGCTGCACTACTTGGGTCTCCGCCTGGAAGGCCAGCATCCTCCACAGTCAGAAGAGGCCCGTGCGCCTCCAGCGTCCTGACATGTGCCGAGATGCAGTGAGTGACGCGACGGCAGTCTCGTGTCTGACTTTCTTCCTTGACGGGTTCCTCGGTTGGACGGGATCGGTGGACACCCATGCCGCTGTCGAGAATCTGTATGCCATGGTTTTCCTTGGGTGAGGACAAGGGCATCATCTTCCCAGGAATCCCTGCGCTCTCAGCAACTCGGCGCTTAGAATGGCGCCGCCCGCTGCGCCTCGGACCGTGTTGTGGGAGAGCGCTACGAACCGGATGTCCATCACCGGGCATGGCCGAAGCCTTCCCACGCTGATCGCCATACCGGATGCCGTGTTTCTGTCCTTCCGCGGCTGTGGTCGGTCCGGTTCCTCCCGATAGACGAGAGGGGGTCTCGGGGCCGTCGGAAGTCTCAGCTCCTGAGGAGCTCCCAGGAATCCCCGCCAGGCGGTGCGAATCTGGTCCAGCGACGGGATCTGGCCTGCGAACGTCAGGCTCACGCATGCAGTGTGTCCCTCGATGACCGGCACTCGGGTGCAGTGCGCGGAGACGGTTGGGGAGGGAGACGGCACAATCCTCCCCTCTTGAAGACTCCCGAGGATCTTCAGCGGTTCC
>CAZIWL010000224.1:0-5007 GCA_964542755.1 uncultured Anaerolineales bacterium
CCCCGCTTCCCCGACCCGCCGTGAGACCCCCGACGCGTCTCCTCTCTCGCCTGACGAGCCAGGTCCCTCAAGTTCTCGGCGATCGCCTCATGGTCGGCGGGCCGTTTCTCCTTCAGGATATGATAGATCTCATCGGCGACCACAGCCCCAATGAAGTGGATCGCCTCGTGCCGCGAGTAACCGGCCTTCAACAGGGCCTCGAGAGCCTCCGCCACCTCTGGCGGAGTACCTTCGGCGAGTTGGTTCTCCACCGTGGTGTGGACGGTCGCGTGCATAAAGGGATTGACCTCGTCCATCAGCACGTCCTTCGTTCCCATGGTTTCAGCCTTCTCCCAGATCTCATGGTACTCAGGATGCCGTTCCATCACCTCGGCCAGCCGGGCATCCTCGCCCTCCAGGTCGCCGCCCGCCTGGGAGATCTCCCAGATACGCTGGAAGCGAGCCTGGGTGAGTTCGCGCAACTCCGTGATGTCTTCACTCATTGCAGCCCTTCTCCTTGGAACGATGCATGCCGCCAAGACAACGGTCCAAGACGCCTCTTGGACCTATGCTGAGCGTCTCAGTCACTCGTCAGTGACCACTTCACAACGGGTCCCACGGGTGATGTCTCGTGGAGAGCCGCCACGGCCAAGCACGTCAACGACCGCCAGACAGGCCGCGTGGAGGCTCAGAACGTCTCGATGTGCCAGTCCACCACCTGCACCTCGGGACGGTGCGTCTGAACCCACTCCACAACCTTCTCCAGGAAACGCTGCACGTACCCGGGGTCGTTGTTCGCCACCGTCACCAGGGCAACCTCGGCCGTCTGCCACGCGTCGTTGAACCCCACCTCGGCCGTAGAGACGTTGAACTCCTTGCGCAGGCGGATGAGGAGCGGCTTCAGAACGCTCCGTTTGCCCTTGAGGGACCGGTTGCCCGGGATACGTAGCTCGATGCTGCAGGCGCCGATGATCATAGGAGTGATCCGTGAGACGTGATCCGTAAGACGGAATCCGTAAGACGTAATGCGTGAGACGTAATGCGTGATGGCCCGGTTGTGGTGCTTAGTGTGAGTATAGCACGCGGGAGATGCTCGTCAAATGGTGTTGTTCCAGGTCTCCGTGCCGTACTTCTCGCGCCGCAGCCTCTCTGCCGTGGCCTGCTCCCGTTCGCTCAGATTCCCTGCGGACAGCTCGAGGTTCAGCGCCTGGCCGAAGCCCGCGATCACCGCAGCGGCCGCCTCGCGCCAATCGACTCTGCGACCGATGGCGCGCTCGACTGTCGTGGCCCGTACCCGGACCCGATCCGGATCGGGATGCTGTGCCAGAAGTGGGCAGATACGCCCGATGTCCCCCTGCAGAGGAATGGACCCGTGCTGCAACACGACGCCCTGAGCTCGCATTTGCGCGCTGCCGACCAGCTTCTTACCCCCAGCGGTGATCTCGTAGTCCGACGGAGCCTCGAAACAGACCGGTCCTTCCTCCGCTCCAGCGTCGACCCGTTGGTCCGCCTCGATGTCGGGCACGCCGAGATGCTCCAGGCCACGGATCAAGGCCCCGCTCAACCGCCGATAGCTCTCGACCACAGAACCGAGCACCCGCGGATCATCGTGGGGGACGATCAGACTGTACGTCACTTCGTCGATGTGCAGGATCGCGCGCCCGCCCGTCGGGCGGCGCACCAGGTCGTATCCGACAGCCCTCAGCGCGCCGCGGTCGGCGTCATCCACCGGCTGCCCGCGGCCGAGCGACAAGCACGGAGGAGCCCAGGCGTAGAGCCGCAGCGTCGGGCCCGCCTTTTCCTCGGCCACGGCCCTCAATATCGCCTCGTCGACGGCCATATTCGTAGCACCATCGCCCGGCGCATCCTGGATCAAGCGCCACATTCTCATTCGATAGTCCGGCATTGAGTACACTCTCTCCCCGATGTCCGATTACGAGGTCTTCACCCAACGTCACGAGGTGCACAAACCAGCATAGCGGCCCTGAAAGCGGGGCACCCGTTCTGCCCTTCCTCTCTCCCGCCGTCCTATGCCCCGGAGATCCGCTCCTCTCGAACCTGCACGCCGAACACCGCCAGACGCTCCCTCACGTCTGAAAGACGTCCCGTGGGGACCACGGCCAGCGCCCGATCGCCAGCCCTAAAGGGTCTCAGCAAGGACGCCAAATCCGGGTCTTTCTCCCGCAGCTCCTCCAACGCCTGCCGATCACGGAAAGCAATCAAGGTGAGCGTCTCCGTGTTCGCCGATCCATAGTAGCGTCCTTCCGCCTTGATCCAGCGGATCACGGTTTCAGGCAGCTGACCACGGTGAAGCCGCCCGAGCTCGTCAAGCAGATCCAGAACACGCTTGCGGCTCCCGCCCGCGCGCCGGACGGACGCCGGCGTCAGACGCCACGTGCCGTCCCCGTCGGGTTCGGCTAGCTTCGCCAGCCGCGAGCGGACCTGAAAGCCCGGAACCGCATGCGCAGCCTCGATCAACCCATCCTCGTGAACGATGACGCTGTCGTCCGCGGACGCGGGCTCCGCGGATGCGCGGGCTGGGAGGAAGCCTCGTCCCGCCAGAGCCGCAACCAGCACACCCCGCTGCCCATCCCTCACCAGGGCCACGCTGGGGGCCACTGCCCGCGACAGGTGTTGGTCGATCTCCGGGTCGTCCAACAAGGCCCGCAGCTCGTTGTCCCCGGCAGCTTCCAGCAGGTCGACGCCGCGACGGAAGACGAAGCGTTCCTGAGACCTGGCCCAGCCATCGATAGAGCGCCGCACGTTCTGCGGCAGTCCCGTCTCGCTCTTCGTCTCCAGAAACACCATCACCTGGGCCGCCGTCACACCCCATCGACGGGCCTGATCCAGGGACGCCCGCGAGAGGTGGTACCCAAACACAGCCCGGTCCACACGCTGACGTTCAGCACAGATATCCAGCCGGGCTAGCGTGTCGAGTCCCACCGGCCCCATCGCAATCACGTCGAACGTGGGCTGCACCACGACCTTCCCACCCCCGTCGGACTGGCCTTCCAGGTCGGCCGGGGTCCGCCCGCTGAGCAGCGCGTGGCCCGCCTCGGTCACCTTGAACCTGCTTGCGGTGTCACCATCAACTCCCAGTTCCACCACGCCCGCTTCGTGAAGGAAGCCGCGCAAACACTGCTCGATGAAGGTGAGTTCGGCTCGCTGGAAGAACGGTACCCCGTGAGCGACAGGTTGGCCGTAAGCCTGCTGAAAAGGACTGCGTCTCAACCGCTGCCCCCCGAACCGCTCCGGGAAGAGGAACGCTTCATACGCCTCCTGGACAGCCACCAGGACGTCTTCCCTCTCCAGCCACACATCCGGCCCCAGGTCAGCCAACGTGGCTCTCAGAATGCGCCGCGCCTCAGCGTAGCGCGGCGAGTACACCTCAACCTGCGAGTCCAAGCCTGACACTCCGCCCATCGACTGCCAGACATCCAGGCACGCCAGCAGCTGCTGACCCGAAGACTGCGCCCAGAACCGAGGTATCAGGCCGTCGTCGGGGGCAACGGCGCAAAGGAAGCCGCCCTTGCGCTCTGCCAGCCCCAGGCCTTCGAGCAATCGACGCAGCAGATGGAGACGCGTCGCTTCGTCCTCCCGCTGCGCATCCTCCAGGCTGGTATCTTGTGCCAACAACGTCTCATTGATGGCGCGCAATGACCGCTTACCTACGAAGCCAGACTTGATCAGGCGCACATCGCCTCTGCGCACCAGATCCCAGGTCAGGTAGAGATCACGCAGGAGGACGTCCGGCGCACCCCGCTCCACCCTATCGGGTTTCCACGCTTCAGGGGTCAGCGGCCCCGCCTCCGGATCGGGGAGGTGCCGCCTGACAGCCTCCGGGACGTAGATGGTAGCCGCTGGATGAAGCCGGACCTTGTAAGGGGTCCCGCCGTAGTTGTTTCTCGGGTCACGACTGAAGGCCAACCCATGGAGGGTAAGCCGCGCCATCACGTCCTCGAAGACCGGCGAATCCAACTGCGACACCGTGCCCACGTAATTGCTTTCTGCGTAAGGAGCTCCCAACCCATAGACCCCGCCTCGGCGGAACCTGCCGGGTGCTGACGGCTCTTCGACCAGCCCCTCATCCAGCAGCGTCTGCCGAAGGCGAACAGTGGCCATCTCGCCTCCGAGGTGGAGCAGCCGGTAGAGCACGCCCCGAGCTCGCCCGTCGAGGCACATCACGGACGACCGGATGCGCTCCCCGGTGAAGTAATTTGCCGTCATCTCCGCCACCAGATCGTCCTTGCGGAGATCAGCCTCCAGCCCCGCGACCTCGGCCATTCTCTGGAGTGCCCGGTAGTGATAGGTTTCGAGCAGGTCGATGATTTCTCCGGTCACCTCACCAAGCCCCCTCCTCGGGATCGACGCTGCTCACCGTCTGGGGCGTGTGGCCCGCCTCCCGGAGCTCCTCCACCAGGCAGTCGACGGCTCCCTCTGGGATCACGACCAGCCGCGACGAGACCTCGGCGACCAGGTGCTCCTCCAGAGACGTGATCGCCTTCATCTCGGCGAGCGCGTATTCATCGCTGAACTCGATCACCGTCACATCCTCGTAGAGCCGCAGGCGGCCGTAGCCCTCCCACCAATCGGTCAGCTGGTCCCCGATAGTGTCCGGCATCGGTGCGGGAAGGTGCTCCTCCCACGTCTCGATGATGTTCGAGAGCGTGGTGCCAGCGTCGAAGGCCTCAAGGCACGCCGCTCCGTCCAACCGGTACTCGAATCGATCAGGGCTGGTGCTCTGAAGGCGCGCAATCGCGTTCAGAAGTCCGTGACCGCGGCCGCTCAGTGCTCCGGGGCGGACGGAGACGGTCATGCCCTCTGCCGAGAATGCCCCTTCCCCCCCTTCTGCCGCGCTCGCGGCCGGCGCGTGCGGTGACGCGGGCGGCGCGTCCGCGCGATCCCAGTAAAGATCGCCCAGCCCGTAGAACCTCACGTGGGTCAGCCGCGCGCCGTCGAAAGCGAGATCCGCTAGCCCGAGCCAGTGTAGCGGTCCTGTGAGCATGCCGCGGATAAACCGACCCTGGA
>CAZIWL010000225.1:0-2969 GCA_964542755.1 uncultured Anaerolineales bacterium
GGAAGCGCGGTCTGCGACTGTCTCCCTTCCTTCTGGCGGTTCTGGTCCTGGTCCTCTCCTGCGGCTGCCTGGCGGTGGGAGGGGGTTACGCGGCGCAGGCGGCGGCGCCGCGGACGAATGTGCTGATTTTGGGCCTCGATCGAAGGCCGGGGCAGGGCGATGCGGTCCGATCCGACGTGATGATGGTGGTGGGCGCCGACCCTCAGGCGCCCAGCCTGGCGCTCCTCTCCATCCCGCGGGACCTGTACGTGGAGATTCCGGGGCACGGCCAGAGCCGGATCAACGCCGCGCACATCTGGGGGGAGAGCGGGAACCCGGGCGGCGGCCCCGAGCTGGCGATGGCGACGGTCCGCGAGAACTTCGGCGTGGGGGTCCGGCACTACGTGAGGGTGGACTTCGATGCCTTCCGGGCCGTGGTGGACGCGGCCGGCGGCATCGACGTGACGGTCGAGGAGCGGATTGTGGACAACGCGTATCCCACCGAGGACTACGGCACGACGCGCATCGAGATTCCCGCCGGCGAGCAATACATGGACGGCGAGCTGGCGCTCCAGTACGCCCGCACGCGGCATGCGTCCTCGGACTTCGACCGGGCGGCCCGTCAGCAGCAGGTGCTGATGGCGCTGGTGCGGAAGCTGGCGTCGCCCGAGGGGTTGATGCGGCTGCCAGCCGTGGCGCGGGCGGGGCTCGACCACGTGGACACGAACCTGGGTCCGGTGGAGATGGTTCAGCTAGGGGTGACGGCGCTTCGGGTGGGGCCGGACGAGTTCGAGCACCGGGTCATCGACCGGGACATGGTCCAGTCGTGGACGACGCCCACGGGCGGCGCGGTGCTTTTGCCGCGCTGGGACGTGATAGGACCCGTGGTTGAGGAGCTCTTCGGCACCTAGCGGTCGGATGGGATGGTGCGGGCCCATCCCGATACGGCGCGGACGGACGGCCCTCCCGTCATCGGTGCGTCTCCGCGTCGCCTCTGTGCCCCTTCGAGACGCCGCCACCTACACGACCGCGCGGCGCCCCATGTGTCCCACGCTACGCATTACGCTTCACGGATTACGCTTCACGGATTACGCTTCACGGATTACGCTTCACGGACTACGCCTCACGGACTGCGCCTCACGGATTACGCGTCACGCCTCACGCCTCAGTCCTCGGCCGCGCGCTCGATGTACTCCAACGACTGATGCCGGAAGTACGTGTCGTATAGCTGGGCGTACTGCCCGCCCTGGGCCATCAGCTCGTCGTGCGTCCCCTCCTCGATGATCGCCCCCTGGTCCATAACCAATATGCGGTCCGCGTGCTTGACCGTGGAGAGGCGGTGGGCGATGACGATGGCGGTCCGGTCGCTCATCACGGCCTCGAGCCCCTCCTGGATCTGCATCTCGGTGAAGGGGTCGACGCTGGCCGTGGCCTCGTCGAGGATGAAGATGGCGGGGTCCTTGAGGAGCACGCGGGCGAGGGCCACCAACTGGCGCTGGCCCATGGAGAGGCTGGCGCCGCGCTCGCCGACGTCGGTCTGGAGCCCGTCCGGGAGGGCGGCCAACCAGTCTCCCTTCGAGATCTGCTCTGCCGCCGCGCAGACTTGCTCGTCGCCGGCGTCCGGCTGTCCGTAGCGCACATTCTGAGCCACGGTCCCGGAGAAGAGGAAGGGCTCCTGGGGCACCACGCCGATCTGACGCCGGTAGGCCTGGAGGTCGAGCCGGCGGATGTCATGTCCGTCGATGAGGAGCTGCCCCTCCTGGAACTCGTAGAAGCGGGAGATGAGCCGCGCGACGCTGCTCTTCCCGGCGCCGGTGTGGCCGACCAGGGCCACGGTCTGCCGGGCGGGGATGTCTAGCGTCAGGTCGGGCAGCACCACCTCGTCCCCGTCGTAGCCGAAGGTGAGATGCCGGAACTCGATGTGCCCCTCCAGCTTGCCCACAGGGTCCTGCGCCTCCTGCCTCACACGCGGCTCGGCGTCGATGAGGGCGAAGACGCGCTCGGCGGCGGAGAGGCCGTCCTGAAACTGGCTCCAGAAGGAGGCGATGTTGAGCATGGGCCACCAGAAGAAGCCTACGGCCTGCATGAAAAGGTACCAGTTCCCGGCGCTGATGCGCGTGCGTGTGGCCAGACCCCCAGCGTAGGCCAGGGCGGCAACGCCGACGCCTGAGGCCAGGCCGAGGACGGGGAAGATGGCGTTGAGGGTCAATCCGCGCCGCAGCCCGACCTGGTAGGCCTGGTGGTTGTTCGTCTCGAACGTGTCGTAGATGGCGTGCTCCTGGCGGAAGCTCTTGGCGATCATGATGCCGCTGATGGACTCCTGGATCTGGGCGTTGATCTTGGCCGTCACGCGGCGGGCGCTGCGGGTTACTTCCCGGGCGATGCGCCGGAAGCTGAGGGCGATGCCGACGGCGACGGGCGTCATACCGACCAGGAGGGCGGTCAGTCGAAGGTCGATGGCCAGCAGCCACAGGGCCAGGATGATGACCAGCATCACCTGGCTCGTGAGATCCATGACCAGGGTGGCGACGGTGGAGAAGTCCTGGGTATCGGAGGTGACGCGGCTGACGATCTTTCCCGAGGGGTGTTCGTCGTAGAAGGAGAGGTCGTGGGCGATGGTGGCCTCGAAGACGTCCTCGCGGAGGGCGAGGACGACGTTGCCGACGACCTGGGCGGAGAACCATTGGCGGATGTAGTTGAAGCCCCAGCGGGCGGCGCCCAGGAGGAGGACGCCCCCGGCAAGGAGGAGGATGAGGCGAGTGGATGCGTCCTCGGTCACCAGGTCGATGGCGTTTGAGATGAGGATGGGGCCGGCGCTGCCGGTGGCGGAGTTGAGGGTGAGCATGAGGCCCACGAGGAGCATTTTCCGCGTGTGCGGGCGGAAGTAGCTCAAGATCCGCCGGATGAGCTCCCGGTCGTCGTATTGGCGATCGTATGATTCGGTGTCAAGTCCGTCTAGAATGAATCCCATAGTCAGTCGTCACACAGAG
>CAZIWL010000225.1:3069-4971 GCA_964542755.1 uncultured Anaerolineales bacterium
TAGTCGTATCTTGCGAAGATGCGGCGGTAGTCCTCGCTGCGCTGCATGAGTTCGTCGTGGGGGCCCTGGTCGACGAGGCGGCCTTGCTGGAGGACTAGGATTCGGTCGGCCCAACGGATCTGGCTGAGGCGGTGGGTGATGATGAACGTCGTGCGGGGTGCGTCGCCGCCCCCCTTGCTGATGCGGCGCATGGCGCGCTGGATCTCGTCCTCTGTCGCGCTGTCGATGGCACTCGTGCTGTCGTCCAGGATAAGGATGCGCGGATCCGTCAGGAAGGCCCGGGCGATGGCGATGCGCTGCCGCTGCCCGCCGGAGAGCGTCACGCCGCGCTCTCCGATCTCAGTCTGATACCCCTCAGGGAATCCGGTGATGAACCCGTGGGCCTGGGCGGCTTTGGCTGCCTCCTCGATGGCGGCCTGGTCGGCGTCGGCAAGGCCAAAGGCAATGTTCTCGGCGAGGGAGTATGAGAAGAGGAAGATGTCCTGTTCGATCGTGGAGATCTGGGAGCGTAGGGACTGAATATTCCAGTCCCGGACGTCGATCCCGTCGACGAGCACGCGCCCGCTGTCCACGTCGAAGATGCGGTTGATGAGCTGGGTGAGCGTCGACTTGCCGGAGCCCGTCTGTCCGACCACGGCGACGGTCTCGCCGGGCTCGGCCGTGAAGCTGACGTCCCGAAGCACGGGAGCGTCCTCGTAGCCGAAGGTGACGTGCTCGAAGGTGACCCGGCCGCGGATCGGCTTGGCTACCCCGGCCTCGTTTTCGTCCAGCTCCGTCTCCGTGTTGATCAGCTCGAGGATGCGGCGGGCGCCGGCGACGCCCAGCTGCACCAGGTTGAAGGAGAAGATGGAGATGAAGGTGGGGAACTCGAGCGTGCTCACCAGCCCTATGTAGGCCACGACCTGCCCCAGGGTGACTGCGCCCCCGCGCCAGAGGAGAAGGGCGTGGAGGAAGGCGCCGGCCCAGCAGACGCTGAAGACGAGCATGGGCCAGTAGCGGGCCTGGATCTGGCCCTGCTTCACGAAGGTATTGCGGAAATCGCGGGCGTTCCGGACGAAGCGGAGCCACTCGCGGCGCTCCTGGGCGTTTGCTTTGACCACCTCGATGCCGGCGATGGCCTCGGCTAGACCGGCGTTCATCTCGCCGAACTCCTCTCGCTGGGCCATGCTGACCGGCTCCAAGCGTCGGTTGTAGTCGGCCACGGTCAGGGCCCAAAGGACGACGAAGATCAGCGGGACGAGGAGCAGCTGCCACTGGAGCTGGGCGATGAGGACGATGGGCACGATGATGGCCATGGCGGAATCGACGATGAGCATCAAGCCGGGACTGAACATCAGGTTGAGCTGGCGCACGTCGTTGGTGGCGCGGGCCATGATGTCGCCGATGCGCTGGCGCCCGTGGAACGTCTGGCTCTTCCCCAAGAGGTCGAGATAGAGCTCGTCCCGGGCATCGCGCTCGATGCGCTGGGCGAGGAACTCGACGGAGAAGTTGCGCAGCAGGCCTGTCACGCCTTGCAGGGCCGCCGCGCCGGCGATGGCCAGGGCGATCAGGAGGAGTCCCGATGGCTGCCAGCCGGCTACGGTGACCAGGTCGAAGGCTCGGCCGATGAGGACCTGCCGGTAGCTGTAGGCCCCGTTGTTGGCCACGGCGGCCAGGATGGTCCCAATGGGGAAGAGCGGGTAACGCATGGCGTGAGACACGATCCAGCGGAGCGGCCCGCTCCGGTTGTAGCGGTAGGCGCGGTCGAGGGTGAACTCACTCTTAGATGAGGCAGCGTTGACAGTCATAGCGTGTGTTCTTCAGAATCGGCCGGGCCGCGGCGGGGTCTGCCCGGCGGGCTCGTCGCGGTGCGGGCCTCGGGGCCTTCGGGCCTCACGGCCTTCGGGTCTCACGGCCTTCGGG
>CAZIWL010000226.1:0-4831 GCA_964542755.1 uncultured Anaerolineales bacterium
TTCTTCTTCTTCTTCTTCTTCTTCTTTTTCTTTTTCTTCTTCTTTTTCTTCTTCTTGTTCTTCTTCTTCTTGTTCTTCTTCTTCTTCTTCTTCTTCTTCTTCTTCTTCTTCTTCTTCTTCTTCTTCTTCTTCTTCTTCTTCTTCTTCTTCCGTGCCTGTTGTTGATGATCTTCCAAAAGCAACAACGAAGCCACAGGCAACCATTCTTAACACGATCCCAGCCAGTCAGGACTGGTTAGAAGTGAATCGCCCTTGTACACTTGCGTCAGTTGTTGGTCGTCGCCCACAAATCGAAAAATTATCACAGTGGTTGGACGAATTCAAGCACAATCCAAACCCACAAAAACCAATGGCGTTGTTACATGGTCGACCTGGAACTGGTAAAACGACAGTCAGTCGTATTATATTAGAGAAATATGGCTACCAGGTTGTAGAGGTGAACGCATCAGATAATCGTACCTACAAAGAAATAATGAAAGTATTGGATCGTGTTTGTCTGCGAAAGTCTATTACGGGCAAAGCCGCTCTGTTATTGGAAGAAATTGACGGGGCATACGAATCAGAGGATGGCAGAAGTTCCATAACAGCAATTGCCGACTTTCTAAAGAAGTACAAAGAGGACAAGAACAAGACGCCAATCATCACGACGTGTAACGTAACACATAAGGCAAATGTCAAGCAACTGTATCCGTTTGCGGTAAATGTCAGTTTCCCTAAACTCTTTGACAGTCACCTTCGGGAATTATGCACGCGTATTGCAAAGAAGTACGACATTCGACTAAATTATTCGGACACAACGCGGATCGTCCAGCAAGCACAAGGCGACGCAAGACAAATTATACAATCTCTTCGGATGATATCGTTTGGTGGCAATCGACAACCCCTCTTCACGAAAGATGATGGATCTAATATATTTGAAGTGACCAAAACAATACTGAACGGGTGGTCACCACAAGTCTCTAGAGAACTCTTTCATGACTGTGGGGGGTATGGTATGGGGCTCTTGTTTGAAAATTACCCCAAGATCGTTAATTGGCAGAAAGGATCTAAAAAAGATCAAATGGACGCGATGGACGAGTTGTCTGCATACGCAGATACATTAAGCATGTGTGAAATGGCTTCGACTGTTCACCACAATGGGTTTGCCGCGGACATGGCTATTGAAGGTGGTGTACAATTGAGTAAATCTGTCTTTCGGAACGACAGTACGTGTGTCTCTAAGTGTTCAGATTCATATTTTAAACGGCCAAACTTTTCAACAGAGAACCTATGGTCAAGTTATGTTGACCAAATTGAATCATAACAACTGTCTTGTTCAAATCTTTTCTTTTTTTTTATTTAACTGTGTTTGATTCAGTCTGTCAAAACTAAAAATTATTTATATAAAAACCAAAAAAAAACATCTGTCATGTCCCAAGCAACAAACATTCAAGCTCAATTAAATCGCCTTCGAGAGTCACTAGAACCCGGGAAAAGTTCAACACCGGTACCTCAGCCATCCACTAACTTTGTACCCCAAGATTATACGACAGTTCCACAACTGGGAAAGCCAGGTAATATCATGCCACTCTCGGCGTTTGCAGGTGGGGATCCAATAATTCAAGGCCCACCCACAGGTGGCAAACCCAATATATTGAAAAAGTATGGTAAATTTGTTATTCTGGGTGTTGTTGTGATAGTACTTGGTGTATTATTTTACAAGAGGCGTAAAGCGATGATAGGTAAAAAGAAATCTGGCAAAAGCCCGAGTGAGTCTGTACCAGGCTTATCATATGGTATAGGGGGACCGACAGGACTAGAGAGCATACAAGGTTTGCCGGGATTTCCACCCGGAAAGCCACAACAGTCTCAAACTAATCCATTTTCACAACAAAGGCAATTACCACCGGGATTTATGAGAGGACCACCCCACCAGCAGCATTCAAGTCACAGTGATCAACAAGCAAGGCAAAGCCACCAGCCACAACATAACCAGTCCCATCAGTCCCACCAGTCCCAACAATTCCACCAGTCCCAACAATTCCACCAGTCCCACCAACCCCATCAATCTCATCAATCCCACCGATCCCATCAGTCTCATCACCCACCAGCTCCATCGGCTCAGGTAAGTGATCCTAATTTCACCGCATTGTAAGCCGCATACGTGTGTGTGTGTGTGTGTGTGTGTGTGTCCATCATGATGTATTAAAAAACAAGTCTGATGAATAAAAAAAAGAGTTTTATAACCCATGAGTCAAAAAAAAATGTTTGCAAAGCTAGAGACCCAGATTGCCTCGCTTGGTGAGCAAGAAAAGGCAATAGGCTGCTTGTGTCAAAAAATACAGTCAGACTGTTTCGACGAGGAAGATCGGAAAATGGTACAACAGAAATTTCTAGATATTTGCGAAACTAAAAGGCAGTTTGAAATTACATTAGAAAAAAAAAAAGAAATTTACCAAAACCAAATTGTTGGCCTTGAAACACGATTACAAAGGCGACAGCATGTTTTGGAAACATTTGATAAACAACAAAATGTTTTCAAAGAATTCCCGGATGTATTGGAATATTTTGCTCGAAAGCAATCACGGTTAAACGAAACACTCACGTCTATCAAACAACAGCTTGAAATATGATTAAAAAGTTTTTTCTTATGATGTAGTATAAAAAACACAAAAAAAAAAGAATGGACAACTGTACTATTATATTTATTATTCTTTTATTACTTGCACTAATCGCTAGTGGTGTATTTGCAGGTTTAAATTACCCTGAAGAAAGCGATAACAAGCGTCGAATCCAGTGGATTATTGGAATTATAGCAATAGTACTCTTCTTTATCTTGAGTATTGTTCTCTATTGTTACTATATATATGGTAAGGGACGTGGCCTGAGGAAGGAATTCGAGGAGTATAAGAGAAAGTGTCAGGCACAATTGAATAAAAATTTGTCAGCTACCTCACAACTTCTTGCCAGCGCTTCACTTCAAAACACCAAACTATAAGGCTGCTCAACATATAATCCTCGTCGATCATCCCATAAATAATGCACCTTACAGCGCTGACAATACAAAGGCTCCAGGCTGTAAAACCGCGCGTATATCAAACAACAACTTGAAATATGATTAAAAAGTTTTTTCTGTTGATGTAGTATAAAAAACACAAAAAAAAAAAGAATGGACAATTGTACTATTATATTTATTGTTCTTTTATTACTTGCACTAATTTTCAGTGGTGCATTTGTAGGTTCAAATTACCTTGAAGAAAGCGATAACAAGCGTCGAATCCAGTGGATTATTGGAATTATAACAATAACAGTCTTCTTTGTCTTGAGTATTGTCCTCTATTGTTACTATAATTATGCAAAGGGACATGGCTTGAGGCTTGTAGCAAAGGAATTCGACACGTTTAGGAGCAGAGTTCAGGATCAATTGTACACAGGTTTGTCACTGTCCTCAAAAATTATTTCCAGCGCTAAACCTCCAGGTACCAAATCTTAAGGCTGCTCAACATATAATCCTCGTCGATCATCCCATAAATAATGCACCTTACAGCGCTGACAATACAAGACTCCAGGCTGTAAAACCGCGACTAGCTCCTGGCATGAACACCGAAGATATTTAGCACAACTACATATTGGATTAGGCATTGCAGTTGGCCCACGCCCAAATACAATATTTTGATGTTGACCACATTTGTGAAATACATAACCACAATGACAAAAACGTGTTGTGGACCCGTCATTTAAACTCATCATAAGACCTGTGTGCTCACATCTGGGGCAAAAATCCGAATTTTGCGACTTAAACATTTTTTTTGGGTGTGTTTATAACATACTACAGTAATCTATACGAAAGTTTTGAACATACTCATTATAATTGCGTAGGACTTTTATAACATATCGTCGTAAATCTATCCGAAAGTTTTTGAACAGATTCTGTGTTTTTGTGTGAGAAACAAAACACTATTATTCATTTCCCCTCAAAAATGCTTAACTGGGACAGGTGGGTTCTGCCTTCTGAACGGAATCGACCAGAGTGTAAAAAATCAACGAAAAAAAACAAGCGACACAACCATGGGGAGGAAGAAAAACAGTCACGAAAAAAGATAAAACGTCGATTTTTATCTCTAGATGTTCCAGATATTAGCTATGACGCTATGAGTTTTCCACCTGTGCCTTATCCCATCAAGGACATGAGTAGTTCATTATTACCCAAGCACCGCCGCCAGAACGTCAGTATTGTACCAGAACACGGAGAAGAATATCGCCGGTTACTGACAATGAAAGAAACAAGTCCAGCAGTGGTTCCATACCTTACTCAACTGATAATCAATTCAGTAAAAATCGTACTTGCAACATACACCAGTTCTCGCGCTGATGTAGGGTTAAGCACAAACGCTCTTCGAACTGCCTTGCAGGCCCATGTATTGAGGCAAGCAACCAAATACACAGAACAACCCTCGATTTCACTACTTGATATTAAGCAGGCGATACCAGACAACAACGAAAAAGAGGATAATATCATGACCCAAAGCCCACTTGATGACCTGGTGTCGGTAGAGTATGACAACGAGGGTGATACCTGGTTATATGCATTCAATGACAAGAAGCACTCGGCGTTAGATTATCACATGTTTCACGAATATTCTGCTATATCTCGAGAAGCTGCAGCGTCAGGCAATACCAGTGGTAATGGGTATTCGCAAGTATTTGGACCCGGCAGAGGCAGTGTAAAGTTATTATCACCGCATTCCTCTTTCTCTTCCTCATCTTCCTCCGCTACTTCCACAACCCTCATGTCGCCTTCGTCTTCTTCTTCTTCTTCTTCTTCTTCTTCTTCTTCTTCTTCTTCTTCTTC
>CAZIWL010000227.1:0-4685 GCA_964542755.1 uncultured Anaerolineales bacterium
ATCGCAATTAACGAGAGATTTGGCGGCTTTGATCAAATCACAAATCCGCATAACGGAATAAGTTTTATACATTTCTTTTTGAGTTTTCCATATTTCGCGCTATCATTAACCTACCATGCATTCCAGCAACTGGCGTTCCTTCATCCGCTCGGCTGACGAAAAACCCTCCCTCTCCTGGGATCTGCTCAAGCGCGTCCTGGCCTATTCACGCGCCTACCGCTGGCACCTGCTCGGCATGCTGCTGCTCATCCTGGCGGATTCCGGCTTCTCGCTCCTCTCGCCCCTCATCGTGCGTGACCTGATCGACAGCGTCATCCCCGCAGGGGATATCCGCATGCTGGTGCGCCTGTCCCTGGCCCTGCTGGCAGTGCCCATCCTGCAGGGGGCGGCAGCCGTCTTCCGCCGCCGCCTGAACGCGCGCGTCGGCGAGGGTGTCATCCATGACCTGCGTTCCGCCCTTTATGCCCGCTTCCAGCGCATGTCGCTGCGTTTCTTCACCCACACCAAAACCGGCGAGATGGCCAGCCGCCTTAACAACGATGTCATCGGCGCCCAGAACGCCGTCAGCAACACCATCGTCAGCATCATCACCAACCTGATCCAGGCCGCGGTCGTCATTTCAATGATGCTGACCATCGAATGGCGCCTGACGCTGGCCAGCGTCGCCATCATGCCCTTTTTCATCTATGCCGCCCGCATGCTCGGCCGCCGCCTGCGCGATACGGCCCGCGCCCAGATGGACGCCAACGCCCGCATGAACGCCATCATGCACGAGACGCTCAACATCGGCGGTGCGCTGCTGATCAAACTCTTTGGCCGCCGCAGGTCCGAAACAGCCCGCTTCAGCGCACGCGCCGCGGAAGTGCGGGATCTGGGGGTAGAGCGGGCCTTTCTCGGTTCCGTTTTCTTCGTCATCATCGGTCTGCTGAGCGCGGTCGGCACCGCCCTCATTTACGGTTTCGGCGGCTACCAGGCCATTCAGGGCCGCATCACCATCGGCACCATTGTCGCCTTTGGGTCCTATCTGCGCATTCTCTACAGCGCCTTGCAGAACCTTTCCAACGCGCCGGTCGAATTCAGCACCTCCGTCGTTAGTTTTGAGCGCGTGTTCGAAGTGCTGGACCTGCCGGTTGAGATCGATGAAAAACCAGATGCGGTCGCCCTGTCCGGTGTGAACGGTGAGATCGTTTTTGACCATGTCAGCTTCAAATACGACGACAGCCATACCGGCGGGCTGAGCGATGTGCGCCGCTTCGGCCAGGTGCAGGATGGCGAAGGCATCCTTTCCGGCAGCCATCAAGAAGAGAAAAAATCAGAAACAGAAGATGATAGCGCGGATGCGCAAAGCCAGGCACGTTCCGTTGCACTGCGTGACATCGATTTCACCATCCCGGCCGGGCAGCTGGCTGCGCTGGTGGGCCCCAGCGGCGCCGGCAAGACCACCCTCACCTATCTCATCCCGCGCCTGTACGACCCCGGGCAGGGGCGCATCCTGATCGATGGGCATGACCTGCGCGATGTCACGCTTGAATCGCTCACCGCCCAGATCGGCATGGTCACCCAGGAGACCTTTTTATTCCACGACACCATCGCCACCAACATCCGTTTTGCCCGCCCGGACGCAGCGCAGGAGCAGGTTGAGCAGGCAGCCAGAGCTGCCAACATCCACCAGTTCATCAGCGGGCTGCCGGACGGCTACAACACCATCGTCGGCGAACGCGGCTATCGCCTCAGCGGCGGCGAGAAACAGCGCATCGCCCTGGCGCGTGTCATCCTGCGCGATCCGCGCATCCTCATCCTCGACGAAGCCACCAGCAACCTCGACAGCGAGTCTGAACAGCTCATCCAGCAGGCACTCGAGCATGTTCTGGCCGGTCGCACCAGCATCGTCATCGCCCACCGCCTGAGCACCATCCTGGCTGCGGACCAGATCCTGGTCCTCGATCGCGGGCGCATTGCTGAGCGCGGCACGCATGTGGAATTGCTCGCGCGCGGCGGCATCTACACCCGCCTCTACACCACCCAATTCGGCCAGGATTGACCGACTTCATTGTCTGAATAACTAACACCTTCTGATCCTATCATCGCGGGGTGCGCACAACCCGCACCCCTTCAGATCACCACACTTTCTGATGCAAAAAACACCATTAAATTTTCCTATCTTGACACATGCCAAAACAGGGGTATATTTACGCGCAATCAAAACGTTATTTTTTAAAAAGATAGGATTTCACCATGAAGATCGCTGTCCTTGCCAACCTGAAAAAGGACGTCCCCCTCATCAAAGAGCACCCTCCTGACGATGAATACTGGGATGACCTGGACGATGTATCCACGCTGAAAGCCATCATCAGCGCCCTGCGCGCTGGCGGCCACCGCGTCAAGTATATTGTCCCCAATGTGAACCTGATCCGGCACCTGCTCAACTATAAGCCGGATTTATGTTTTAACCTGTGTGAAGGCCATTTTGGCGCTTCGCGCGAAGCGCAGGTGCCCGCTATCCTGGATATGCTGCGCCTGCCCTACACCGGTTCCGGCGTGCTTGGCATGTCCCTTTCCCACAACAAATATATCGCCAAGAAAGTCTTCCGGCGCGAGGGCGTCCCCACCGCGCCTTTCTTCCTGGCAGAAGATCCCCGCCGCCTGCCGGCTTTTGATATTCCATTTCCCCTGTTTGTAAAACCTGCCCATGAAGGCACATCAATCGGCATCAATGAAAACGCGGTTGTGCATGACCGCGAAGCGCTTGTGCGCCAAATCGAGTGGGTCTGGAGCAGGGTGCATAGCCCGGTGTTGGTTGAGCAGTATATCGCCGGGCGGGAATTCACCGCCAGTATTCTGGGCAACGAGGTCCTGCCGGTGATCGAGATCAAAACCCCGACCGGTTATTATTCCAATCGCCTGAAAGAGATCGACCCCACCGGTGTGGTGCGCGTCTGCCCGGCTCACATCCCAAACGCGAAACTGGAACAGATACAGAAGGTCGCCCGTTCTGCCATGAAAAATCTGGAGCTGGAGGACTTCTGCCGTGTTGATATGCGCATGGACGCTGCTGGCAGCCTGTATGTTCTGGAGGTCAATCCGCTTCCTCTGCTGCTGCCGAACCCGCAGGAAGCGTCTTTCGTTGCTTCTTCACTGGCAGCCGGCTACTCCTACACAGAGATGGTCAATCGCATCGTTGCCATCAGCGCAGGCCGGCTCGGGCTGCCGGTCAACACCAGAACACAACCCCGGCCGCTCATGCCAAAGATAACACGCAAACAGCCAAATGAAGGATAATACAACTCTCTTCAGGAAGTTCACAATGGCAGGATGATTGTGTTTCCGCAAAGCGATCCGCGTTATCCATAGTGAGTGATCCCCCAAAAACAATTTCTCTTTTTACAACCTTTTTACATCCATACCGTATACTAAGCAGAACCAAAAGGAGATAACATGACCCAATTACAGATGGAACGGGCAGCACACGCAGCCGGCGCTGAAACCCGCGCGATTTCACTCTATAAAACCAGTATATTTGACGCCCCGGGCTTATCCCCGCTTATCCTGGCTGCCGCTATCAGCGGCCTGATGTGGACGCTCACCATTGCGCGCGCTTTGCGATTTCTTGCCTAAAGCCATAAAAAGTACCAAACCTTTGCGCCCTGATCCAGGTTTTATTCAAATCATGGCGCATGGAATAAAAACAAAGTGAAAATAAGGCAAATGCTTATTTTCACTTTTATTATTCGCAGGTAGTACTGTCAGTTCCCGTGTAGGGACGCCTTCCTATTGCACCGGTTCCCATAGTTCTACATTATCGAACCAAACTGTATAGCCTTCATCGCCAGCAAAATCAAACGTATAGACCAGGAAAGCACCTGTTCCAGGATATGTTGCTGGCTCCTGCACTTTCACTTCATTCACAAACACTCCATTGATATAGAAAGTGATCGTTTCAGGATAGCAAGTCACACCAAACTGATTCGTGTCGCCAGTATCCGGTTTCAATTCTGTGGCTGGCTGCCAGTAGGTATTGCTTATATTTTTTGTGGTCAGCGGTATGTACTCTCCGCCAGCGACCTGAGCGATGACATATTGCTGTGTCAGCAGGTCTATCTCCACATAGTAATAATTCTGCCTGTCCTGGTATTGGCACAACACACCAAACGTCCCATCCTGGCTGTCTTTCGGCGCACGAACTTCAAAACGCGCTTCAACGGGTATGAAATCCACCGGCCAGAAAACTTCATCAAAACTTCCTTTACCTCTGTATTGGAATCGATAGGCGCCGTCCTCATATCGTAAAGTTTTTAATCCATCGTCCAGTTCTGGCCAACCCATCTCCTTCGACGAGAAATCATCTGTCAGGGAGTAAGAATTACGCGATTGCTGTCCATCCAATCCCAGCATTTCTTCGTCCGTGTCATCAATACCAGTTGTGGGGTTGGTTTCTACAGTTTGTGTTGTTGTATCAGGAATCGCAGTTTCCACCTTAATCTGTTCCAGCGCTAAGGCAGTAAGCTGTATATTGATCGCTTCCTGTGTCAACGCACGCTCATCCAGTGTTTCGACTGGCTGGGTTCCTTCTTCAGAAAAATTGAACCAATTCATGACCTGTCCAGAAAGGTTATATGCGCTGAATGCAGTCATTCCCACTGAAATCACCAGACCAACTGATGAGATCGCTTTACTAAGTGAAAACC
>CAZIWL010000228.1:0-1841 GCA_964542755.1 uncultured Anaerolineales bacterium
GATCAGCTGCAACACGTGCCACGTCGAGGGCGAGCACGACGGGCGGACCTGGCTGCTCCAGTACACCGGCGAGGTGCCGCCGGGCGCCGCTGCCGTCATCACGCGGAATACCACCAGCCTGCTCGGCATGGTGGAGACCTACCCACTCCGTTGGTCAGCCGAATGGGACGAGTCGGCGGACAGTGAGTTCTCCATCCGGTTCGAGCAGTTCGGTACCGGCTTGATCGAAGGCCCTATGCATCCGACCGACGATCCAACGCGTCCGAATCAAGGGCGCTCCTACGATCTCGATTGTCTCGCGCTGTACATCGACAGCCTGAGTGTGTCGCCTCGGGTTGAAGCCCTGACGGAGGCCGGGCAGCGCGGGAAGGCGCTCTTCGAATCGCCCGAAACGGGGTGCAGTGTCTGTCATCCTGCCCCTCTCTACACGGATCTGCAGGTACACGACGTGGGCACGGCGGACGCCGCGGGCGAGTGGTTCGGCCCCGAGATCGACACGCCGTCCCTGCGGTTCCTCTACGACAGCGCCCCATATCTGCACGATGGCAGCGCGATGACCCTCTATGACGTGCTGACGATCGCCAACCCTAGCGATCAGCACGGCGTCACGTCACATCTGTCGGACGGCGATCTCACCGATCTGCTCGAGTATCTCCTCTCACTCCCCCACGAGTGAGCAACGGGTTCCGACCTTAGGAGTCCGACATGAAGAACGAGAAGCTGATGCCGAGAACGGCGATTCCATTCATGGCCGTCGTCCTTGTCCTCGTCGTTGCCTTCCCCGGCGCTGCGCGGTCCCCTGGGGCCGTGGACCGTCCCCCTGGCGCCTCAGTGGGAGCTCCCGCCGCTGGTACCACCGATCCGTTTCCCACGGCACCTCCGGACGCCCGGCTGATCGCCGTCGACCCCCCTGACGGCGCCGGCTACGCTGACGTGATGGGCCACGCCGGGGCGGTCCCCGCTCAGTCTAACGTCATCATCGTCAATTTGGACGCGCACAACGTGATGACCACGACGGCAGACGTCGATGGGGCTTTCTCCGCGACCTTATTCGCCCCGCGCGGCTCATCGCTCCTCATCAAGTACGAGACATCGGGCGATCGAATCCAGCGCTTCTGGCGAGATGCCGTCGACAAGATCTCCGCGCCAAGCACAGAGAACCTGAATCCCCTTCCGGGCACGGTGATTCGCGTGGGAGGGCCTGAGCCAGGCAGCGGCGAGACTCAGGCCTTCAGCACGGTGGGAGCGCATTCAGAGATGCCTGATGCCAAGGAGTGGGCGGGGTGGTGGGCGGCGGGCGAGGTGATGGTTCCAGACCATCCTGGGGACTGGCGGATGACGGTGATGCCCGGGGATAGCTTCTCTGTGACCCTCTCCTTGTCCATGACGTCGCCGGCCATGGCCTGGACGAGCCCGCCGACGGAGACGATGTCGGTCCAGTTCGCTCTCCGTGAGATGTTTGGGGGCGACGGCGTCGCCAAGGCCTGGGAGGTCTGGTTCGATGGATCGCTCTTCACCCCCACGGGCTTGCCCATCGAGCACGAGGGGTACGTGCCGCCCGTGGATCTGGGTGTGGGTCCCGATTTCCTGGAGGAGGTGGCGTGCCCCCGACCCGACGTCGTGACCGGTGACGTTGAGACGTCCTTGACTGTGCCCGCCGACCTACCCGAGGGCTACTACCGTCCCGAGTTCACCTTCTTCCCGCCGGGGCCATACGGCGATGCGGTGTCTCAGGCCGAGGTCTGGCTTCACGACAGCCATCGCGCCAGCGGTCTCCCCGTTCTGCGGGTAGGACACCCGGCGCCCCCTCGTGTCCCGTGGCTCCTCTTCGGGAACGAGCT
>CAZIWL010000228.1:1941-4549 GCA_964542755.1 uncultured Anaerolineales bacterium
CTGCTTCGGACGCCCACCACGCCCGGTGGCGATGAGTTTGCCACGGGCACCGGTCACCTGGCAGACCTGTACGAGCTCCACAACTTCGAGGGGGCTTTCGAGCATGCTTTCGCTCGAGAGGGCGTCCACGTTATCCAGCTCGGCGGCCACGTCCTCGACGTGTTCGGCAACCCCTACAGTCTGGAAAGCACGTACGAGGTGATGGTGGCCCGGACCCTCGATATCGATCCGCACGTCCTGCCGACCGCGCCTTTCACCGTTAATGACTTCTTCCCGGCGGGCGTGCACCTCTATCCTCCAGTTCCGGCGCATGTGTCGATCCATCTGGAACACATGCCGAACTCGGATCCAAGTGAAGTCGTCACCGTCACTGTTCAAGGTCAGGCCAACCGGGCTGGCTTCTTCCATCCGGGGCCGGGGCTGACCTTGCCTATGGACAGTCCTGGGGAGTACCGCGTTGACGTCACCGCCGAATACCACGATCCCTCAGGGGAGGTCTGGTTCGGATCCATGACCTGGGGGAGCGTTGTAGAGAGCCCGGATCCGCGCATCGAGGCGCACGGGCGGCGAGGGATGGACTACCTGCGGGAGACGATCGATCCTTTCATGCCCATCTGGTTCCGCAACCAGGATCTCCTTCCCCACCAGATTGGGGTGGAGAACTACTATCCCTATCTCAGCGGCGACATCCATTGGGGGCAACAAACGGCCGACCCCCTCTATCTGGGTGACTCCATCCACACCATCCTGACGTTCGAGGACCTGACGCCGGAGAAGACGTTCTACAATCTGATCCGCGCCAAGTATCCCAAGGCGCGGGGCGGCTTCCGCTGGCCCCCGCTGGACCAGACGCCCAGCGGACTTGAGCAGCGCATTGCCATCGGCGAGGCGCCGCTCTTCATCACCACGGAGAGCGGTGCGCATCCGGAGCTCCATCCCGAGGAAATCGACCTCTGGGGCTACTGGTACGGCTCGTCGCAGCGCCCGGGGGTTCGAGTCCGCGAGCTGATCTCGGAGGACAACATGGGCGTCGCCTACTGGCGCTTCGACGACACGTACGGCTACCAGATCGGTGTGCCGGCGAACGGAGACCAACCGGGAGATATGAAGTGGGAGCTCGGCGGCCTGGTGATCCGCGCTATCTCTGACACGACGTCGATCAACGAGTACGCCATCTACAGCTCCTTCTGGGTGCTACTCCCGGATGCTTGTGACGGGTTCGGCTGCTGCCGAGTGACCCCGCCCTTTCAGGATGCGACAGGTGCGAGCATCAACGGCGGCCCGATTATGACATTGCTGGGCGAGGACATCGATATGCTCTTTCTGCCAACCTGTGTCCGCCCCGGGGATGTGCTGGAGACCGGCGAAACGGTTGCTGTCTGCGGGCATGTAGGTCCGCCCCTCGACAGCCGGGTCAGCCTCACCGTCACCTCGCCCAGCAGCGTCGTCCGCAGCGCCACCTGGCATGCCAACAAGATCGGTTGGCTCTACGACCCGGGCTTCGATTTCGAGGCGGACGAACCAGGACGCTGGACGGTGGAGGTCTTTGTCGAGCACGACCGGCCCTACATCGGGAACGGCGTGATCCCGCAAAGCCACAACACCGGGACCGTGCTCGGCACCACGGGTGACTACGTCTTCTACGTCGTCGAACCGGAGAGCCCGGCGCTCCATATCTCGTCGCCCGAGCCCGGCTTCATCGCGTGGCCCGAGGGGAAGGTCGAGCCCATAGCTGTCGGCGGTCGCGCGCCCGCGGGCACGACGGCCGTCCACTACACGATTTACGACAAGGGCGTGGTGATGGGGCAGGGGAGCGTCTTGCCCGACCCCGATGGACGCTTTGGCCTTCCGTACGACGCCGTGGGTCTCCATGAGGATTTCTCTATGCTAAGCCTGACGGCCCGCGAGGAGCGTCGGGAGGGGCTTTCCGACGAGGTGAGCATCAGTCTGCTGGCCGTCGGGGCGGACACGCCGCGGGCGGGGACGGTGACGTTGATGGGGGAGGAGGTCTTTGTGCAAGGCGGTGAGGATCCCGGGGGTGCCTGGCAGGTCTACTTGCCCGTGGTGCTGAAGCAGTAGCGGCAACCGGAGTGAGCGTGGACCTTGGGCTGCTCCGTTTTGAGTTTTCTGCGGCGCATCCAGCGAAACCCTCCGGAACGTCAACACCGCCCTGCTCATCACCAGCCTGAGCGCGCTCGCGAAGTCCTTTTTGGACTTGGGCTCCGGCGTGATGGGTCCGTTGGGGTGGGCTAACATCGGACTGCTGCTCCTGCGGGCGCTCGGCTACAAGACCTCGTGTCTTGGACGGGCCGACGGGTCTGGGCCAAAGCGCCCGGCTCTTGCGGTCCGTTGCACCTGAAGGGGGTGATGCACCTTCGGCAGTTGCGGGTCGGGGTCTGCCTCTCCGATCGGGTTCGGTCGGCGAGACGCGGGATGAGGCAGCTGCCAGCCGTTGGAGGGTCTGGATGGAGTTCGTCAGAGAACCCTTCGTTTTGGCTTGACATCCTACGGGAATCACGTTATAATGCTCGATGCGTTGCGGGGTAGAGCAGTGGCAGCTCGTCGGGCTCATAACCCGGAGGTCCCAGGTTCGAATCCTGGCCCCGCT
>CAZIWL010000229.1:0-4487 GCA_964542755.1 uncultured Anaerolineales bacterium
CAGGAGGGACACCAGCCCCAGCAGCCGTCGTTCGACTCGGTGATGTCGCAGGTGTCGCGCAGCTCGCAGTCCACGCAAGACGGGAAGTTGAAGCGGCGCACCTCGGCGCGGAAGCGCACGTAATCCTCCGACATCCAGACCGCCGCCAGATCCTCCTCGTTGACGTTTCCAAAGGTAGTGCGGCTCACTTCCTTGCGCCGCCCGAAGATGGTGTACGGGTAGGAGTGGGAGAGCGCATAGCACGGGCTGACGCCGCCATCCCAGCCGACCACCAACGCGCTGCTGCCAATGAAGCGGCAGCGCCGCTCGGCGCCCCAGTTCATGCGTGGGAGCTCCACGATGCCCCAGAGCATCCAGTCGCTGCTCTTGACCGCCCAGCCCGCAGCGGTGGGCAGCGGAGGCCTGGGGTCACGCCCGTAAAGCGCCTGCTCGGTCATCTCGGGCGTGTGGGGCAGGACGTGGGACACCAGCACCCGGTTGGCGCCCAACCGCTGGGCCACCCCGGGCAGTTCGGCGATCTGCGCCTCGTTCTCCTTCAGAGCCACGAACTCGATCGCCAGGCGCGGCAGCGGGGTGCCGCTCTCTCCCTTCAGCCGCTGGAGGGTCTCGGCGTTCTCCACAACCGACGCCAGCGTGGCCCCGCGACGGACATCGGCGTAGGTCTCCGGATCCGTGCCGTCCAGTGAGACCGTGATCCCATCGACGCCCAGGTCGATCAGCGCTCGACCCCGTTCTTCGTCGAGCAGCACGCCGTTCGTGCTGATGGTGATCTTGACGCCCAGGCCCTTGATCGCCTCCAGGCAGTCGACGATGTTCGGGTGGGCCAACGGCTCGCCGTAGCCCCCCACCACGACCTCGGGGAGGTCGGGCAGGCCGCGCAGACCATCCAAGACGCGCTCGAAAGTGCCCGCGCTCATGTCCTCCAGGGTCTCCTCCCAGACGTTACGCACACAGATGCGGCAGTCCAGGTTGCAGCGCGTCGTGGGTTCCACATAGACCTTACGCACATCCGGCCGCAGGGGATGGAGCGGCAGGCCGCTCTCCGTCTCTCCCAGCAGGAAATCCTCCCCGTGTCCAGCCGATACCGCCGACAAAGGTCTTCGGGAAGGGCCAGCCGGCCCTGGGCATCCAGCGTAATCCTGCGCAGTTCAACCTCCCTTCCAACGGGTTGACGACAGCCAGCACTTCATCATTCACTGACCTGCCCGCGTCCGTGGGCTGGCACCGTTTTGGCGCATCACTCCGACTGAGCGTCCAGCGCCTCCCGCAACCACTCCACCACCTCGTTCACCTTCGGTATGCGCCCGGCGCAAACCACCTCCTCGTTCACCACCAGGCCCGGGGTGGCCAAAACGTCATACGCCATGATCTCGTCGAACTCCGTCACGTGCTGGACCGTCGCCTCCAGCGAAGGGTTCTCCTCGCTCAGCTTCTCCAGCGCCTCCACGGCGTTCTCCTCAACGCGGTGACAGTTGGGACAACCAGGTCCCAGAATCTTGATCTCGAGTGTCATCTCCAACTCCCTATCGTATTCTTCTCTAGCTAAACCCAGGTTGCTCAGCCTTCAAGCACTGACCGACCACCGCCGAAGGCTCAGATGATCTTGAACGTCGGCTCAATCGCAATCTTTGATTTGACGGAGTTCGCCACCAGGCTGTACTTCTCCGCTGCCTTCAGCCCGCGCCTGGCTCGTCTCTCGACCCTCTCCGGGTCCTCGTCACCCGCCGCGATGACAATCTCCGGCCAGAGCTTCACGTCGGTGAAGATCTCCGTCCGGTCCAGCTCGATCAGCTTCGTGCCCTCAGCGCGACACGTGTAGGACTGAAGATCCAACTTGAACCGTTCGGTAGCCCAGATGTACATCATCATGATACACGTGTTGACCGAGGCCACGAAGGCATCCTCCGGGGTCAGCACGCCCGCATGCCCCTCCGCATCGGGGGGCGCGGAGAAGTCCATCTCCGGGCCGTTTCCCATCTCGATGTGGCCCCAGTGCTCCCCCGCCCATTTGACGGTGGTGTCATAGGTAGCGGTCTTCGCCATCAGCTGGCCTCCTCACAGTAGTTGACATACTCGCGCATGACAGCCTCCTGGTACGTTTCCTCCTCCCCCGCCGGAACGGACGTATAGATCTTCACGGTCTTCATCAGCTCCTCGGCGGTGCCGTCCTCTGGAGGTCTGCCCTCCTCGTGGAATCTCTCGAAGATCAGTGGGAGCGCGATGAACGTGACCTCCTTTCCGTTCACCTGGACCATCTGCACCGGGATCCCGGAGCCGCAAGCACAGGCCGCGACTTTCGGTTCGGATGCCTCCTGGGGAGCCTCCGCATTCTCCACCTCCTCCCCATCCGGGACGGGCTCGCCGCGCCGCCGATCCCACTTCGCACCCAAAAGATCGTCGGCTGTCTCGGCGATCCGTTCCGCAACGATGTCCACTGCGGCCGCCCCCTCAGCACTCAATTGACGGCCAGTGCCCAGGTCATCACCGTCGACAAGGTTAGCGACTACGATCTCTGCCGCCGGCTTACCCGAGTGCATCTCGGTTCCGCGGGCAGCGCACCGCTTCTCACAGCCGTCCACGGCGATGGTGGGATAGAAGCGGGCAAAGGCTCGGTCCTGCTCGCCACCGGCCAGGAACAAGGGCAGACAGATCGTCACCGTCTCGTCCGGTCTTAGCTCCTCCAACACCTTGAGCGCGGCCAGCCGCGTCACCGTACCCTCCGCCAGTTCCTCGCCGGAGCAGGCGATGATGCCGACCTTCTTCTTTGGCAGATCAGGCATCTTGCACTCCCTCCTCACCCTTCGACAAGTCATCCACGGCCTTGGCGATCTCCTCCGCCAGGGCGTGAGCCAGTTTCTTTCCCCCCTCATTAAGCGCGGCGATGCCCCGAGGCCTGAAGTCCCGATGGCGGCGGTAGGCCTCGAGCACAGCAAAACCTCGTGCCACGTGGCCTCCGCTCTCCTCAACCATCTTGCTCGCGCAGGCCAGCTTGCAGCCGTCGATCGCCACCGCCACGTTGTCCACGACCTCGGCCCGCGTCTCCTCGTCGCCCAGCACCAGCAGCGATAGCGGCGTCAGCCCGGTCTGACCGGGGCGCAGGTCCTCCACCACCTCATAGGCCGCCTCCCGGCTTACGGTGCCCAGCGACTTGCCCAGCCCGCTGCACGGGACCAGCATCACCCTTCGTTCCTTTTCGCTCATAGCTGCGTCGCTTCCTCCCTCGCCTCTTCCTTCATGATGTCGAAGTAGGCCTCTGGCTCCAGCAACCGCTCCCGCGCGGCCTCCCAATCCTCGGCCTTGATAACGGCCAACCAGCCCTCGCCGTAGGGATCCTGGTTGATCGCCTCCGGGGCCAGATCCATCTCGGGGTTGACCTCGACGATCTCCCCCGCAACTGGCGACGTGAAGTAAATGTCCACCTTGATCGTCTCGATCACGGCTACCTCGTCGTCGAGGCCCACGATCGTGCCCTCTGGCTTGATCTCGGCAAAGGCCACGTCGCCGCTACGCTGCTGCACGAAGTCCGAAAGCCCGACCCGAACGCGATCGTTTTGCTCCGGCAGGACCCACAATCCCTCATCGCTGTAGAACCGCTCGGTGGGAACCTCGAACTTGAACTTGTCCAGCGTAAACGTCAGCACATCTGCCATCATAGCCTCCTAGTCCTTGGGTCACAGTCGCCTTCGCCTGTGATCATGAATCGTCGCATCGCGGAAGACCAGATCAGCATCCAACCTCGTCTCCGGCATAGTCGGATGCGCGTGGGCTGCCCAAAAGCCAGATCGTCGGACGTACCACCCATCCGCACGGTCAAGTCGTCCCCTACGATCGAGTCTATCACATGCGGTGCCGTCATCGCTCCTGCTTCTTCTCGCAATTCATACACAGATCCGTCCCCCGGTTGGTTCGGTAAACCGTACCGCATACCGGGCACGTGACCTTCCGGAGGTTGTTGTTCTTCTTCGGACGCGGTCGCAACTCCGGAGGGAGAGCGCTGAAGCCCCCCTGCATACAGCTACACCCTCGCGTACCTTCTGTTCCGTGGCTCGATTCACTCATGTCACCTCTCCTCGGATCGCGTGCGCCTCTCGCCTCACAACGTCCCTCGTCGGCCTTGACACCGCCTCGCAGCGCGGGCATGCACACGCCGCCACACGCCCACGCTCTTCCAGCGGCCCCAGCATCGCCTCCAGAACGCGTTCCACCGCAGGATCGTCCAGCCCATAGTACACGAATAGCCCCTCGCGACGGTCCGTCACCAGGTCGGCCTCACGCAACTTGCTTAGCTGCTGGGATACGTAGGGCTGAGATCGGCCCACGACACTCTGGATGTGACAAACGCAGGCCTCGCCCCCCCGGAGTTCGTCCGCTATCTGCAGCCGGACAGGGTGAGAAAGGACCTGCAGCACGTCAGATACACGCTCGTAACGCTCACCCATCGGGTATTCCTCCCGCTTAATATTCATCGGCCCGCATATAATGTACCC
>CAZIWL010000230.1:0-1787 GCA_964542755.1 uncultured Anaerolineales bacterium
CTGTGTCATGCCAACCCGCTTGCTGTGGCCGCGCTGCCCTCTCACGCCACGTGAGGGGGGAGTGCGCCGTGTGCCGTTTTGGTCGCAGCCCGGTACCTCTCAGGCTGGCGCGTGGTGATTGCACTCCGGCTGGTTGGGCCTCTCCGCGTTCTCCGCGCCTCTGCATTGATGGATGCTTCCCACCTGGCCCCTAGGTGCTATTGAGTTTGTCGGCCAGTCGTAGTATCCTTGGAGTATGAGGGGGACAGGCTCGACAATACGTGCGGCGGGAGCACACGGTGCTATCGCCATGGCGATGGTGATCCTTGCCGTCCTAGGAAACGGGTATCCGGTGGCGGCAGCTGCTCTGGCCCGAGCGGGCCTGGCCGAGGGGTGTCCGCCGCTGCCGCCGCCGACTGGCTCCACAGTCTCGGTCACCACGGTGGCCGAGCTCCAGCAAGCGGTCAACGCAGCCTCGCCAGGCGACACGATCCTGGTCGCCGACGGGACGTACGAGCTCAACGGCGTCTACCTACTGATCGACCAGCCCGGGGTGACGCTCCGCTCCGCCAACGGAAACCGCGCGGCCGTCGTGCTCGACGGCAACTACGCCACCACGGAGATCGTGCAGGTCGTCGCCTCGGACGTCACCATCGCGGACCTGACGCTGAGCGAGGCCTACGACCACCCCATCCACGTGATGTCCACGGCCTTCACGAACACGATGAACACCCTCATCTACAACGTGCATGTCGTCGATCCCGGGCAACAAGCGATTAAGATCAACCCCTACGCCGGACAGAACGCGCTGTACTTCCCTGACGCCGGCACGATTGCCTGCTCCCGCATCGAGCTGACGGACGCCGGGCGCCCTCACATCCGCGGTAACTGCTACACCGGCGGGATCGATGCCCATCAAGCCCGGGATTGGGTGATCCGCGACAATCTGATCGAGGGGTTCTGGTGCGATCTGGGTCTGTCGGAGCACGGGATCCATCTATGGCGGTCGTGCCGGGGCACGGTGGTAGAGCGGAACGAATTGCGGAACAACGGGCGGGGCATTGGCTTTGGCATGGCGACGAGCGGAAGCGGTGTACGCACGTACGAAGACGATCCTTGCCCGGGTGCCGGAGGCGGCTATGTGGACCACTACGGGGGCACCATTCGCAACAACATGCTCTTCGCCAATCGGACCGAGCTTTTTGCCTCGCAGTACGGCTTCGACTGCGGGGTCTGCCTCTGGAACGCATGCGGGGCCGAGGTGCTGCACAACACGATCGCCTCGACGCAGGCTCCCTTCTCGTCCATGGAGTGGCGGTTTGAGCATACGGACATCACCCTCGTCAACAATCTGGTGACGCACAACATGAGAGAGCGAAGCGGGACGGCGTTGCAGGCTGGGAATCTGGATGCGCAGCCGCTGAGCCTGTTCGTCGACGGGAACGGGGGTGACCTTCACCTGGCGCCATCTGCCAACGTCGCGATCGATCAAGGTGTGGCAGCGGCGCTGGTGAGCGATGATTTGGACGGGGATGCGAGGCCTCAGGGAGGCGGGTGGGATGTGGGGGCGGATGAGTGGTACGGGACTGAGTTGACCCTGCGGTGTTTCTTGCCGTTCGTAATGCGGGGTCCTGGCAGCTCTGCGACCTCCGCGTCTCTGCGGTGAATCGGAGGATGGTGATGCGGATTGGGCGGCTGGCAAGCGTCGTGATGGGGACTATGGGGATCGCGGCAGTGGTGTTGGGAGCTTGGGTTCGCGCGGGCGGCCCCCCTCACCCCAGCCCTCTCCCCCCAGGGGAGAGGGAGCA
>CAZIWL010000230.1:1887-4465 GCA_964542755.1 uncultured Anaerolineales bacterium
GAGAGGGAGCAGTGGTATCCATCCGTCTCCGAACACGGAGCTCAATCTCTCCAGCCAGGGGAGAGGGAGCAAGTACTCGGATCAGATTCTGAACGAGCAGCACTAGCTGTCCGCCCCCGGGAGAGGGAGCAGTGGTATCCATCCGTCTCCGAACAAGGAGCTCAACCTCTCCAGCCAGGTAAGCGGGAGCTTCCTCGCGCGGCGCGGGAGCCCGTGGACACCGAGCAGGGTGCGCTGACGCGTCTCGGTTCAGGGACAGCGGATGATCCGAGTCCACCGGGTGAGGTGGTGAAGCTGGTGTTCATCCACCATTCGTGCGGGGACAATTGGCTGGACGCAGGGAACGGCGGGTTAGGCGATGCGCTGGGGGATGCCAACTACCACGTGAGCGATACATACTACGGATGGGGACCGGACGACATCGGGTCCAGGACGGATATCGGCCATTGGTGGACGTGGTTTCGCGGGCCGGAGAGTGAGACGTATACGACGGCGCTCTACACCACGACGAACAAGCACGCCAGCTATGCGCGCCCTATGCCAGACCCCGGCGGCGAGAATGAGATCGTGATGTTCAAATCGTGCTACCCCAACTCGCGGCTTGGTGGAAGCCTGGGCGACCCGATTCCGGACATTGGCAGCAATCCCCTGCGCGGGCAGAGCTGTGGCTCGGCCCATCACACGGTGGGCAACGCCCAGGGGATCTACAACGACCTGCTGACGACTTTCGCCGCGCGGCAGGACAAGCTCTTCGTCGTGGTGACGGCCCCACCGATGGTCGAGGGACACATGACGCCCACCGAGGCGGGGAACGCCCGCGACTTCAACGATTGGCTGGTACACGATTGGTTGGACGCGTATGCGCACGAGAACGTGGCGGTCTTCGACTTCTACAACGTGCTCACCAGCAACGGGGGCGAGCCCTCGACAAATGACCTGGGTGCGGAGGCGGGGAATCATCACCGCTGGTGGAACGGCGCGGTCCAGCACGTCCAGACGGGCGACTATGACTATGGTGCTTACGGGGCGGACCACCCCAACGCGGCAGGAAATCAAAAGGCTACGGGGGAGTTTGTAGAGCTGCTGAACGTCTTCTACCACCGCTGGAGGGCGGACAGTGATTGCGTGGCCGTGGAGGGCGTGGGCATTGCCGGCCCCACCGAGGGCACCACCGATACGGAGTACACGTTCGCAGCCGTGATCTCGCCCACCGCGGTCTCCCCGCCCATTACCTACACCTGGTGGCCTGCTCCCCCCGTCGGAGAGGGCCAGGCAGTGACCTACTCATGGCCCGCCACCGGCACGCACGCGATCTCAGTGACCGTGGAGCACTGCGGCGGCTCGGCCTCGACAAACCACACCATCACCCTGGTCACGCGGAGCTGGCGCACCCTCTTCCTCCCGCTCGTACTGCGCGGCTATGGATCGCCGACCTCGCCGGATCCTCCGACTGGTGGCGGACGTCTGCAGGCCTCAGACCTGGACTATCAAGGGGCCTTCGCGTACCCGGCGGGCGACAGATGGGCCTACGGCGGGCACGCCCTGGCGTACTATCCCAATGGCGATCCCGACGGGCCGGCGGACGGCTATCCGGGCTCCCTCTACGCTGCAGGCCACGTTTACGACGATCTGGTCGGCGAGCTGGCTATCCCGGCGCCCGCTGTCGTGGAGAGCTATGACGATCTGCCCGGCGCGACGGTGCTGCACCCCCTGACCGACATCACCGGCGGGTTGAAGGACACCTGTACGTACGCGGGCGGCTGTGTCTACCGCGAGGTCGACGGCCTGGCCTACGTGCCCGCCTCCGGGCGCATCGGGTGGAATCTCCGCGACTGGTACAACGTAGGGGGATACGATCAGGATTCTCTGGGATGGAGCACACTCGATATGACGGGCGCGCAGGGCGTATGGCACATCGGGGAGCGCCCCTCTCAGGATGAGCTCTATCACAACGCCCGGACGTGCAACTACCTCTTCAATGCGCCGCAAGGGTTTGCCGACGCTCATCTAGATGGGAAGAGCCTGATCGCAGGAAATCACCGGGCCGCCGGTGCCTTCGGCGGATCGCAGGGGCCGACCCTCTACGCCGTGGCGCCGTGGCAGGGGGACGGACCTCCGGCCTCCGGGGGTGTGGTGGCTGCCGAGGCTCTTCTCAGCTATCGGGAGATCTACCCGGGCTGCCTGGACGATCCGGAGCAGTGCGACTTCCCGGACTACCGTCCGGCGGATCTGTGGGGCGGCGGGGCGTGGGTGGAGGGGAGCAACGGCAGCGGGGTCCTCATCGTCGGCCGGAAGGGGCTGGGCCCCAACTGCTATGGCACGGCGGCGGCGTGCGGGGGCGATGCGTGCGTCCCTTCCAAGGGGTACCACGCCTATCCGTACGAGCCGCAGATCCTCTTCTATGATCCCGAGGAGCTGCGCGAGGTCGCCGCCGGGTTTCGCGAGCCGTGGTCCGTGCTGCCGTACGAGATGCACAGCCCGGCGTCCGAGGTGTTTGATCCTGCGTGCGCGGTCCTCGGCGCTGCGGCCTACGACCGCGCGCGCGGGCTGCTCTACGTGACGGAGCAGACGGCCGGGC
>CAZIWL010000231.1:0-4351 GCA_964542755.1 uncultured Anaerolineales bacterium
CATAGCAGTCGTCTGGCGTGCCATTGACCTTGGCCCAGAGCACCCAATAGGTCTCCTCGCTCTCCCAGACGTCAAACGACCCACTGTTAGGAGCCACCGGGTGGCCGAAGATCTCTGCCCGGTCCGCCCCCTGGATCGTCCACTTAAGCACGAAGCTGGCCGAGGAGCCAGGGTTGGGCGGAGCGGCATAGAACTCCGCGATCGTCGGCTTTGCGCAACCGGCCTGGACATCCTGGGTAGGCGTCGGCGAAGGGGGGTCGGTCGGCGTCGGGCCCGGCGTGTCGGTGGGCACGGGCGGGTTCGTCGGCGGAGGGGGTGGGGGCGTGACCGTCGGCGGGACCGGGGTCAGCGTGGGTTGCGGCGTATCCGTCGGGCTGGGCGTGCCGGTGGAGGTCGGCGTGTCCGTCGGCTCCGGCGTGTCCGTTGGCGGGTTGGCCGTCTGAGTGGCCTCCTCGTAGCTGAGGACCTGCTCGTCCTCCCGGACGTCTTCCTGAATCGCCCTCAGGGCCGCCGCAAAGTCCTCGCTGCTCTCGACGTCGTAGTAGACGCCACCGCCCTCCTCAGCGATACACGAAAGCTGCTCGCGGGCGGGTGCATCCACGTAGAGGCCGATCACGTGGATGGTGAAGTTGATGCCCTCCATCTTCATCTGCTTGGCTAGCTCGCAGGGGTTTCCGCCGCAAGTCTCAATACCGTCGCTGATGAGGATGATGTTGTTCAGCTTGTCCGGGGCATCGGTGTCGAAGTCTGCCAGAGCCTGCTCGACGGAGGCATGGAGGGGCGTCATCCCCAGGGTTTCGAACTCGTTCAGCCAATCAGCGATGGGCTCCATCTGGCCCACCTCGATGGGCGCAATCAGTTCAATGTCCTCGCAGCTTTTCTCCTGATCCTCCTGCCAGGGAACGCGGTGCCCGTAAGACCGCAGGCCCAGGTGGGTCTCCGGCGCGAACTCCAGCATATGCTCGACCAGATACTTCTCGGCCGCCTCTCGCTTCGGCACGCCGTCGGGCAAAAGTTCCAGCATGCTGCCCGAGGCGTCGAGGATATACTCGATGTAGAGATTACTCACACCTTTGGCCGGCTGCAGCGCTGGCGCGTTCTCGGGCAGCGGCGAAGCCGTCGGCGTGGGGGCGACCGTGGCCGGCGTCGTGTCCGCTGCTGGCTCCTCCGTGGGGGCCGGTGCGCCGCTCAGTGCCCCGCCCGCCACGACGGCAATCAGTGTCAGCACGATCAACCCACTCGTTATGGAGACGAAAACCAAGCCCTGTTTCTTCCAGTTTGCCATCGCTATCCCCTCCTACGCTGCTAGGGTCCCCCCACCTCGGTTCCCGCGATCGTGACCAGGAAACTATCGAGGACGCCTCGGAGGTTCGCCGCGTTGGTGGCCTCACCCAACTGGCCGCCCGTCCCCTCGGCCATCTCCGCGAGTCCCTCGCGCTCGGCTGGATCTACTCCCATCGCCGCCACATAGATAGGGAGGTGCTGGCCCACCTCCTCGTTCCTGACGATGGGGCGCAGCGGCTCCCCTCCGCAGGTATCGCCGCCGTCGGTGATCAGGATGACGGCGTTACGGCGATCGCCGTAGACGGTGAACGCCTGGTAGGCGGCGCGCAGCGCCTCCTCCAGGGGAGCCTTGCCCACGGCCTCTAGCTCGTTGAGCCCGGCGATCAGCCGCGGGGGTGAGCCGGCTTGGAGGGGCGCCATCGTCTCCACGTTCTGGCCCGAGCAAGTCCCGTCCTCCAGCGCGTGCACCCGGTGCCCGTAAGCGACCAGGCCGGTGTTGATAGAGGGATCGACGCGCTCCAAGTGGTGTGCCAGGCCGAGTTTCGCATCCCCTAGCTTGGGCTGCATGCTGTTCGACGAGTCCACGATGTAGAGCACGTAGACGTCGCTCGGTTCCGGCGTCGGAGTCGGCGTGGGCGGCGGCGCGTCGGTCGCGGGCACCACCGTCGGTCCTTCGGTCACGGCCACGTCCTCGGTTGGGGGCACCGCCGTGGCGTCAAGATCCTCAGACGCCGCCAGCCCTCCAGATCCTGAACCACCCGAGGACGCGGAGTTCGGCGGAGAGCCCGGCGGCCGCAGCAGGAAGACGAGCACCGCAATCAAGAGGGTGGCGGCGGCGCCCATCAGAATCAACGGCTTCCTTGACCGGGGGGCCTCCTCCACGACAGCGTCGTAGGGTTTCGATTCCTCTTCCTGGGCGGCCTGCTCGGCTCGCTCCGAGACCCTCGGCAGCGCGGCGACGGCTGCCGAGCCGGCAGCCTGGGCGAAAGCACGATAGAAACTCAGGGCGCCAGGGAACCGCCTGTCCCGGTCCTTCTGCAGGGCGTGGAGAACGACTCTCTCGACCGCCGGGGAGATCTGCGGATTCAGACGCCTGAGGGGCGGCGGAGGGGCGTTGAGCTGTTCCCAGCGGACGCGGTCGATCCGGCTTCCCGTCGACTGCGCCGCGTCGCCCTTGAAGGGCCGATCCAGGGTCAGCATCTCGTAAGCCGTCACCGCCAGGGCGTAGATGTCGGTTCGGCCGTCCAGCGCGACGCCGCCACGGCACTGCTCCGGCGACATGTATGCTGGCGTCCCGGGCGTGGAGAAGGTGACTGTTGCCGACTCGCTCAGACGGGCGATGCCGAAGTCGCCCAGCACGACGCGACCGGACGTCTCCAGGAAGACGTTGGCGGGCTTGACGTCGCAGTGGTAGATGCCCATCTGGTGGGCATAATGGAGCGCACTGCAGACCGGCTGGAGGATGCGCAGCATCTCCCCTGGGCGGAAGGGGCGGCCCAACAGGCGCATATACCGGCGGAGCGTGCGGCCCTGGATGTACTCCATGACCATGAAGGCCAGGCCGCGCGCCTCCTCGAAGCCGAGGAAACGGACGATGTGGGGGTGCTTCAGCCGCTCCAGCGTCTGGGCCTCCTCCGAGAAGCGGCGCATGAAGACGAAATCGTCCGCCAGATCGGCGTTGAGGAGTTTGACGGCCACCCAGACGGCCCGCGTCCGGTCCCATGCCCGGTAGACCTGGGCCATGCCCCCGGCGCCCAGGAACTCGTCCACGCGGTACCGCCCCATGATGGTCTTGCCAACCAGCTCGGTCATAAAGCGCGTCCTCCAAACAGATCCCTAACCGACCCCAAAGGTCTCAACGAGATCCTATCAAACCATGAGCTTCGGCAGCTTCAGGAAGGCTCTTTCCGCCAACGATTCGATGAAGACCTTTAGGGTCTTCACAGCGCCTCACATCCGCCTGGTCGGCGAATCGGTTGAGGGCCTGCTCGCCGCCGACTTCACGAAACGGAGCTGCGTCTCGCCGATGACGATGGTCTCGCCTCCCGCCAGCAGCGCCGGTTGCTTCAGCCGGCGGCCGTTCACGGAGGTCCCGGAGGTGGATCCTGGGTCGTGGATGATGAACCGGCCCCCTTGATGGCGGATCACGAGGTGCTGCCGGGATACCGTCGGGTCGGTCAGAACCACTTCGTTGTCCCTGCTCCGCCCCACCCGCGTGTCGCCCGGGTTCAACTTGAAGCGGCGTCCGCTCTGCTCGTGGACGAGCCATCCCACCATTCGCGAGGCGCCAGGCCGTGCCGCCTGCTGGGGCCGTTGGGGAACCTCCGTCGGCGGCTCAGCTTGATCCGGTCGCCGAGGTGTTGGCCGTTGTCCGTACGGCTGCGTACCCGTCTGTGGGTAGGGCCGGTGGGTGGCGGTCTGCCCCTGCTGTTGCCGCACGCCGGGCGGCGGAGGCTGATGCGCCGGGGGTGCCCCCGGACGCTGACCCTGTGGAACCGCTGCCGGGGGCTGTCCCGGCTGGCGCGCAGGCTGCCGCGGCGGGCCTGGGGGGCCCGGCTGCAGGGGTCGCTGGCCCTGTCCCGCACGCCGGGAGGTCTCGACGGTTCCACGAGGCCCGCTTGGCGCAGTTCCCTGCCCTGCCCCCGCCTGCCCCAGACACTCAGGGCACCCATCCAACGACGCGTCGTAGAGATGTCCCTGGGCGCACCCCTGGCGACCCCGGTGGACGATGACGAAACCTATCGCTGCTGCGGCAGGCACCAGGCCCCCGATGAGGCCCAGGTAGACCACGGTCTGCTGGAGATGGGCGATGCTCGACCGAACCGAGGGAACCAGGCTCAGCACGGCCGACGGGAGGAGCCACAGGCCGGCGACGAGCGTGCCGAGCAGCCAGCCCAGCATGGGGATCCGCCGCGACTGGCTGAGATAGATCATCCAGCCGACAGCGACCATCGCCAGCAAGAGGAAGACGGCCCAGCCGCCCACGCGGCCGGCCGTGAACCACCAATTCGCGAGTCCGTTCGTGGCATCCATGCCCCTACTCCTTGTCCCATCCCTCGGCGCAGCA
>CAZIWL010000232.1:0-4311 GCA_964542755.1 uncultured Anaerolineales bacterium
AACGATCACACCGGACATCCTTGACATGGCCAAGACCGAGGAAGGTGCCCGGCAGTTCGTCATCAAGCGTAGCGTCATGCAGAGAATTCTGGACGCATTGCCGCCGATGCAGGTTCCCCCGCCACACCATCCGCCGGTCTCGGCCCAACTGTCGATCTCCCGCACGCCGGTCGCGGCATTGAATCGCATGTAGTGCTGGCGCTCGACGAGGGGGGTGGTGAGGCCGAGGCACTCCGGGTCCCAGGGATTGGTCGCAGCGTAAATGAAATGAGCCTTGCCGTCCTTGACGTGGAAATTGGCCAGCCAGGACGAATAGGGGGAGACTTCATCCGGCAGATTGATCATGTCGGATGGTCCGTCCGGCGCGGGGCTGGTGGGCAGGCTAAGCGCCGTGCCATCCATCTTCGTCCAGGTGGCGCCGCCGTCGGCGGACCTGAGGTAACGGATGGTGACGTAGGGAATGCAGTCTCCGGCCAGGGCTGTGGTGTCGGCGAAATGCAGGACGCCGGACGAATCAACCATCAGGTGCGGGTAGGCGGCAACGTGGCCGTTGACACTGCCAAACACGCTCTGGTTGCGGAGCAGATTGCCGGACTTGTCCAGCGTGAACACCGCCCCCCACTGGCTGGCGACATAAAACTGCTGGCGCGCCCGGTCATAAGCCATGGCTATCTTGGCGCCGAGGGGGACGGCATGGGTCCTGACGAAAACCGGCTCGGCAAATCCGTTGGCCGGACTGAAGCGAAGGAAGTTGAGGCCGGCCCCGTCCGTCGCGCCGTATGCGAGGTAGATGTTGTCGTGCTCGTCGGTTTCCATCGGTGCGATGTTCACCGCGTTGGCGTACTGGTAGATGGTGGTGAAGTTCCGGCCACCGTCCACGCTCCGCGCCAGCCGGTAGTAACCGGCAGGCCAGCTTCCGCCGGCATAGTAGGTCACAAAGATGCCATGGTCATTGGCGACGACCTTCTGGTTGTGACTCTGGAAGGTGCTGCCATAGGGCTCGGGGTCGACCAGGATGACCTCCACTGCGGGCACCTCCCGGACGCGCAGGAAAAGCTTCGGCTCGGTGGCGGGGTCGGGGTCGCCGCCGGCGGGAAGCAGCAGGCTGGTGAGATCGCCGGAGGGGGGAACGTTCCCGGGAAGCGGCGTCCAGTCGACGAGGTTGGTGCTCGACTCGACGGTATAGACCGCGCCCGGCAGCGAGGAGTCCCAGGTCAGCGTGACCGAGCCGTCGGCGGTGCGCCGGACATCGGTGATGCCAAAGGGCCGAACCGGGTCCGCCAACCGGGTCGGCGGCTCCACGACCTGCGGCAAGGCGGCCGAGACGCTGGGCCCATACGAACCGTCGCCGCCGTATTCCGCCGTGACGGAGTGCGTGCCGACGGCGAGAGCGCCGGTCCGGAAGACGGCCTTGCCATGGGACAGCATGCTGGTGCCCAGGGTCACCCCGCCGTCCTTGAACGTCACCATGCCGCCGGCCTCCCCGGCTGTCGAGCCACTGGCCTGCACGGTGGCGGTGAAGCCGATGGTCCCGCCGCCCAGCGAGGGATTGCCGGAGGACTCGAGGACCGTGGTGGTCGCCTCCTGTCCGGGCAACAGGACCACCTGGGTCAGGCCGCCCACCGAGGGCACGTAAGTGGCATCGCCGCTGTATCGGGCCGTGATCCGGCGCAGCCCGTCTGCCAGGGCGGTGGTGCCGAGGCTCGCCACGCCATTGGTCACGCCCGCGTCGCCCAGCGTGGTCGCGCCATCCAGGAAGAAGGTCATCGTCCCGGTGGCATCGTCCGCCGTCACGCCGTCGGCCTGCACCACCGCGGTGAAGGTGACATGGTCTCCACTGGTCGAGGGATTGGGCGAGGACGCCAGGAGTGTGGCAGTGGCCGCCCCGGACCTGATCTCGAACAGGTCCAGGCCCAGCTCGCCGAAATCGTGGATGGTGGCGATCTGACCGGCCGGGAGGACCCGGTTCCACACCGCGAGGTCGTCGATCATGCCGTCGAAGTATGCTGAACCGAAGCCCGCGGTTGCCGGCCCGGTGCCCACGTAGAGCGCGCTGGCGTTGGTGTCGAGGCCCAGATTGTCCGCCGAATCGACCAGCGTGCCGTCCTGGTAGACCTTGGCGGTTCCGCCGTTGACATCGGGGTCGTAGGTGATGGTCACCATGTACCAGGTGCCGGCAGTCCATCCCGGGTTGGAATCGCCGAAGGTGTCGGGTATATGAGCGTCCAGGCCGTAGACTTGCCCGAAGCCATGGGTCGACGGAAGCAGCAGCAACTGCCACGCACCCCCGGCGTTGAAGCCGTAGCCGACCGGGGTGAAACGCAGGTCCTGGTTCGCCTTGAACCAGAGGTTCATCGTGCGGGGATTGCTGCCGGTGACGGAGGGGTCGATACTGGATCCGGTGGCCCGCCACATGCCGAAGGTGCCGTCGCCCTCGCAGGCGTGGGTGCCGACCTTGCCTCCCGTGACGAGCGCGGGCGAGACGTCGTGACTGGTCATGTGGTTGGCATTGGCGCTCGAGTCGTCCCAGTTGTTCTCGAACTGCCAGTAGCCGACCAGGCCGTCGAGGATCCCGGCAAAGCTGGTGGGATCGGTCGGGTCACTGCCGAAGTCGGTCTCCGCAAGGTCGTCATGGGTGTCGCCGTCGGTGTCGGCGGCGTTCGGGTCGGTGGGTCCGAAGCCGTGGCTCGCGCCGGAGCGGTCCTGCCCGGCCGTCTCCCGGCCGTCGAGCAGGCCGTCGTCGTCGGAGTCGCCGTCCTTGGGGTCGGTCGCCGCCCCGGGGGTTCCTCCGGGGGGATCGCCGGGCACGTGGCCGTCCTTGTAGGGGTTCTGCGCCCCGGTCGTCTCGTCACCGTCCTCGATCCCGTCGTCGTCGCTGTCGGCCTTGGTGGCGTCGGTGCCGGCGGTGTACTCGCCGGCGTCGGTGAGCCCGTCGCCGTCGAAGTCGGTGGTGTCGGGGGCCTGGTTGGGCCCCTTCACGTGCTCGAGCCCGGTCACCGCGTCACCGGGATCGGCGTTGATGAGGACATGTTCCCACGAGTCCAGGAGCCCGTCGTTGTCGCTGTCCACCCCGCCGCCCTCGCAGACCTCCCACTCGTAGACGCCGTAGTGCCGGTAGGGAGCGCCGGTGTGGTTCTCGTCGTAAACCATGTCGATCGCCAGCCCCGTGCAGCCGGCGACCGGTTCGAAGCTCAGCGAGGCCCAACCGTCCCCGGCGAAGTCGTGGTACTCGCGATCGACGGTGGCCATGGCGGAGTCGACGAGGCCGAGGGTCACCATCAGTTCCGAGCCGTTGTAACCACGGGTCAGGCCCGAAACCGGCGTCCAGGTCCGCGCATTGAGCGCTCCGGCGTCCGTCGTGTAATAGATGGTGAGATCCACCGCCTCCTTGGGGCGGAGGTCCGTGGTGCCATCGTCGTAACCGCTTCCGCCATAAGCGTCGCAATCGGCATTCTTGGCGAGCCGGAGGCCGCTGATCGGCCCGGTGCTGGAGATGTCCAGGGCGATGGTCACGCCGGTGGTCGTGAAGGCGGGGGTGGTGTAGCTGATCGTCCCGGTGTCGCCGTCGATGGCGTTGGCCGAATCGGCGCGCTCCGCACTCACGCCGGGGTTGCCCAGCACCCAGACGTCGATGTCGACCGGGGAGATGCTCGTCTGGCAGAACGAAACCCCCGTCATGGCGGCCAGAACGGCCGCAAGGACCGCCGTGCAGCGCGGGAGGAAGCAGGTTCGCGAGGAACGTCGCGCCATCTTGGCTTATGATGAGTTCGGTTGGTGTGGTTGGTTCGTTGCGAAGGGATGGAGTGCCCCCTCTCGATCCGCTTCCCCCTGGACGCGCAACCATAAACGCTTTCCCGGCGGGGCCTAGGAACATTTCTTGCCATTTGTAGCCCGATCTTGCGGTGAATCCGTCCGGGGGTGAGGTCGGGGACTCTCAGATCTGCCCGTCATGGGCCGCATCTGATGGTTGGCTTTCGTCTTCGTCTCCCGCCCTCCGTTCGGTTCCAATCTCCCCGCTTCTCCGATTACGATTACGGCAACGACAACCGTTCCGCTGGCGCTTCACTGACAACGACCGGTTTCCAATCCCTACAAGGCGATGAGGCGATGAGGAAGCCAGGACAGCCTCACTCCCCGCGGAGCGGTCAATGGCATTCGCCTGATCGATTGCCGCTGCAATCGCCGCTCCGCGGGGAGTGGGAGGAGATTGCGCCCGGTCAATCCGTCGGCGGCGGATCCGCCCCGCCGGCCGGCGGCGGCCGGAAGCCGGCGAGATCGTCGAGGATGCGATCGGCCGCCGAGAGATCCTGC
>CAZIWL010000233.1:0-4273 GCA_964542755.1 uncultured Anaerolineales bacterium
CCCGGTGGCTCCTAACAGTGGGTCGTTTGACGTCTGGGAGAGCGAGGAGACCTACTGGGTTCTCTGGGCCAAGGTGAGCGGCACGCCAGACGACTGCTACGTGGAGAAAGCGATTCAGGTCGATCCCGACTCCATTGGTTCACCGACCGGCTTCAGCGATGTGACCGTGGATCAGAACGTGATCGAGATCTCGGTACGCGACAACGCATCGGTGGACGGGGACCGCATCGATCTCTTCGTGAACGGCAAGAAGGTGATGGGCGACGTGCTCCTGACCAGCAGTCCGCAGACGGTGCGTGTGAAGCTGAACAGCGGGGAGAACACCATTCAGGTGACGGCGCTGAATGAGGGCACCCACTCACCCAATACGGTGGAGGTGAGCATCACCAACGTAACCGAGGGGAACGCAGTCCAGATCTCCAGCGGCCTGAAGACGGGACAGAGCACCAGCTTCAACGTGTACGCGCCGTAACGGCGTGACACAGAGGCACACGGAGGAGCACAGAGAGCCACAGAGATACCCCTTGGGAGGGTTGCGTCAGTCCCCCTTGCGAGGGTTGCGTCAGGCCTTCGTCCTACCAGACTCGTGCGGCTGGCACAAGACCCGTGGTCCAACAACCACCCTCGACCCTCGCAAGGTTGTCGTTGGAAGGCAAGCCAACCTTGCGAGGGTACTCGATTGATCTTCAGCTCGCCTCGACGTTGCTCCCGAGGACCATGCCAGGCCGCGTCAAGCCATCGTAACCCTCGCAAGGGGCCAGGTTGCGAGGGCTTCGCCGGGCCGGATCCAACCATCGGAGCGCTCGCAGGGGTAGGCTCTCGGTCCCCTAATCTGCCAGCTCCCCCGCCTGGCTCACCACAATATCATCAAACGTCACCACGCCCACGTTGTCCAGCCCAGATACCTGGCCCGAGACCCCGATCAGCGTCCCCTCGGCATCCTCGAGCTCCGCCGTCATCACCGACACCCCATTGACCAGGAACGTGAACGAGCCGTCCTCGGTCGCCACTTGCAGCACGTTCTCTCGAGGCAGACTCCCAATCTGAAGCGGCCCTTGCAGCTCGACCCATCCATCCTCGTCGATCCGCGAAAGGAGCGCCGTCCCCTCGTCGGGGATGATGGAGAACTCGTAGCAGGCGTTCTCGTGGAGACAGCCGAAGAGCAGGCCCATGCCGGTGCTGCTCGGCCCGCTGACTTTTCTGACGCGCACACTGGCGGTGTACGCGTAGGGGAAGCCATCGGGGTCGAAGGGGACCTGAATCGGTACCGTCTCGTAGGCCACGACGGGCCCGTCGATGAGGGCGCGGACCTGCATCCGGTACGCGTCCGGCAGCAGCTCCCGGCTCACCCACGCGACCTCCCCCTCGCCGTCCCCCGTCAGCCATTGGTTCCGCGAGAAATCGTCGCGCAAGTAGGTCCACGGAAAGCTGGCCGGCTTGGCGGGCTCGTAGACGTGGACGTAGTCCGTCAGCAGACGGCCCTCGACGAGGAATCCGACCCCGCCGGAGGCGAACGTATCGTCCGTCATGCGGCCTACAACCTCACCGTCCCGCAGCACGCTGAACTCGTTCCCCACGGCGCGCAGCTCGATGGTGCTCCCCTCCACCTGCCCGTCGACGAACATCCTCGTCGTCTGCTGCAAGAAGTTGGGCACGCCCATCCCCTGACCGTCGACTACGCGTTCCCCCTCGCAGAGAAGCCCTCCTTCGCCCTTCCAGCAGAAGATGCCGATGTAGTTCTGCTCGTCCTGGACGCGTACCATGGCCTGAAACTGGGTCACGTCCGTGAAGTCCGCCCTGCCAAACGTGATGCCGTAGTCGTACCAGGTCTCATCGCCCGCCCAGGCGACCAGGTACTTCTCCGTGACCAGGTTGCCGGACTCGCTGGCGTACGCGGCGTCGGCCTCGGCATCGACGTTCCACTCGGGCCGAAACGCCTCCACGTACCCGTGGTCGAACCCCTCGTCGTAGACGCGGACGCCCATGGGGCCGAGATCCGGGCCGTCGATCGGCTCCGCCGTGGACAGGGGCTCGGCATCCGTCACAGGCGTTGCCGTGGGTGGGGGCGCGGTGGCAGGCGGTGCATCGGTCGGTTCAGGTGGGGGCTCCTCGGCAGGACCCAGGCTGACCACGAGAACGACCTGCCCCTCGCACGGCTCGAGCTCTGTGCCGGCTGGCGGGTCGGTGCGGATGACGATCCCGGCGTCGAACCCGTCACTATGTTCGTTCACGACGACGGCGGTGAGGCCGAGCTCGGAGAGGCTGAGACGGGCTGGGGCCTCCCGTTCGCCCAATAGATTGGGCACGGCGCACGCGGAGCCGCCGAGGAGGCCCGTCTGCATGTCGAACAGGGGGCAGCAGGCGAGGCTCACGGCGGCGACGGCGATGAGAGCTGATAGGGCGAAAGCCCTGGTTGCGGACGGTCGACCACTCATCGGGGACCTCCTGGGAAGGTGCTGGTACGTGCGGCGCGCTGAGACGCCAGCGCTACAGGGAGGCTACGGCTCCATTCTACTCGTCAAGGCTTGGGGCGGCAAGCAGGCGCTCGCCTGATGCGGGCCGAGGTTCGGGAGGGCGTAGGACGTCAGGTGGCTTTCCACCTGGGCCGCTGCGAGAAGCTGCGCGGGCTCTGTGGAGATTCATGTCCCACCGATGCCGTTTCGGCTGTCCAGATGCCTTGCACCTGAAGGTGCGAGGCACCGAGGAGGGCGGCCGTGGGGGTAGGGCGCCGAAGAGGTACGGCGTGCGTGGGCTCGGGAGACCACGCACGGGGTGTTGACCGGGTCCGCTGCGTCCCGATAGGACCCGTTGGTAGGCCTAGCTTTCCTTCTTGTCCTTATCCTCGCTGGGAAGGAAGCGGTTCACGGTCGTCCCGCAGTCCGGGCACTTACCCTTGCCCATACGGCGTCCGTTCTTCGTCGTCGTGACGACGGCGTCCTTGACGGTCTTCTTCTCGCGGCACTTCACACAGTATCCGACGATCTCCATCTCACATCCTCCTCATTGATCAACGGTCGACAGATGGACCCTCCATCTGCTCACGATCGTGCTCTTGAGTGGCCCAAACCGGGGCAGGCGACCCGTCGGCACTCCTGACGGGGCTGCTCGTCCGGGCAACAGGCGGGGAGTATACCTCGATGTGGGGCGTTGTGTCAAGATGACCAGGCCTCGACGCCTGGCGGAAGACCATCTGGACACAGATCCGCACAGATGGTGGGGCGTTTTCCATCCCCGCCGCTCCCTGTGCCGACCTATGGAAATCTACGCGCCACAACGCGTGCGGCCCAGGGTGCCCATATTGGGGAGGTCGAAGACGTCTCACCTCCTTGGCAAGGGCGAACCAAGGCGATCAAGGCGCGAGCAGCGCCGGCAGCGCGAAGACGGCTATGACTACTTCGTATAGCGCAGCTATGAGGAGGACGACGAGGACCAGAACGTAGATGCGGGCCTGAGTCTTCACACCCCTCCAGTAGCCATGGAGGTGGCCGTCGGCACCGGCGCTGCGGGGGAAGAGGAAAGCGACCCCGTGCAGGTAGGCCCCCAGCGCGGCCAGCACGTACCCCTGGCCTTCGAGGAAGACCAGGACGGCGATGGAGAGGCCGGCCACTGCCTCGACCAGGCCGATGCCGGTCACCGATCGTGGAGAGAAGAGGACGCCCCACAGGAGGGCCCTCACCACGGCCATCAGCAGCCCGCTGAAGGGCACGATGAGGGAGGGGAGCGTGATCGTGGCGAAGCTGCCGACGACGAGGTTCACTGCTATGGTCAAAGCAGCGGCCTGGAGGACGCGCTGGGAGCTGTAGGCGTCCCAGACGGGTGCCAGCGGCCCCTCAGACAGCGACTCTCCGACGGCGGCCGTGAGCGTCTTGTTAAGCGAGGGATCGGCAGCGGTCGCGACCATCCCGCAGATCACGAGGCCATAGTAGGCCACGTTGAGGAAGACGTAGGTCCTCTTGGACTTCCTAATCTCCTCCACACCAGACAGCAGCCGTTTGATGACGGTACACCTCCGAACAATCCCTGAGACGACTCCAGTCTACACCAGTCCCTGTCGCGCGACAAGCTGGTGGGCCGATCTCCTCACCTCCACGTCACGTTGCCTGTACATACACAGATCCACACAGTTTACCACAGATCAGTGGAGATTACGACAGAGAAGGTTCGTGCGGGTGCGCTAACGAGTTGTCATAGATCTCGCGGCGGAAGTCCGAAACGACATGAAAATGGGCCTCTACAGGCTGTCTGCTGTCACGAATCATCTCTAGCCAATCCG
>CAZIWL010000234.1:0-4259 GCA_964542755.1 uncultured Anaerolineales bacterium
AAGACAACGAGCACGCCCCACGCGGAGCTGATGGAGAACTCGTACATGTTTCCCCACGGCACGCGGCCGGCCCACACGCCGCGCAGGACCAGCGCGATGGTCAGCAGTCCGGTGGCCAGCCACGTTAGGGACATGCCGATGTTCGCTAGGCGGCGTCCGGAGTCAATGGCCGGTCGATCGCTATCGCGATCGAGGACCGCGACGGAACTGGACCCGGATCCGGGAGATTGCACACTCGCAGCGACCGTCTTGGCAGTGCTCGGACGGCGGCCACTGGCGAAGGAAGCGGCGAAAAGCACCATGGCGATCGTGAGAGTCAACATCGTCGCGTAGATGAATGCGTTGCTCGCCTCCGCGAGTTCCATGCCCGCTGCACCGCTGGTCATTGCCGTTCCTCCTGCCTGCTTTCGTCCATCGAATCCCACACCTGTTGCACGTCCGCGGAGACGTCGCCGGCTTCACTCTTACTCAAGCCAGCCGCTTGCACGAGACTACTTCCGCCTGCACTCGTCTGCGCTTTCACCCATAGGCGACGGCGACGTGTGAACAAGGACACAGTCAGCCCGACCATGGCGAGAACCGCCGCAGCCAGCGCAGCCTCCTTGCCGGGATCGAAGGCGATCTGGAACGAGGCCCACCGTTGCCACCCGGTGAACTCGATCTCGCCGGCTCCGAAATCCCACGTCTGCCCGGGGATCAAAGCCCGTAATCCGATCTGTTCCATCCCCTCGGTATCGAGCGTGTAGATGCTCTGCGGAATCCCGGAGTCGAGCCCAAGGTCCCCTTCCCAGACCGACAGGAAAACCGAAGGGTCGTCAGCGTCGGGGAAGACCGAATGCGGACCACGAATGTCGTCGATCGCCGAGGTCGGCAAGAACAGGCCCTGGAAACCGAGCTGCGGTGAAGAGTCGGGCACTTTGATTACCCCTGTTGAGGTGAAGTTCCCGTCCTGCGGCAAGAACACGACGTCGTCATCGAGAACCACCGCGCCGGTCGAATCACGAACGATGAAGGACGGCGCATAGCCGTGGCCCACCAGGAAGACCTTGGCTCCCGCGACGGAAATCGGGAAGTTGACTTCTATCGACTCCCGCTCGATCGGGCCCAGCGGATCGCGCTGCAGGTCCACGGTGGCCTCGAACAGCCTTGGCGAACCGCGCTGAGCCTCGCTGCGTTCGAATTCCACGGCGAAGTCATCCAAGGTGAAAGCGAAGGGCGGAATGGTGTCGGCCGTGGCGAGTCTTCCTCCACCCCAGGCGTCGTATTGGGTAAGGGTGTTGGAAAAGCCACTGCCTTCCTTCACGATTACGTTGCCCCGCCAACCGAACAGTCCGCCCACAGCCACGGCGACCAAAACCAGCACGAGTGCGAGGTGGAAGATCAGGTTGCCGGTCTCGCGCCAGTACCCCTTCTCCGCAGATAGCCAAACGGTCTCGTCAGTACTACCGGTGCGCACCCGCCAACGGTCCTTGCGCAGTCGCGCGGATTGATCGGCGATCACCTGATCTGCGCTGAGGTTCACGCTCTGCTCGGCGAAGGCCGACAGTCGATCGAGATTGCGTGGCGCATTCGGTGGCTGGCTACGCAGCGCCTTCCAGTGCACGCCCACCCGAGGTAGGACGCAACCAATCAAAGAGATGAATAAGAGCAGGTAGACGGCAGCGAACCAGGGTGCGCCGTAGACGTCGAAGAAGCCGAGCGAATCCAATATCGGGCCAACAGTGGGCTGTTCGGCGAGCCACTCATTCACCAACAACGGATTGTTGCCGCGCTGGGGCAAGATCGATCCGGGAACGCTGGCCACTGCGAGCGCGAACAGCAAGATCAAGGCAACCCGCATGCTGGTGAGTTGACGCCAGGCCCACCGCAAGAAGCCCTGAGCGCCCATCGGTGGGACGGGCGCCTCGGTGCGGACTGCAGGTGGGGCTGTCATGACCATCCCAGTCTGCGATACATCCCCGCGGTGCGCCTCACAGGGCCGTTTCGAACCCCGGAATCGTCACTCGCAACCAGATGGTGAACTCCAGCCATAGACCGCTCACCAGCAAGATTCCGACCAAGACCAGCATTCCGCCACCGATGCGCATGATCACGGCGTAGTGACGCCGGATGAAGTCGGTGGCCGGGGCGATCCGGTCGATCAGCAAGCCGAAGGCAATGAACGGGATACCCAGGCCCAGGCAGTAGGCGAAGGACAACACGGCTCCGCGGGTGGCGCTTGCCTCGGCCAAGGCAAGGGACTGCACGGCGGTGAGCGTCGGACCGATACACGGCGTCCAGCCCAGGCCGAAGAGCACGCCCAGCAGCGGTGCACCCGCAAGGCCCCAGGTGGGGGTCTTCAGCAGTCGGTACTCGCGTTGGAACCATGGGATCACCCCCATGAAAGCCAGTCCCATGATGATCACGAGCACACCCATGACCCGCGTGATGATCGCCTCATAGCGCAGCAGCACCGAACCGAGGCCGCCGAACAGCGCACCGTAGGAGACGAAAACCACGCTGAACCCGAGGACGAACAGCACACTGCCGATCAAGACACGTGACTTGCGGGTGCCGGTGGCCAGCTCGGCACCAGTGAGCCCCGTGACATAGGAGACATATCCCGGCGCTAGCGGCAGGACGCAGGGACTCACGAAAGCGACGAGCCCTGCCAGGATCGCGATGGGGATGGCGACGAGCATCGACCCGCTGGTGATCAGCGTGCCGATATCACCCACGTTGATCTACCTCGTCGATCATCCCGCGCAATGTGCCCGCACTCACTTTCCCCAGCGCACGCGCAGCGACCCGTCCCTCGCGGTCGATGATCAACGTCGAGGGGATCGCCTGAGGTGGCAACGAGTCAGAGAACAGCAACTGCAGTCGGCCATCACTGTCTTGCACGCTCGGGAACGTCAGACCCATCGTCTCGACGAATCCGCGAGCAGCCGTCCGAGCATCCCGGGTGTTCAGTCCGACGAACTGGACCCCCTGGCCTTCACGTTCTTGCCAAACCTCCTGGAGTTCGGGGGCTTCGGCACGACACGGCGCACACCACGAGGCCCAGACGTTCAACACCACCACGTCGCCTCGGTAGTCCGAGAGCCGAAATTCCTCGTCATCCAACGTGGTGCCGACCAAATCGGGAGCGGCGTTCCGAGAGTCCGGGTCGATGACCACTATCGAACCGTCACCACCGACAAAGCCCGAATCGCCACCTGCACCGGAGTCAGCCGCGCTCGAGGAGCACGCCGTAAGCGCCACCCCCGCGGTCAGCAAGGCGAAGGCGACAACCACTCTTCTCATCGTCGAACTCAAGCCACCGTCAGGCGCCGGCCACTTTGCTGGCACCGGGAAGCAGATCGCGCGCCGGCTCGCTGTAGGTGATGGACACCAGATCGTCATCGTCGAAAGTCAGCGAGGTGAGCGAGGCCAGGGTGCACTGCCGCGATCGCGGATCGTGCCACAGCCTGCGCCCCTCGGCGTCGAGTCTTGCGATCCAGATGGGCAACTGATGGCTGACGAGTACGGCCTCACGACCGTCGGCGAGTTCCTTGGCGTTGAGTACGGCCTGGCGCATGCGGGCGGCGACTTCGTCGTAAGGCTCACCCCAACTGGGCTTGAACGGGTTCCACAGATGGCGCCAGGTAGTCGGCTGTCGGAGCACACCATCGCCCACGCTCACCCGCTGCCCCTCGAAGATGTTGTCCGCCTCGATCGCCAATGGCTCGATGGCGATCTCGTGGCCGTGCACGCGGGCTATCGGTTCGGCGGTCTGCTGCGCGCGCTCCATAGGTGAGGCGATCACCGCGGCGATGTCGTGACTGGAAAGCGCATCAGCAGCCCGCTGTGCCATCTGCTCACCGAGGTCGGACAGTCGGTAACCGGGTAGGCGCCCGTAGAGAACACCCTCCGGGTTGTAGACCTCGCCATGCCGCAGGAGATGGACGACGCTTCGGTTTCCGCTCACCTTCTGAGCCTAAGCACTAGGCACGAACGTGCTGCTACCGCAGGTCACCGGTCCCCCCGGAACTACGACTTGCGTCGTCCAGCAGCCTTGCGCTTACTGGGCCGCCACTCTTCGACACCCTCTGCCGCGGCTTGCTCACGAAGCGCATCCCCGTGGGCTGCGAGTGAGGCGACCAAGCCCTGCGGGGTGCTGGAATCAGCGAGCACATCCACACGCAGCCCATGCTCTTCAGCGGTGGCAGCAGTATTCGGACCGATGCAGGCGATGATCGTCGACTGGTGCGGCTTGCCCGCGATACCGACGAGATTGC
>CAZIWL010000235.1:0-4216 GCA_964542755.1 uncultured Anaerolineales bacterium
CTAGACTTGAGCACACCGTCCGCTTGACCAGATGCCGCGTCGCTGCGGCAGGTGTTTAGCGGGCGCGACATGGGTCGTGCCTGGGTGCTGCAGGACATGTTACTCGCACACGTCCGTGTGGGCCACACCGAACTTAGCACGTTCGTGCCGGGGGGATGAGCTAGTGATTATCGGCGACAGAGATCCCGGATGGCTGATCATCCGAGATCCGAAGATCGACGCAGAGGAGGTGGCCTCCCGCGTTCGCCAGCGTCTGGTTGACCAGAATTGGGGCCGGGCTGAATTCAGGGCCGACACCCCGGGGCAACTCGCTGACGCATTGTGGGAGAGAATGATCGGCGACCCTTTGGATGCCCGGATGTGGATCGAGCAGCATGATTGCGACATCGTCCCCCGCGACTATACCATCGATTGGCGTGTCCCTATCCTCGGACCGCTAAACGCCCTCGTCCGCCGCGTCATCAACGCTGAGATCCGCCGCTATCTCATGCCTGCGCTGGAGCGGCAGTCCTACCTCAACCGGGAGTTTCTCCACACCCTCAACGACCTCCGCGAGGAGAACGACCGCCTCCGGCGTAGGATCGAGGAGCTCCAGGGGGACCATCAGGAGAGCCCAGGCCCATGAACGTCCACCAGTTCCACCCCCAGGTCGCATTCGGGGACGCAGCCAGTAATCAGGTCCTCATCTTGCAGAAACTCCTGAGATCCTTGGGCCACGTCAGCGAGGTCTTCTGCGAGCAGCAGCCCTTCGTCTTCGAGGGGAAGACCCATCCGCTGGCCGATTACGAGCGGTACACATCTCCTGACAACGTGCTTCTTCTCCACTACACCATCCATTACTCCGAGAGCGTGATGTCGTGGCTTCGTCGAATCCCCGATCGAAAGGTGCTCATCTACCACAACATCACCCCGCATCACTTTTTCGCCGGGGTGAATGCCCCTTTGGCGGAGGCCGCCCAACGAGGTCGCCGCCAGCTGGGCCTCCTCAGAGAGATCTGCGACGCCGGCTGGGGCGTCTCCGCCTTCAACTCCCGGGAGCTGGAGGAACACGGCTGGTCGAATCTAGGCGTGATGCCCATTGTCTTTGACCCCGAGCGATATGATGTGCGACCGAGTCGATCGGTCATGGGCGCCTATGGGGATGAGCGGACAAACGTCCTCTTTGTCGGGCGCATGGCACCCAACAAGCGCATTGAGGATCTCATCGTTTGCTATTCCTATCTCAAACGTCACGTGCGTCCAGACGCGCGCCTCCTTCTAGTCGGCGCCCACGGTGGTATGGGCCGCTATGTTGCGTTCCTCGAACGATTGGTGGAAGAACTGGACCTGGAAGACGTGATCATGCCCGGTCACGTCAGCCACGCCGAATTGATGGCTTACTACCGCTGCGCCGACTGCTACCTGAGTATGAGTGAGCACGAGGGCTTCGGTGTGCCCTTCCTCGAGGCCATGCACTTCGGCGTACCCATCGTCGCCTACGAAGCCGCCGCTGTACCGGAGACCCTTGGAGACAGCGGCCTCCTTGTGAGAGAGAAGGCCTATCCCGCCATTGCCGAGTTGATCGGACTCTTGATAGAGGATAAGGACCTTCGCGGCCGGATCACATGCGGTCAATCTACTCGCCTTCGGGATTTCTTGCCTGCGCGGGCCAAGGAGCGCTTGCGCACGCTCCTGAGCGATGTCGAGGCACGGTGATGGTCATCTCCCTCTCTATGGCGACGGTGGGCCCCCAGTCTGGGTTGGTCTTCGTGACGGCGATTGAACTCGAATGAACCTCCTCCACGTCAACGCCGCCTATCCTCCCTTCATCGGCGGTGCCGAGGTCTACACCGAGGCCATGTCGCAGCGCTTCGCCGACGATGGGCACGATGTCACTGTCGTCGCTACCGATGCGGCCGAGGTCGAGTATTTCTGGAATCCGCGCAAGCGGCATCTGCCCGCGGTCCCCGGTCTACGCAACGGCGTGCGAATCGAGCGCTGCCCCGTCAGCCATCTCCCCCTCTCTCCCTGGTCCTTCTATCTGCTCCGCCGCCTGGCAACCATAATGGGGCGCTGGCCTGCCCTCAGTGCGCCCATCTTGCGCCGCTTCGCACCGCTCATGCCCGGTGTCCCTGACATCGCGGACCGGCTTGAGGTACTGGGCGGCGGCTTCGACCTGGTCCACGGCATCAACGTCGCCCTCGAGTGGCCCCTCATCGCCGCATGGCGCTGCGCCCGCCGCCGCGGGCTCCCCTTCGTGACCACCCCCTTCGTCCATGTCGGCGAGTCCGGTCGTCGTGACGTGCTCATCAACTACACCATGCCCCACCAGTTGGAGGTACTCCAGGACGCCGACGCCGTCGTCGTGCAGACCGACATCGAGAGACGCGCCCTGGAGCAGCGCGGTGTCGCTGGCGAGCGGATCCATCGACTGGGTATGGGTGTCGATCTGGACGAACACCGCGGTGGCGACGCGGCACGATTCCGAGCCGAGCACGAGATGACCGGGCCAATAGTCACTTTCCTCGGCGTGGTCACCTACGACAAGGGCAGCTTCTACCTCGTCCGGGCCATGGAACGCATCTGGTCGCGCGGCTCAACGGCGCACCTGGTGATCGCTGGGCCGCCCGTGGACGAGTTCGAACGCTTCTACCGGGGCCTCCCGGCGGCGACACGGCGGCGGATTACCCTCCTCGGAACCGTCCTCGGTCGGGAGAAGCAGGACCTGCTGGCAGCAACGGACGTCTTTGCTCTCCCCTCCCGGATCGATAGCTTCGGCATCGTCTATCTCGAGGCGTGGGCCTACGAGAAGCCCGTCATCGGCGCCCGCGCCGGCGGCGTCCCCGATGTCATCGACGAGGGCCTGAACGGCTTGCTCGTCGAGTTCGGGAATCCCGATGAGCTTGCCGGGGCCGTCGAGAGCCTGCTGGCGGATCCAGATCGCGCCCGGTCCATGGGCCGGTATGGTCGAATGAGAGTAGAGGAGCGCTACACCTGGGATCACATCCACGATCGACTCAAGGCGATCTACCGGCGGTGCCTGGCATGACCATGCACCTGACGATCAACGCCAGTGAGCTCGGGCGCGGGAGGGGGGGCAACGAGACGTTCATCGCCGGCCTCGTCGAGGGCCTGGCCGCGCTTCCCTCACCGCCCGATACGAGCCTGCTGACCTGCGAATGGGGAGGCAGCCGTTCCCTGCCACGATCCTTCCGCACCGCCGACCTTGGACCCTACCGCAAGCTCCCCTTCTTCCTCTACCAGCAGACTGCGGCCTTGAGCCGCCTCGAGCCCGACTGGTATCTCTCCAACTATTACCTGCCTCCTGTATTACCCTGTCAGGGAGCCGTCGTCATCCACGATCTCTCCTTCCGCGCTCATCCCGAGTGGTTCCCGCGAACCGTCGCCTGGTACATGCGCTGGCTCGTAGGCTGGGCCGTCCAGCGGGCGGAACGGGTCGTGACCGTCTCCGAGTTCTCTCGGGATGAGCTGCTCCGCTTCCACCCCGAGGTCGCGGGAAAGGTGGCTGTTGTCGCCAATGGTATAGGGCTCGAGTTCACGCCCGCTGAGGATCTGGAGCAGCAGCGGGCTGACCGGCAGGCGATCTCAACGTATGGGGTCGCCGCCCCTTATGTCCTGGCCGTCGGCAACATCCATCCGCGTAAGAATCTCTCCAAGCTCCTCGACGCCTACCTCGCCCTCCGGAGGAGACGCGCTTCGGTGCCCAGTCTGGTCTGGGTGGGCGCCCCACGTTGGGGGAGTGATGTACTGCTGGCGAGGGCCCGTGGCGCCGGAGTCCAGCTCACCGGCTTCGTGGCCCAGGCCCATCTTCCCGCCTTCTACCGTCAAGCGAAGATGCTCGTCTATCCCTCCCTCTACGAGGGCTTCGGGCTCCCCCCCGTCGAGGCCATGGCCTGCGGCACCCCCGTCATCACCAGCAACACCACCAGCCTCCCTGGCGTGGTCGGGGATGCAGCCTTGAAGATCGATCCCACGGACGTCTTGGCCCTAGCCAAGGCGATGGAAAGGCTCCTTGACGACGCGGCGCTCCGCCGCAGGCTGTCGGAGGCTGGCCTGCGGCGTGCCGAGCGGTACACCTGGACCCGCACCGCCAGGGCTCTGCTTGCCGCGCTCCACTGAGCGTGCTATAATCGCCGCCGAGCCCCGGTAGCTCAGACTGGACAGAGCAGGAACCTCCTAAGTTCAAGGTCGCGCGTTCGAATCGCGCCCGGGGCAT
>CAZIWL010000236.1:0-4200 GCA_964542755.1 uncultured Anaerolineales bacterium
GGGGATCATGGTACCTCTGACTTGATCCGGCAATACATCGGATACCAAGAGACTCAGGGTGCTGGGGAAGAACGGTTGTTCTGACGTATCACGATTGCGACCTGGTGGGAAAGCCCCGCCGCTTGCGGCGGGGTAGTCTGCTCTTGCTCCGTCCCCAGATTCCTGGCAGTGATCGATCATTCACCTTCGCCTGCGATGGTGATAACAACAGGCCCCTGCTTGCCTCCAGCCTCGACGTATCGGTGCGCCTCGGCGGCCTGTTCCAGGGGGAAGCAGCGGTCAATGATGGCTTTGATCTGCCCCGCCTTGGCCAGTTCTCTGATCGAGACCAGGTCTTGTACTTTTTCCTCGGCAAAGGCACAGATGACCTTTTGCCCGCTCCGGGTCACGGCAGTCCACAGCATCTGAAGAACGGCCTTCATCTTGTAGCTGGCCAGCAGATAGATGCCGTTGGGCGTGAGCGAATGCCTGAGCCGCGCAAACGAACGCTTGCCCAGGATGTCGAAAATCAGATCGTAGGTCTCGCCGTTTTGGGTGAAATCCTCTTGCGTGTAATCCACGACCTTGTCCGCTCCCAGCGAGCGCACGAAACCCAGGCGCGGTGTGCCGCAGACGCCGGTCACCTCAGCGCCCAGGTGTTTGGCAAGTTGGACGGCCATCGAGCCAATCCCGCCGGAGGCGCCGTTGATCAGCACCTTCTGTCCGGGCTGGAGCGGGGCTTTTCGGAGCAGGCTGGAGGCCATAATCGCGCCATAGGGCAGGGTGGCAGCCTCGGCATAGGTCAGGTTGGCCGGCTTGAGCGCGACCGTCCCGGTGTCGGGAATACAGATGTACTCGGCATACGCGCCCATTTTCGCCCCGACGTAAGCGAAAACCTGGTCGCCGGGCCGGAATCTCGTGACCGCCGCGCCCACCGCTTCCACTTGCCCGGCCAGCTCGCTGCCCAGGATAGTCGTTTTGGGCTTGTTCCAGCCAAACGACAACCGCGCTGGGAAAAAGAGCGGCGCGGGCATGTTGAACTCGCTGGAGGTCAGGTTGGCAAAGTTCCGGGCCGTTAGGTCGCCGTAATTGACCGGCGTGGCGTACACCCTGACCAGTATCTCGTTCTCTTTTGGGAACGGCTTGGGAACGTCCTTGAGATGCAGCACATCCGGAGAGCCATATTCGGTGAATACAATCGCTTTCATGTGATACTCCTTGTATCCTGATAGAAGCGTCTTCGTTTCTTGCGTAGTGGTGCGGTCAGACCCAGTTCCAGGCGTACTAAATGGTCACGAGATTGAACATCATACTGACGACGAGCAAGAACCTGTCGTACGCTGAGAGATAGGTCGGTAGGCCGACCAGATTGAACAGGAAGAAACCCGCCGCAATGATGTTTGTCCAGCGGCTGGTAGGTTGCGGTAGCGCCAGGGTCAGGAAGATCATCAGGATAGGAATCAACATCAGGACGGCGATGCCCAACCAGCCATACGGATTGAACTTGATCTCGGCCATTGCCTTTGCTACATCGCCGCTGATGATGCGCAGCACGTCACCCAGTAGGTAGATCAGCATGGCGACAATCCACAACGCGGCGAGGATAATCTGCGTCTTGGACATGGTTCAGCGTTCTTCCGCAACGATGGTTATGACGACTTTGCCCTGAGCATGGCTTTCTTCCAGGTAGCGGAAGGCGGCGGGCGTTTCGCTCAGCGGGTAGGTTCTGTCAATCACCGGTTTGAGCTTGCCTGCCTCAATCAGTTCTGTCAAGACTAGCAGGTCCTTGCTGCTGGTCGAGGCCAGGTACATGCTGCCATGCTGACGCATGGCCAGCGAGAGCAGATAGGCCTTGAACACATAGCTCATGCCGCCGTGGCCACTGTTTGGGATGATCTTGCCCCGCGAGGTCAGGACGCGGCGTAAGTCGGAGAATGAGTGGCTGGCGACGTTATCGAGAATCAGGTCATAGCGCCGGCCGCTTGTCGTGAAGTCATCGCGGGTGTAGTCCACCACATAGTCTGCGCCGAGCGAGCGCACCCTGTCTACGTTCCGCGTCCTGCACACGCCGGTTACTTCTGCGCCGAACGCTTTGGCGATCTGCACTGCAAACGTGCCCACCCCGCCCGACGCGCCGTTGATCAGCACCTGCTGCCCCGCCTGTACCTTGCCCGCGTCGCGCAGTCCCTGGAGCGCGGTGATGGCGGCGGTCGGCACGGCGGCGGCCTGCGCTAAGGTGAGGTTGGTGGGCTTGAGCGCCGCTCTATCCTCGGCCACGCTCACGTATTCGGCCAGCGTGTGGCTGCATGACGCGAACACCTCGTCGCCGGGCCGAAAGCGCGTCACCTGCGCACCGACCGCCTCCACCCGCCCAGCCAGGTCCCAACCGAGAATGTAATCCTTCGGCTTGGGAAAGCCGACGCTGAACCGCGCCAGCCACGGGCTGCCCCGCATGGAGAAGACGTCACCGGCGTTGAGGGCGGCGGCGTGAGCCCGTACCAGCACCTCGTTTTCCTTGATCAGCGGATCGGCAACCTCTTTGAGCTGCAGCACATCCGGCGGCCCATACGCATTCTGCACGATGGCTCTCACGAAATCCTCCGCCTGGAAACCCCACCCGTTGGGGTGGGGAGGAAAGGCGGCCCGCCGAAGGCGGGCGCCCACGTTGACCGTCTAAGATGATGAGCGTTGTGCGCCCCGCGCAGTGGGGCGTGCGAGCGGGTCTTGCCATAGTAGTTGTGGAGATGAGAGCGAGACGAGGCGCACACACGGTCTATCGTCTGGCGTACCACTTTGTCTGGATACCTCGGTACCGGGGCAAGGTGCTGAGGGAAGAGGTGCCAGATTGGCTGGACGGACTGATTCGAGAGATCGGAGCAGGGCGAGCATGGGAGATAGACGCGCTGGCAGTAGAGACTGACCATGTCCATTTGTGTGTCAGCCGTTCGCCGCGCGATGCCCCAGCGAACGGGAAGCTGTGGGCCGATGGCTACTATGTTGGATCGGCTGGGGATCATGGTACCTCTGACTTGATCCGGCAATATACCGGATACCAAGAGACTCAGGGTGCTGGGGAAGAACGGTTGTTCTGACGTATTACGGCTGCGACCTGGTGGGAAAGCCCCGCCGTTTACACGTAGGAAATGCTTCCGGTTGCGAGCGGTGAGGTAACGTAGTCGTCGTAGAGGCTGTGGATATGTGGGAAAGTCGCTGTCTTTTGCGAGTTTTTCACATATCCATCGGCCTTGGTGGGCAGGGGCTGTCACCTCCTTATTGTAGCCGCATCCACGCGGTTCGGCAATCTGCGGGATGGCACTCATGGCACCTGGCTAGCCACTAGGGCTCACCGTTAGCCACGGAACGTGGCACCTCCCTCATATCAGCGTGTTGTGTTTCGAACAGCCGCGGGGGAAGGCACCCGATCTTTGCGACATCTGGCTCCTGCTGACGCAAGGGGTGGAAGCTGACCTGCCGCTGGGCAAACGGAAGCTAGCACTCTACACCCGGGAATGGGAACGCGATGCGCTGGAGGAGGCGGCTGAGAACCTTCGCGCTGAGCGGGAGCGGGATCCCGGCGCTTGTTGTCGCAATTCATGCACTACGGGGTGGCACGGCAGCGCGTGGAGGCTTGGGTCGAGTAGCTGTCGACTGGGATGATGTAACCTGCAGAGACGACTCCCGTCGGCCCCGCTGGTTTCATCTTGTCGCGATGCTTGAATAGGGCGTGGTTAGTAAGATGTTGGGTTAAGAATCCATGTAGCTAGCTCACCGAACGCAATTGAGAACCTCGCCCTTGTGGCGGGGTTCTTGCGTGTGTGCCAGGCATGCCGTGTTTCTAGGAGGTGAAAGTCCTCTGCGGGCCTAAGTGACAGGAACCGCTAGGCGAAGCAAGGGTGTCCGTCGTGAGGCGGAATCCGAAGGAAGCGTAAGGCAAACCTTGGACTCGACGAATAGGAATCGGATACAAGGCCGGCGCAACTGGGCAAGCTGGCACGATACAGTGAGGCCCGAAAGTCACTCAGGAAGTTGCGGAGGTAAATCCGGCGGGTGCCAAGGGAAAGAGACACGGCTTACCCTGGGAGATGTCTGCAGCTGTCCGGGCGAACCGGACTACCAGACTGGAGACAGTGGGGGAAGGGTGCAGACAAGTCAGCAGACGCCATAGTAGGTAGCGTGAGCTACCGAAGGGCTGAATCATCTACGGCAAGGAGCAGGCGGAGA
>CAZIWL010000237.1:0-4141 GCA_964542755.1 uncultured Anaerolineales bacterium
CAGCAGGATGTTTGCATATTTATTTACTGTTCTGCATACAAACATCATCATTGCCGTTACTGACCCACAAAATCACCCTTCAATTGGTTTATTGGCCCGGCTGGGTTTTGAAAAAACCACACCAGAATCAATTCCTATTGATCTTGAATTGCTGCCAGAAGATATGGTTTTTACTCTTTCGAAAGTCATGTAGGGTTCGTTGAGAGAAACATTCAACACACTAACTATAAAACCACCCATTTGGGTGGTGCTTTCTGCGAAAGCATACTGCTTATAAAACCCCCATCCAAACCAAAATCGCTGTGAATAATGGCGCTAAGAACAGTGCCGGCAGCGCGTTGCCCGTGCGCATCTTGCGGATAGCTAGAATATTGCTCAGCGCGATCCCGATCAGGATCACACCTCCGGCTGCGCTCATCTCTGCGATCATCGCCTCGGTGATCAGACCCTGCGCCTGCACCGCCAGCAGGCTGATGCCGCCCTGAAAAGCAAGAACGATGATCGATGAAAAGATCACGCCCACGCCCATCGTCGAAGCGAACGCCAGCGCTGCGAACCCGTCCATCACTGCTTTCGTCGCCAGCAGCGAATAATCGCCGGTCAATCCATCCTGGATCGAGCCCAGGATCGTCATCGGGCCTACACAGAACAGGATCGAAGCGGTCAGGAAACCCTCCACAAAGCGAGACAGATCCTGGGATCCCGACAGCCTACTGAAACGCGCTTTCAGTTTCTCGCCAAAGCGTTCCAGCCGTGATTCGATATGCCACCACTCGCCCAGAAGGGTCCCGATCAATAATGCGGCCAGCACGATCAGGGCATTGTTGGTTTCCATAAACATCTGCATCCCTAATGCCATCGTGAACAAACCCAGGATGGACAAAACTGCGTTACGCACCCGCTCCGGCAGTTTTCCGCCAAACAATAAACCCAGCACGCCCCCAGCCACAACTGTGATGACGTTAATAATCGTTCCTGTCATTCGATCTCCAATCCCGTGATTTTAATCCTCAAATAATGCATGCCATTCCTGCCACTTCGCGTCCAAAGCTGCCTGCAGCCGGACATACGCCTTGCCCAGCTCCTCGACCGATTCCGAAGCTTCCAGCGGGTGCTCCAGTTTTTTACTGACCGCTTCTATCTCCTCTTCCAGGCCAGATATTGCCGCTTCCAATTTCCGCAGAACGCGCGGGTTGATGCGTTTGCTTTTTCTTTCATTGTTTTCTGTTGTTTGTTGTGTTCGCGTTTCGGGCAGGTTTGGCTTTTGTGCGATCTTTTCCGCATCCAGTTCAGCCCGCAGTGCGCTGTAATTCCCTTTGAAGACGATCAGGTCCTTCTGTTCCGGGCGCACATGCCACACCTGTGTAGCAATCCCGTCCACCAGGTAGCGATCATGCGACACCAGCAGAATCGTTCCATTGAATTCCGCCAGCACACGCTGAAGGATCTCCTGCGAGGGCAGGTCCAGGTGGTTGGTCGGTTCGTCCAGCAGCAGCAGGTTGGCACCCTGCAGCGCCAGGCATGCCATCGCCAGCCGACCGCGTTCGCCACCGGACAGCACTTTCACCTGTTTGAAGACATCTTCACCGGTAAATAAAAAGGTTGCCAGGTAGGAACGGATCTCACCTTCCAGCATCTTGGGAGCAACTGCCATGATCTCCTCAACCAAAGTCCAATCCGCATGCAAACCTTCATGCGCCTGCGCAAAATAACCCACACGCACACTGGCGCCCAATTCCGCATTACCCTCCAGTGCTTCCAGATCACCCAATGCTGTTTTCAGAAAAGTTGATTTTCCAGCGCCATTTGGCCCCATCAAAGCGGCGCATTCCTTCCTCCGCAACACGATATCCGGCACATGGATCAACACTTTCCTATCATCGCTATAACCCACCTTAAGCCCATCCGTGCGCAGCACCAGGTCACCCGAGCGATGACCCGCATCCAGGTCAAGGCGGATACGCCTGGTGTTTTGCGGAGGCGCCAGTTTCGCATCCCGCAGCAGCCGTTCCAGCCGGGTGCGCCGTCCCTGCGCCTGGCGTGTATTCTGCCCGGCAATGTTGCGACGGATGAAATCTTCCTCTTTTTCAATGAATTGCTGCTGTGCTTCAAATTCCTTTAATTGCCGTTCATAGCGTGCTTCCCGCTGTTGCAGATACGCGCTGTAATTTCCATGGTAAGTCTCGATCGCAGGTGTCATTTCCCAGATCGTACTCACGGTCTGGTCCAGGAAGTAGCGGTCATGGGAAACCAGCAGCACCGCCCCTTCCCACGCCTTCAGGTACCCTTCCAGCCATTCCATCGCTTCAATATCCAGATGGTTGGTGGGCTCATCCAGCAGCAGCAGGTCAGGGTCTGTCAGCAGCAGCCGCGCTAGCACAGCGCGTGTGCGTTCTCCTCCGGAAAGCATGGTGAGCGGCTTTTTATGATCTTCTCTTTTAAACCCAAGACCCATCAGCGTACGCTCGATCCTGTTTTCATAGGTATAACCACCTTTGCGTTCGAATGTACTTTGCAGGTTGCCATAGCGTTTAAGCAGGTCTTCATTTGCATCAACCGCAGCCATGTGGGCTTCCATTCTCCGCAGCTGCTCTTTCATCTGGACGAGATGCGCGAGAGCCAGCCGGCATTCTTCCCATAAAGTTCGTTCTGTTTGCAATGATGATTCCTGCGGCAAATACCCGATCGTCAGAGATTTCGACTTTTGGATCGTGCCCTCAGACGGCGATTCTTCCCCGATCAGCAGGCGCAGAAGGGTTGTCTTCCCAACACCATTGGTCCCCACCAGGCCAATGCGCGCGTTTTTTGGCACGCTGACATTGATCCCGGAAAAAATATCCTCGGGACCATACGATTTACCCAGGTTGGTTGTTGTTAGTAAAGACATGCCAATGCATGATTATAACTTTTTTATGCCCTGGCCATTATGCAGGTAAAATACCTGCATGAAAACACCACCTGTCATTGACTATGAAGGATCCGATTACCAGGAAAGTTTCTGGGAGAAAGGCGGACGTGCATATGAAGACGCTGCAGAAGAGATCGCTCTCAAACGTCTGCTTCCGCCTGGAAAAGGCCATCTGCTGGAATTAGGCGCAGGCGCAGGGCGCAACACCCACCGTTACCGGGGGTACGACCACATCACGCTGCTCGATTATTCCACCACCCAGTTGCAGCAAGCGTTACAGCGTCTCGGCTCAGGTGAGAAATACCGCTATGTAGCAGCCGATGTATACCGCCTGCCATTTGCGCCCGGTGTTTTCAACACCGCCACCATGATCCGCACCATCCACCATCTTGCGCAACCCCAAATTGCATTTGAACAGATCAACCAGGTGCTGGTGGATCATTCGCTCTTTTTACTGGAATTTGCCAACAAACGTAATATCAAGTCCATCCTGCGGTATTGGCTTGGCCGCCAGGATTGGAGTCCTTTCACACGCGAACAGGTTGAATTTGTAACATTAAATTTTGATTTCCATCCCAAAACCGTCCGGGAATCGCTGGAAACAAAAGGATTTACTGTCCAGCGCCAGATCGCGGTATCGTATATGCGGGCAGGGCTTTTTAAAAAAGTTTTTCCGCTTGCTGTTCTGCGCATGTTGGAACACGTTCTTCAGCGTACGATGTCGTGGACAGCGCTCAGCCCTTCCATTTTCCTGCAAACCCTTGTGGAAAATAACCAGAGCGCTGCAGCGCCCGGAGTGTTCTTCCGCTGCCCGGCCTGCGGGTACTACCCCCTCGCTGATACACCGCCGAGCATTCACTGCGATGCATGCAAACGGGACTACCCGGTCAAAGACGGCATTTACGACTTCCGCCTGGACGCCTGAAGTTCTTATTTAATCTTTCCGTAACACCCAGAAGTGCGATAAACCTAAACGCTGCAGGGGTGTTTTTTCCAGCCAGTGAAGCAACCTACGAAGCGCTTTCCCGGCTGCGGGTTTGCTGTGAATGATATTGTCATATGCACCAAAAATTGTGCGAACGACCTCTTTTTTGAAAGGCAGCCTGACAATCAGTTTGGAAAGGTCTTTGCGTGTATAAACGCGCACATGCGGCGCTAACCGGTCGCGCCATGGGCGCGGCAGGTAATTCACAAACAATTTATTGCCAAAATGGTATTTGCCTTTTCTGTAAA
>CAZIWL010000238.1:0-4140 GCA_964542755.1 uncultured Anaerolineales bacterium
TTCGAGCTCTTCCTCGCCGAGGCTGGCTCCGCCGGGCTCCAGCGGCTCCTCGAGCAACCGCGGCGGTAGGGTGTCGTCGCTCGACGCCATCCCCTCGGGCAGGTTGTATGCCCGAATCAGGTTGGCGATGCGGACGGAGAGGGCTTGGAGACCGGCCTTGTCCATCTCCAGACCGGTGAGACCGTGGATGATGGTCGAGACGTCCTCCCAGCCGATCAGGTCGCGGTAGAAGCGGCAGAAGATGAGCGTGTCGCAGACTGTGTGCCGATGAGCTGGACGACAGCTGGAGGAGACGCCTGCACCAGGACGCTCGGCTTGCCTGCTTCCCCGGATCGTTTGAGGCCCATCGACGCGTTCTTGATCAGGGCAGGCCGTCCTGGTCGAAAGGGACATCCTCAGCGAGGATGATGCCTGCATAGAGAGGCGCGGGTCCACGGGCGACACAGACGACGGTCGTCGGTTCGGGTTGACCCGCGCCGATCTGGAACACGTTGGCAGCCTGGCAGGGATTCTGGGCGAGCCACCGGAGGCCAAGGTATTGACGACATTCCTTGGGATCGGGAAGATGATTCTTTCCCCGGTGCCGCTCGACCGCGTCTACCTCGTCAATCCCGGGCAGAGCCCGGACGTCGTGATTGCTAGGTTCCGGTTATCCGGCCCGCTGCTTCTGTTGTCTGCCGCTCCCCAGTGCCGACCAGGCAGCACTGCCACGGGAAGGACGAGTCCACTCAGGGGCCGTGGTTGGCCAAGAGAGCTGCCTGCCGCAGCCGACCCCCCTTTGCCACACCAGTCATTCCGCTCTCGGCAGCTGTCTTACCACATTGGACACCATCCACCGCAAACCTTTCGCCATGTAAGATACGTCGTTGAACGTCCCGATGATGTGGGATTCAGTTCTTGGGTGGTAGAAAAGGAAGGCCCCTGTTGCGCCTGCGCAGCCCCAGCAGTAGTATTTCTCCGGCATGATCAGTGGGATGGTCACGAACTTCCATAAGGCATAGCCGTAGCGCATGGTAGGATAGGACCTATAGTCGTCCGACAGCATCAGGTTCAAGGTGTCGGCATTGACCAGCCTGTGGTTGACCAGAGCCTGTATGAACTTCAGGTAGTCGTCAAGAGGGGCAATGACACCGCCACCCGCGTAGTCGATTCCGGGAAGCCCGGGGATAGCTGCCCCGTCTGCGTCATCGAGCGTGAAGCTGGCAACCGGGTACTCTGATTCCACCGCCGGCTCCGAATACCCCTGCACATACGCGTGCTTCATCTCCAGCGGGTCGAAGATGCACCTGTGAAGCGCCTCGTGGAATGGTCCTCCCGTGATGGCCTCCACGATCATCCCCAACAGCCAGTAATTCGTGTCTGTGTAGAGGTGCTTCTGCCCCGGTTTTGCCTCCGGTTCAAGATGCTCCTTACCCCATTCCACGGCCTCCCTGGGGGTGAACCGCAGTGTGGGGTCTTCTATCATCTTTTCTAGCAGGGGCCAGAAGGCATCATACAGGCCCGATGACTGATTCAGCAGGTGCCGGATCTCGATCTCGTCCGAATAGTCCCTCCCTTTGTGGATGTGTAGCCCATCCATCAGCTCAGCATCGAGGTACTTTGAGACCTTGTCGTGGAATGAGAGTTCTCCGCTTTCGTATAGCATACTGACCACTGTAGCCGTGAACAGCTTGCCTACACTGGCCAGATAGAGCGGTTGGTCCGTAGTCGCCTCGACGCTCCCCGTCTGCCCCTCGGCGACGCGCAAGTCGATGCCCAGCTCTTCAGAATAGACCAGCAGGTATGCGTTTCTTACCCTATCATCCTTCCGTACCTGTCTTCTGAACGCGTTCTCGATCTTCGACTGTACAGCTGCTCTGTCCATATCTATCTCCCTTCCATAGGTCCCGGGAGCCTCCTACAACTCCCGGGCCGGCTCAACACGATTCCCCGGCTGCACGATAGGCGCGGTGATGCGCGGTTACCCTGCGATCCGAGGAGTCAATAGCTCGGGCGCAACTCGCTCAAACCGTGGTAGGGACAAGCCGTCCTTGTCGGTCGAAACCAGCTAACGCCCCAGAGTAGGTACGTGCACACCTGGTTCAATGCGCAGGTCGCTCTTTCTCGAAGCCGGCTGCGCGTCTGGCTGGTGGTCGCTCCCTGTCGATCTATCAGACTGTGGGGCGCAGTCGTACACCTCCCTCGGTTCGTCTATCCAGATCCCCCTTGGTATTCGCGCTGGGCTCGATGTGCGGCGTAATAGGCGCCGGGGCTGGTTCGGATGCGCCTCGTAGAGCATCGCGCGGCGCACTTCCCACGGCCAATGGCGTCAGCACCAGGCCGGCATGATGGTGCTTCCGATTGTACCATTGGACGTAGGCTCTTGACCAGTCTCCGATGTCGGTAAGCCCTTCAGGCCGCGTGGGTGAGTCAGCTTTGTGTCACACTGTCTTTAGCTACACCTGGGAGAAGGGGTGGTCTGCCGCGGTATCCGGTGTCCATGGCTCCCCGACGCCGCGCGGATCGACTGGCAAGGCTGTCATGCCCCCCGGGTTCAGCCCTCTCCGCGGTCTGAATGCGGCATCAACCGATCCTAGTTGATTGCTTGTTGCTTGCCTGCCCTTTTGATCAGCTTCTCATCCAGCGCTGCGGACTCCCGCCAGGCAAGGATCCATCTGACGGCGTTGTGGGGAGCCGAATCCTTTGAGGGCGATGTGAGGTGCTGGGGTACGACCGCCTGCCGCAGACCCCGGAGGCGTTCGAGGTGATGGCGTGCCTGCGGTCGAGGCGAACGCCGACGACGCCGGCGGCTACATCCTCCGCAATGGCGCCTCAGCGGTCGTGGCCTGGACCATGGCCTTCGGCGGCAGCGTGCTCACCGAGGACGGCACCAGCTGGTAGACGGGGCTTGAGCTGCTGCCCTACGGCTCGTATGAGCCGCAGCTGATCAGCTATCAGAGTGTGCGCGACGCCGCGCAGCAGGCGTTCAACGCGATCATGCAGGGCGCGGATATCGACGCGACGCTGGAAGACCTGACGGAAGAGTCGAACGAGCTCCACGAGGTGTTGATGGAGGGCCTGGAGTAGGACTGAGCGACAGCCTGGGTGAAGGGTGCGGCACGCGAACGGCGTCTCGTGCGCACGCCGCACCCACACACGGCCCCCCAACCCCGCCTCGGGGCAGCTATTTGGTCGCTGCCTCGAGGCGGGGTTTTCGTTTGGCGCCGGGGGCGGATGGCCCTATCACCTCGGAGCGCGGGACGGTCCGGCTGCTGGCGTGCCGCTCAGCGGCAGCGACGTTTCTGTAGCTTGGCGCCGCGTTGCTTATTGACGACGCCTCGGCGCGTTCACCGAGTCTCGTTGCAGATTCACCTGGCCTGTGGTACGCTGAAACATATGGAAACCGCGATGCTCAAGAACGAACTGTCCACCATTCTCCCGAGCCTTGACGGTGTGCGCATGGTCTATCTGTTTGGCTCGCGAGTCGAGAACAGCGTCGGCCCGATGAGCGACTTCGACGTTGCACTCCTGGTGGACCGAGCCGCCGACGGGCCGCGCCTGCGCGCTCGCCTGGCCCACGAGTTGGCCCGTAGCCTCGAGACGGACCGGATCGACGTGGTGCTCCTGAATCGCGCTCCAATTGAGTTGGCTTATGCCGTCGTGGCGGACGGCAAGGTGCTGTTTGAACAGGATGTGGCGACGCGGGTTGAGTACGAGGCCAATGTATTGAGTCGATACGGCGATCTTTTACCCATGCTGCGCCGCCAGCGTCGTGATATCCTACAGGGAGATGACTATGACCGCCGAGTTCGCCGGTATCGAGCGACGATTGGACGAACTGAGCGAACGCTTGGCCAGGTTGAATCCGCTCAAAGAGAGGCCGCGGAGTGACTTCGACAGAGATCCCTATCTGCGCGACATTGTGGAGCGCAATCTCGAGGTCTCGGCCCAGTGCTGTATCGACATCAGCAATCGTATCATCTCCATCGAAGGGGCTCGGAAGCCAACGGACTACTACGATGCCCTTCTGCGCATGGGTGAGTTAGGTGTCCTGCAGATGGGCTTCGCTCGGAAGTTAGCGCCTCTTGCCGGCTTCCGCAATGCTCTGGTGCACGAGTATGTGGCTGTCGATTGGGGCGGAGTTTACGATGCCCTTCATCG
>CAZIWL010000239.1:0-1227 GCA_964542755.1 uncultured Anaerolineales bacterium
CGTAATGCGTAATCCGTAATGCGTAATCCGTCGGGCATCGTGTTTGAGGGGCGATGGGGCGTGGGGGGCGCTTGCGCGTCCGGCGCCGTTCGATGGGAGAATCAACGATGATTTTGGAGCAAGGGGTGATCGTCTTCAGTCAGGATCCTGCCTGGGCCCGCCGGCCGCAACGGCGGAGCCGGGGCGTTCTATGCACCGGGTTGCGGCGCTTCGGGCCCAGGCCTCCCCCCTAGGCTCTCGATAGAGCCACCACCATCACCGTTCGATTCCGTTCCGCAGGCTTCTTATGGAGCCTATCTGGTCAGCCTGTGCCAGAGCTCATGGCCTGCGGTCTCCCAGCGCCCATCGATTTGCGAAAGGAGCCTGCGTATGTCCACGTCTGTCCTTCGGAAGGGACCTGGATTCACACCCGTCATCGACGTCGTCGCCGAGGACGTGGGTTTCGTCACGGCGGCGGTGTACGGCGTCCACTGGCGCTACTGCCAGATGCACGATGGCGTCAGCCGCGCCGCCATGAATAGGATAGCCGCGCGCCTCGGCATCTCCGTCAAGACGGCCCGCCGGCACACGCAGAAGCTGTGTGAGCGCGGCTACTTGGAGGATCTGACGCCTGAGCTGACCCACCGGCCGCACATCTACTGCGACACGGGCGGCGATATCATTGAGGGTCTGGTGCAGGCGAGGTTGGACAGAGCGTCCAGCCCCGGCGGAGGCAAGTTGGACCTGGCGTCCGCCCCACTCGGACAGAGGGTCCCACCGCGTTGGACAGAGGGTCCAGGGGGGTTGGACCGAGAGTCCACTAAAGATAGTAGTAAGATAGAAGAAGGAAAAAAGAGTGAAAAGAGATTGTTCACTGATCTCTGGCTGATGATTACGCGCGTCATACAAGGGATGATGACCCGGGCCATGTATGAGGCTCACTATTGGAACGCGGAGCCGGTCCGGTTCGAGGGGGACGTGCTGACTGTGGCGATGCCCAGCCCAAGTTCCCTGGCGGCCACGCAGCGGCTGAACAGGCTGATCATTCCCGCCGTGGAGAAGCAGTGTGACGTTCGGCTTCTGTTCGTAGCGGAGGGCTGCGACGCGGGGGTGCGGGGGAGCGGCTGAGCTGCCCTCAGCTGGGGGGCAGGGGGGCGCGAGTGCGAGCGAGCCGGGTAGTCAATGAGCAAGCGCTAGCTGAGTCGCGAGATTCGGCAGGGGTGAACGGTGGAGTTGGAGTGAAGGACA
>CAZIWL010000239.1:1327-4126 GCA_964542755.1 uncultured Anaerolineales bacterium
GGGCACTAATCGGGATCTAGCGATCCCTCGGGAACAAGGGGTTTGGTTCTAGCTGAGTCGCGAGATTCGGCAGGGGTGAACGGTGGAGTTGGAGTGAAGGACAGAGGGCCGCGTGGGCACTAATCGGGATCTAGCGATCCCTCGGGAACAAGGGGTTTGGTTCTAGCTGGATCGCGAGATCCAGCGCGCTTCAGCCATCCCGATGTCGCCCCCATCCAGCGAGGCACGGATGAGGGTCGCCAGCCGGGGCATGGAGAAGGGCTTGCCGATCACGTCGCTGAAGCCGAACTCTTTCAGTGCCGTGCTGTCCTCGTCCAGGACGTGGCCCGTCATGGCCACGACTGGGAGATCGGGGCGGAGAGCGCGAAGCTCCTGCAGCAGCGCCTTCCCGCCCATTTCCGGCATCACCACGTCCGTGAGGACCAGATCGACCTCTTCGTCGGCCAGGATTGCCAGGGCCTCCCTTCCATCCTCGGCGGTCAGGACATGGTAGTCCAGGGACGTCAGGCCGGCGTGGACAGCCTGGAGGATCTCCTGAGCGTCCTCGACGACGAGGAGCGTCTCTCCACGGCCGCGGGGCGTGGGCCCGGGGTTCTCCTTCGGGGCCGCTGCGAACCCCTCGTCCTCAGCCGCTCTGGGCAGATAGATGCGGAACGTGGTCCCCTCGCCGACGGTCGACGCCGCGTCGATGCGCCCGTGGTGCTGGCGGACGATGCCGTAGACCTGGGCGAGCCCCAGACCCGTGCCCTCGTCGACGTCCTTGGTGGTGAAGAAGGGTTCGAAGAGATGGTCCTGGACCTCGTCGGTCATGCCCATCCCGGTATCGGTCACGCTCAGGCAGACGTACGGCCCAGCCTCCATCCCCGCCACGGGCGCAGGTTCATGGTCTACCACCTGGACGGCCGACACAGCGAAGCGGAGCTCGCCCCCCTCGGGCATAGCGTCGCGGGCGTTCAGCGCCAGGTTCATCACCACCTGCTGCAAGCGCCCCCGGTCGGCGCGCACTACGTGGCTCGCACCGTCGTCCGGCGGGCGGGTCTCCAGGACCATCCTTATGTTCTCTGGAATCGTGCGCCGGAGGAGATCGTCCAGGAGGTCCCCGAGGAAGACGTCCAGATGGAGCGGCTCGCGTTGGATCATCGCCCGGCTGCTGAAGTCCAGCATCTGCTGGACCAGGTCCGCGGCCTTCTTCGACTCCTCCATGATCACGTCCAGGGCGAGAGCCACTCGGGCTGGGAGATCGGGGTGTTCTCGATCCATCTGCGCGTAGAGGAGGATGGTGGTGAGAAGGTTGCGGAAGTCGTGGGCCACCCCGGCGGCGAGCTGGCCCACAGCGGCGAGGCGCTGCTGCTGATGGAGCTGCTCCTCCATCCGCTGCCTTTCCGTGATGTCCCGGGCTACGCTGAGCACGGCCGGACTGCCCTCGTACGTGATCAGGCGGCTGCTCAGCTCCGTCGGAATCGCTTCACCGGCGCACGTGATCTGTTCCGTCTCGACGATAACGGATTTCGGGGCGTTCGGCCGCTCCGCCGGCATGCCCAGCTCTCGGATCCGCTGCAGGGGCTCCCTGGGCGGCGTGACGTCGGCCAGCGTCTGCTGGAGCAAGTCCTGGCGGTCGTAGCCGAGGCGCTGGACTGCCTCGTCGTTGACCTCCACGAGGCCCCCGTCGACCCGGTGGATGAAGATGGCGTCTCCGGCGCTGTTGAACAGGGTGCGAAACTTCGCCTCGGACTCGCGGACGGCGTCCTCGGCCCTCTTGCGCTCCGTGATGTCCTGGATGACGACCATCACGCGGGGCTCGCCGGCCACCGCTATGGGCGTGGTGAAGACGAGGAGCGTTTTCATCTCCGGCCCGTCGGGCGTGCGGAAGGTCATGCGGGCCTCGACGCCGCGGCGGCTCTCCCCGGTATGCAGCGTGTGCAGGACGGCGTTACGGACGAGACAGGCTTCACACTCAGGTCCGTAGCCGCAGCCCCTGGGATGGTCCAGGGCGTGGATGCAGCGGAGGGCCTCCCCGCCGCGGAGCCCGAGCATCTCCTCCGGGGAGCGGCCCACGTACTCGGCGCCGTGGTGGTTGATCTTCTGCACCCGCCGGTCCTCGTCCACGATCATCATCACGAAGGGGGCGTTCTCCACGATGGCTGCCAGCTCGGCCTCGCTGCGCCGCAGCGCTTGCTCAGCCCGCTGCCGGCGGGCGACGTAGACCTGGAGGATGGCGTAGAGGAGGAAGGACGTGACGGCGACGTAGCCCCATCCCTTGTAGGTCTGCCAGCGGGCGGCGGCCTCCGGGGTGGGGGCGAGGAAGGTGACCAGGTGGTCCGAGAGGAGGATCCAGAGCGTGCCCAGGATGAGGTAGCCGACGGCGGTCTTGAAGGCGATGTTGACGCGCAGCTTCCTTGGCGGGTGCTCTCGGTTGGGCATCATATCTTCTCCAGGATCGACGCTGCCGGGCGGAGACGAGCGGGCATTATAGCATGCGTGAGGGATTCGGGCGAAAGCAGGCGAGGAGGGGGGGCGGCCTGCGGAGGCCCCCCCTCACCTAACCTCTCCCCCCTGGGGAGAGGGACTGGGCATCGTCGCCCGGCGCCCTCGCCCGGCATCCTTGCCCGGCATCCTTGCCCGACATGATCTGGCTTTGGTCTTCCTGTCCCCCCTGGGGAGAGGGAAGGAGCGATTGGGCGCGCCAGGGCTGGTTGACCATGGCCGTCGCGCGGTGCGGCATAGTGAGATGGAGCTGACGCGGGAACCAGGATGCCCGTCGGGCTTCCACGCCCGAGGCCGTCCGCAGACTACGCAGAT
>CAZIWL010000240.1:0-4111 GCA_964542755.1 uncultured Anaerolineales bacterium
ACCTTGCGAGGGTACCCGATCGAAGTCCAGCGACCTCGACCTCGCTTCCCCAGGCGATACCGCGACCACCCTAGCCATCGGAACCCTCGCAAGGGGAATGCGTGCGCTAACGAGTTGTCGCGGACCGACCGCGGATTGGCTAGAGATGATTCGTGACAGCAGACAGCCTGTAGAGGCCCATTTTCACGTCGTTTCGGACTTCCGCCGCGAGATCTATGACAACTCGTTAGCGCAGCCGAACTCGGGAGGTTCCAGGGTCTGCTAACGAGTTGTCGCGGACATGGTGACCGGTTGGACACCGTCGGCGCCAAACGGGCGCCGGTCTACTGGCCAGTTGTGACTGGCATGCGAGGCAAGCACACGCTCGTGAGGTGCGACCCACCTGAGAGGTGCATCGCACCGGTGGCGGCGACAACTCGTTAGTGCACCCACCGAAAAGGCCGTCTCTTTTGAGACGGCCTTCAAACGACGCCCTGTACGCGAGGTGTGTTGCTCGCGCGCCTGATCTATGAGAGAGCTGGGGTGCTAGCCGCCTGCTGTGGACCCACGCCCGCGGCGCCGGCCTGCCCACAGGGGACGACCTGTCTCGTCCCGCAAGATGGCCGCATTGCCATTCGAGAGGTTCTTGATCTGGGCCACCTCGAAGGCATCACTCTCATAGAAACCCTCCACCTCGACTTCGTCCCCGATCTCGACGGCTACGGCCTGGGCTTCCCAGTACCACTCGGGGCCGAGATGGACCTGCCTGGGTCCGTCCAGGGTGTCGAGCGTGAGGGCATTTCCTTCGAGTCCGAGCACCGTACCCTCCAGGATCTCCCAGGTATTGCTGGGATGATCGGCGAGGGAGGCGCCGTCGCCTGCACCACCGTTGGCGTGGCCGACTGCGCTGCCAGCACCAAGACCGGGCGTGCGACCCCGGCCCGGGGCTGAGTTCTGGGCTCTGCCGCGGTAGCTGTTGCCCTGCTGAGCTCCCTCGTCGGCGGTGCGGCCGGATCCTCCTCTAATGCCCGTGCCGAGTTCCGCAGGGCCGCGACCCCGGGATATGTCCTCTCCACCAGTAGCCCTCCCCGCGCCCTGGTAGCCGTAGCCTTGTTGGTCGGTGGTCTCTTCCGCCCGGGTGTAGCCGGGGCCGTTCGCCGCAGCTAATCCGTCTGTGGGTCGGAGCAGGATGTAAGCTGTGCCCCCTATGAGCGCCAGGGCCAGTGAACCAGCGAGTCCTATCGTCAATGTCTTCGCTATCATGATCAGTCTCCTAGAATGTTAGGACAGGGTGGGGCAGGCTTCTTGCTCGCGCCGGGAAGACGCCTTCCGCCCGTCCGAGAGTATGCGCTTCGTCATGCAGACGATCCAGTTCCAGTGGAGTACGAGGTGGATCAGCACACCCGCGATCATCACCAGGCTGACCCAGGTGTGGAGATCGCTCCATATCGCCCGATCGATCCCCAGCATCTCAGTGCGGAAGCTTGGGTTGCGCCCTCCTTGGTAGCCGCCGGATCCGGCGAAGAGGAAGACGACTCCACTGAGGGCCGAGGCGATGAAGGCGACGGCGATCACAGCGTCCAGCAGGTAGTTTAGTTGTGTTTTCGACACGTGAACCTCCCTTTTTTTCTTAGTGTAGGAAGATGATAGCAGAGGGGTTTGAAGAATCGATGAAGGACGGATGAAGATTTGATGAGGATTCCTGCGCTGGGAGAAGCTTGGGAAGACAGGTCTGCAGAGAGAGTGCGGGGTTGAGGTCGTAGGCGTGTGCCTGTGGATGGGGTAGCAGAAGGGGTGTTGAGACGGGCCTGCGGGAGGGAGTCTTGCCGATTGGGTGGAGGGCGTTTAGGTCATCTGGAGGGGGAGGATCTCCCGGGCCAGGATGTTGACGGCGCCGTCGCGCCGCTGGATCTGGCCCTTCACGACCGCGAAGGGGGATTGGAGGGCCTCGCGGTGCTCCTCATAGATCTGGGGCCAGATGACGACGTTCATCAGCCCGCCCTCGTCCTCCAGGGCCAGGAAGACGACGCCCCTGGCTGTGGGAGGGCGTTGGCGCGAGACAATCATACCCCCCACCTGGACCCAGCGTCCATCCTCCAGGGCCGGCAGCTCCTGGCTGGGGGTCAGGTCCATGCCCTCCATCTGGTCGCCCACCAGGGACGTGAGATGTTCCCGGGCGCTCATCCCGGTGTGCGCCACTTCGGTCCAGAGCCTGCCCCGCGGCGAGAGGAAGGCGAAGCGGGGGCGATCCTCTGCGGCGGGGAGGGGGAGCTCCGGCGGCCGGTCGGCCGCGTCGAGGGCCTCTTGGAGCTCCCAGACGAGGTCCCGCCGGGAGACGCCCCAGGCGTCGAAGCCGCCAGCCCAGATCAGGGACTCCACGGCGCGCCGCCCCAGCCGGGTGCGCCGACAGAAGTCGGTCAGGGAGCGGAAGGAACCGAAGCGGCGCGCGCCGATTACGTCCTGCCCTCCCGTCTCAGCCAAGCCGTTGACGACGGCCAGGCCCAGCCGGAGAGTGTCTCCATCCACCGTGGCCTCGAGGTCGGAGGCCTCCACATCCACGGGGTGGATCTCGACGCCAGCGCGGCGGGCCTCGGAGACGATGACGTGGGCGGGATAGAAGCCCATGGGCTGGTGGCGGAGCAGGGCGGCGAAGAAGGCCAAGGGGTGGTAGCGCCGCAGCCAGGCCGACTGATAGGTCAGCACGGCGAAGGCCGCCGCGTGGCTCTTGGGAAAGGAGTAACCCCCGAAGGCCTGGAGCTGCCGGAAGACCTCCTCCGCCTCCTCGGTGGTGACGCCGCGCTCGGCCGCGCCCTCAAGAAAGCGGGCCTTGAAGGCCGTGATCCTCTGCTTGGCCCGCTTGTGCGAGAGGGCGCGGCGCAGAAGCTCCGCCTCCCCCGGCCTGAATCCGGCGAGGTCGCGGGCCACCTTCAGCACCTGCTCCTGGAAGATGATCACGCCCAGTGTCTCCCGAAGGGCGTTCTCCAGGAGGGGATGGGGGTACGTGACGGGCTCCTGACCGTCGCGGCGGTTCAGATAGGGATGGACCATCTGGGCCTGAAGCGGGCCGGGGCGGATGAGGGAGATCTGAATGACCAGGTCGTCGAAGGAGCGGGGTTGGAAGCGGGGAATGACGCTGGCCTGCGCCCGTGACTCCACTTGGAAGACCCCGATGGTCTCGCCGCGGCAGATCATATCGTAGACCTCGGGATCGTCCTGCGACAGTGTCGAGAGGTCGGGCCGCTGTCCCGTCTGGGCCTCGACGATGGTCACGGCATCCTCGATGGCGGAGAGCATCCTCAGGCCCAGCAGGTCGATCTTCACCAGGCCGGCGCCCTCGAGGCCGTCCTTGTCCCACTGCGTGACCAGCCGATCCTCCATGGTGGCGGGCTCCAGGGGCACGAGGTCGCAGAGGGGGGAGCCGGAGAGGACCATGCCCCCGTTGTGAATGCCGAGGTGGCGGGGGATGCCCTCGAGTTGGGGCACAAGGCTCAGCAGGTTGTGGAACGGCCTGCCCGCCAGCTGCTCGGCCTCGAAGGCCTCCAGCATGCCCCGGGATTCCTGCACGCTCCGGGCGTCGTAGATGTCGAGGGACTCGGAGAGGCGCTCCACCAGGGAGGGCGGAAAGCCGAGGACGCGAGCCACATCGCGGACGGCCGAGCGGGCGCGGAAGGTGATGAAGGTGGAGGCCATAGCGGCGTGCTCCCGGCCGTATCGCCGGTAGACATACTGGATGACCTCCTCGCGCCGGTCGGCGGCGATGTCCAGGTCGATATCGGGGGGTGATCCCCGCTCCGGGGAGAGGAAGCGCTCGAAGACGAGATCGCACGCCACCGGGTCGATGGGACTGATGTCCAGGAGATAGGCCACCAGGGAGTTGGCGGCGCTTCCCCGGCCCTGGCAGCGAATGCCGGATTGTTGCGTGAAGCGGACGATGTCCCAGACGACGAGGAAGTAGTTGGCCAGCTCCATCTGATTGATCACCGCGAGTTCCCGGTCCAGGAGCTGAGTGGGCGGGTCGGTGGGGTAGCGGCGGTGCATCTCCCGTTCGCACAGCCGATGGAGCTGGCCAACTACTTCCTAGTCGTCTGGGACATCGTCCGCTTCACGCAACAAGCCGGCATTCGCTGCCAGG
>CAZIWL010000241.1:0-4042 GCA_964542755.1 uncultured Anaerolineales bacterium
GAAGCATACACCCAGCCAACGGCGCTGTGCACTCGATCAGCGTCGCTTCGACGGTCTCCCTTTCAGAATGTCTGCGGAGCAACGCGAGCCTTGACGGAGCCGCTTGCCTGACGCATACTGGGACCAGGTCAGAGTCCCTGCCGGAGGGGCACTCATCCTTCGGTCTTCGCACGCAGCGCCGCCTACGGGTGGCGCCCTCTCCGGAATCGACGTTCTTCGACGACAGCGACCGCATGACGGCCTTTCGTCCTGTTACTACCTCATCATCCCCCGCGTGACCCACGGGCCCATGCAAGGGGCCGTCAGATCAGTCTCACCACGAGCCTGGCAATAAACCTCGGCCGGCGATGGGTGTGTCGTCTTCTCGCCAGGATCCGTTGGGACGGTTCTTCGCTGCGTCCTGCTCGGGACGAGCAGGTGTACGCGTGTCTGCGCGCTGGGTCGACCGGGTGATAGGAGGGTTGAGGATGGAAAAGAAGGCCAGTGAGCTGCTGGGGCAGCGGGTCATCGCCGGCGTGACGCTTGAGACCGGTCCCTCAATACGCAAGTTGATCGGTGGTGGGCTGGGGCTAGCTATTGCCGGTGTGGAGTCCGTCAAGGCTGCTGTGCCCGGCGACCACAAGGGGCTCCACTACGTGGGGGGCGGCCCCACCAAGGTGGGATTCTTCTCGCTTGAACGAGGACTCTTCAAGCCTTCGATCAATGAACTGCTCGTCGAGCGTCCCCGTGAGGATGTAGCGGCGGTCGAGATCAAGAAGGGGGCGATGCGGCCCGCCCATTTTGTCTTCAAGGATGGGACCGACTACGTGCTCCTCTGCGCGCGCATCAACACGAAGAAGCTGAAGAAGGTGAAGGAGCTCCTGACCGCTGAGTAGAGGCGGCGCCGCTCTGCGGGATTCCTCAGCATGCGGCCCGACGCTCGACCCCTGGTGGCCGGGAGGGGTGCGGCGGCCGTCGACGCACGCAGCCGCGCTGGCGACGCAGCACGAGGAGCGACGGTCAGTCCGGCCAGGCTGGACAGGGGACGCTTTCCTTTCGGCCCTTGGGTCGGCTGTCCCGCGTTCCAACTGCAGTGACGATCAGCCCCGCCAGGATCAAGCCGGCCATAGCGACGAACATGCCTCCGTAATCCCCGACGGATGGGGCCGAGACCACGCCTGCCACAGCGGGTCCGATGATGCCGCCGAAACCCTGTGAGACTTTGATGAGGCCCATCAGCTCCCCCTCCCGTTCCTTCGGGGCGATGTCACCGATGAATGTGGTCACCCCGGTGATAAACCCCGCGAACCCGACGCCCAGGACGATGAAGGCCGCGACAAGTGGGTAGACGGACGTCGAGAAGAGCATCAGCAGGGGCACGAGCAGGGAGAGGGCGTAACCGGCGAGGAAGACCCTCTTGCGGCTGAAACGATCGGCTGCCCGACCCCAGAGCGGCATAGCGAGAGCCTGCGCAGCGGGATTCAGGGCAGAGAGGCTGCCGGAGACGAAGGGGCTCATATCCCGCGCGTCCCGCAAGAAGACCATCAGCAGACCGTAGATGCCAACGATGCCTGCCTTCCTCAGGACGATGCCCAGGTAGAGGTTGATCAATCCGTGCTCGGCGGCACAGGGATCGTTCTTGACCACGTTCAGAGAAGGAAGCGTCTTCCGCAGGAGCGCGCGCCAGCCCATGGTGGGATTGCGGACAGGGCCGGCAGCTGATGGCACAAGCGCGGCGCTGAGCACAGCTACGGATGAGACGCCGGTGATCATGAGAAAGCCGAGCTGGAAGGGGAGGGCGGTGCTTAGAAAGCCGCCCAGCACCGATCCTGTCAGCAGGCCGAAGGCCTGAGACGTGGTGAAGACCGTCATGCGCTGCCCCCGGGTGTCCGCCCCTCCCCGCTCAGAGAGCAGGGCCATCGTAGCTGGCGGGAGGCCCGCCCCGAAGCCCTCGATCAAGAACCGACCGATCAGGACGGATGGGATCGAATGCCCGAGAACGAGGATCAGCGTCATCAAGGTGCTGCCGGCGGCCGCCAGGAGGATGACGGTCTTTCGCCGCAGCACGGCGTCAGAGACGGCGCCCCAGAACTGGCTGAAGAGCATGATGGCCCCCCATGCCAGCGTCGTGCTCATTCCGATCCAGAACCGCGAGGCACCCAGCTCGCCCAAGTGGAGCTGTGTCATGATGCCGAGAGCGGAGAACGCAGCCGTCCTGGCCGCGACGGAAGTCGTCAGGGGTATATTACGCTTCAATTGATCCACAAGTCTGCCGTCTCCTAGTTTGTCTTGCTTGATGGTCGAGTGCATGACCGAGTTGTCATCACCGTGCGCTTGGTTCGCTGCGGGCGCAAGGTGCCAGGTGATCTGGTCGCCGCAAGCCGCAGACAGCGCTGCGATACGCCCCATCCTGGCGCCCGATCTACGCCCATACCTTCTCCACGGGAGGCGAAGCGCGACAGGTCATTAGCACGCCCACGATCAGTCCCGTCTTGAGATGCCTTTGCACAGGGTCTGTGGCCATAGGTTAGTGTACTGCGGGATTCACCCACCGACAAGGCGATGCTCGGGATTCCTCGATCCAGGCCTACCTCAACGCCTTCGTGATTATAGCACGCTTTGCGGAAAGAAGGTGTTTGGGTTACGTTTGAACTCCGTCGGAGTTGCGTTGGAGTCTGGCTGGCATGACGCACGCGAGCCGCGAGTGCGGTATATTCTAGCCGACCGATGGGTTGGGCTAGGTTTACCGGCGGAATCGATGACTCTTGCCGGGCATCCCGTAACCTTTCTGCGGTTTCATCGTCATACTATGTGAGGGAGCCCTCATATGCACGAATCGACATCACTGCTAAGACGCGTGCGGGGCGGGGATGAGACGGCCCTGACCCGTGCTTACGACGAGTATGCGCCGGGGATCTATCGCTACGCCTATCGGCTCACGGGCCACCGAGCGACGGCTCAGGACGTGGTGTCCGATACGTTCCGCCGGCTTCTGGCCGCGCTGAGGAATGGCGGTGGTCCGACAGACCATCTCTCGGCCTGGCTCTACCGGGTGGCACATAACCTGGTCGTCGATGGATTCCGCCGGCAACCAGAAGACGCCCCGGTGCCACTGCAGAATGCCCCCGAGATTCCGGTGCCCAGCCGGGCGGAGGGGCGGATGGAGCACGAAGAAGCAGTGGCTGCAGCTCGAGCGGCGCTCGCTAAGTTGACGCCTCTCCAGCAGCAGGTCATTGCCCTGCGCTTCTTGGAGGGATTGAGCATCCGGGAAACGGCTGAGATTACGGGCAAGACGGAGGGTGCGGTAAAGGCGCTGCAGCATCGCGGGACGAATAGCCTGCGGCGGATCTTGGAGGACGATGATGTGGAGGCGTAGTCAGAGGGGTGAGCACGTTGGACTGTCGCGGGTGACCCGCGAGGCGCTTGACATCCTGCGGCCCGTGCCGGATCCGGACCCGGAGGCCTGGCAGGAGGATCGGCGCGCGTTTCTCGCCGAGGCGCGGCGCCTCTCGCAAGAGATGAGGCGTTCGGGTACGGAGATGATCAACGACGGGAGCGGGGGGCGGATGGTCCCCCCATTCCATGGGTTATGGCAGAGGAGGCCTAAGATGATGTTAGCACGAATCCTTATCGCAGCAGCTGTCTTCCTGGGCACCGCCGTGGGAAGCACACAGGCGGCGCAGGCAAGCTTGCCTGGGTCCGCTTTGTATCCGTTGAAGATGCAGATGGAGAACCTTCTCATGGCGAGCGCTCAGCGTCCACAGACCCGGCTGGCCCGCGGGATGGATTTCGCGGAGACGCGGGTGGAGGAGGTCGGGCGCCTGGCGGAACGGGGCGACGATGTTCCTTCCGAGTTGGCGGAGCGGTATGCAGAGACCCTAGTCAGGGTCATTGCGGCGGCGAACGAGCTGGAGGGCGAAGAAGGGGCGGAGCGGCGGGCGGAGTTGGCGGGATGGTTGCGAGAGCAGGTGGCGACCCTCAGGGATCTGCTGGGCGAGGAAGGTGAGCTGACGGACGAGACACTGGAGCGCATGATTGTGGCCGCGGAACAGGCGGCCTCGGC
>CAZIWL010000242.1:0-2485 GCA_964542755.1 uncultured Anaerolineales bacterium
CGATATCCGGGAGCTGACCTGGATTTCGCACAAGGACAGGCGTCTGGCCCTGCGGAATCCACAGACGGGGAAACAACCGTCCTGCTTGATCCCGAGCAGCGAGCGGACCTCCCGACCTACGAGGCCCCGCCCCTGCCCATGGAGAGGGGAGTCCTCTTCTCCGGGTCGGGAGCCTGCGCCGACTGCCACACGGATCTGTCCGACGAGGCCGGGAACGACGTCTCCATCGGCAAGGATTGGCGCGGCGCGATCATGGCCAACGCGTCCCGAGACCCTTACTGGCAGGCTACGGTACGGTCAGAGGTCCTCGATCATCCGGCGCTCAAGGACGTCATCGAGGACAAGTGCGCCACGTGTCACACGTCGATGGCGCGTTTCACGGCGATCGAGTCCGGTGCGGAGTATGGCTTGCTGCTCGATGATGGGTTCCTGGATGAACAGCATCGCCTTCACGATCTGGCCATCGACGGGGTGTCCTGCACCCTCTGTCATCAGATCGAGGAGGAAGGCCTGGGCGAGCCGGACAGCTTCAGCGGCGAGTTCTCCGTCGACACCGAGCGGTCTCCAGAGGAGCGGCTTGCCTATGGCCCCTATGCCCCCGTTCCCGAGGTGGCCGCCGAGATGCGCAACGAGTCTGGGTTTATCCCGTGGGAAGCTGAACAGACGGGATCGGCGGAGCTGTGTGCGTCTTGTCACACGCTCTACACACCGTACGTGGACGAGGACGGTGAGGTCGCCGGCACGTTCCCAGAGCAGGTGCCGTATCTCGAGTGGCAGCACAGTGACTACGCGGACAGCAGAGTCTGCCAGGACTGTCATATGCCCGCGGCCGATGGGCGTGTCAAGACGGCGACCACCCCGGGGAGCGCGGCGCGCGCGCCCTTTGCGCAGCACCGTTTCATCGGCGGGAACACGTACGTGCTGAAGATGCTCTGGGCTCTGGGCGACGAGCTCAACGTGACCGCGTCCAGCGATCAGTTCGCCCGGAAGGTGGCGCAGACGCTGGATCAGCTGGAGAACAGGACCGCGGGGGTTGCCCTCCAGAACGTGACACTGAGCGACGGTGCGCTTCGATTCGACGTCAGCGTGGAGAGCTTCACAGGTCACAAGCTGCCCACCGGCTTCCCCTCCCGGCGCGCCTGGCTGCACGTGACGGTCGAGGACGGTCAGGGACAGGTGCTGTTCGAGTCGGGGGCGTTCGAGCGGAACGGGGCCATTGTGGGCAACGACAATGACGCTGATCCTGCCCTGTACGAGCCTCACTACGAGGAGATCACCAGCCCGGACCAGGTACAGATCTATGAGCCTATACTGGCTGAGGTCTCCGGTGGTGTCACGACGGCGCTCCTAAGGGCCAGCGGCTACCGAAAGGACAACCGGTTGCTGCCCCTGGGGTTCGACAAGAGCTCAGCCGGCGGGGATTTCGCCGTGTATGGAGAGGCGGTTTCCGATGCTAACTTCGCTGGCGGCGGGGACTCCGTCCGCTACAGCATCGATCTCCAGAATGCGCCGCAGGACGTCACCGTGACCGCCAGGCTGCTCTACCAATCGATTGGGTTCCGCTGGGCGGAGAACTTCCGGGGTCAGGAGGCCGACGAGATCGTACGGTTTGTCGAGGCCTACGACGCGCTTCCCAATGAACCCGTAGTCCTGGCACAAGACTCTGTGTCTCCGTAGAGCCCAAGAAGTCTCGACCTAAGCTCCCGCCGAAACGGGGAGGCGTGACGTGGACCAGGGTGCGCGCAGTAGGTCCGTGGTGAGTTCCTTCAGATCGCGGCCGTCCACGGCGTGCGCGCCGCTGCTGACCACCAGACCGTTCGTCCCTCCGCCGCGACCGGATCATCTATCGCGGCCTCGATTGGTGAGTCGGCTCGAGGAGGGGATGCGTCTAGGGCGCCACCTGTCCCTACTCTCCGCCCCTGCCGGCTACGGGAAGACCACGGTGCTGAGCGAATAAGCTGCTTCCACCAATCGGGACGTCGCCTGGCTGTCTCTGGACAAGGACGACAGCGACTCCGTCCAAATCTCGACGTATCTGATCGCTGCTCTCCAACAGGTGGGGAAGGCCTCGGTCAAGGCATCTCGGAGGCCCTCTGAGGACCTCAGAGACCGCAGCTTCAGGCGCTCCTTGCCTCACTGATCAACCAGCTCGCCGGGTGTCCGGGCGAGGTGGTCCTGGTGCTGGATGACTACCACCTGGTCACGAACGAGCGCATCCATCAGGGCGTGACCTACTTCCTTGAGGGGCTGCCGGCTCACGTGAGCCTGGTCCTCGCGACGTGCGCCGACCCGCTGCTGACCCTGGCGCGGCTGCAAGGACGTGGCCAATTGACCGAGCTCAGCCAGGCCGATCTCCGATTCACCTACGATGAGACGGCGTCGTTCTTGTCGTCTGTCTTCGGTTTGGAGCTCTCGCAGGACATCGTCGCGGGCCTGGAGGAGCGCACCGAAGGCTGGATCGTGGGCCTGCAGTTGGCCGCCCTTT
>CAZIWL010000242.1:2585-4004 GCA_964542755.1 uncultured Anaerolineales bacterium
GTGACGTCGCTGCTGTGCGGGCGTACGCGGCCAGCCCGCGCAACGATGCGGCGGACACTCTGTCCCTGGCGGAGAGGGCTCTGGAGAGGCTGCCCGCCTCCAAGCGAGAGGAGCGGGCCGTCGTCTACTTCGTGCTGGGGGGCGCTCACCTGCTGCAAGGTAACGTGAGGCGTGCCCGGGGTGCCTTCACGAGGGCCGTTTCATTGGGAAGAAAGGGCGGCAACCTCCACCTTGCTCTCCCGGCCTACAATTCACTAACCGGGATCCAGATGAACCTGGGGGCGTTGCGAGAGGCCCAGGCCACTGCCCAGGAGGCGTTGGATCTGGTCACGGGGCCCCGTGATCGGCCGCTGCCCATCGGGGCCGGCTCCCTCTCGTCGTTGGCCGAGCTGGCGTACGAGTGGAACGATCTGGAGACCGCCCTTGAGCAGGCGCAGGAAGCCGTCGAGCTGGCCAACTTGTGGGGCAACGCGGACACCATCGCCTTCGGTTACCTGACGCTGGCGGAGATCCTCGTTGCCCTGGGCCGCTTTGATAAGGCACGGGACATCTTCCGGAAGGCGGAGAGCTACAGTGGGGAGGTGATGCTCTTTCCGTCCTTCGCCGCCGCGATTCAAGCTCCGCCGGCCAGGCTGTGGATCGCGGAGGGGGACCTGGGTACGGCCTCCCGATGGGCTATGTCAACTGAAGCTGAGGTCCAGGGCGTGCTGGATCTGGGCAGAGTCCTGCGGTTGGCCCAGGTCCACCAGGGCGCAGGACGGCTCGACGAGACGTCGAGTGTGCTGGACGAGCTTCTTGAGTTCGCGCCATCAAAGAACCTGACGCCCTGGGTGATCCGGGGCAGGGCGCTCCAGGCCTTGGTCCACGCAGCTGAGGACCGCCGGGAGAAGGCGCTGGTCACGCTCATAGAGACACTTGTACTCGCAGAGCCGGAGGGCTACGTGTGCAGGTTCGTGGATTTGGGTCCAGAGCTGGGTGACCTGATTCGGGACACTGCCGGTTCCCGTACGGCGAGCACGTATGTCCGGGGGCTCTTGGAAGCGTTCAAGGCGCCGCCCGGCGACGACAGCAGGACGACGCCGCACGAAAGGCCCTCATCGAGCCCTTAAGCGACCGCGAGCTGGAGGTCCTGGACCTGGTGACCGAGGGGCTGACCAATCGCGAGGTTGGAGAGACCGTCCACATCGCCGAGAGCACCGTGAATTCCCACCTCAACAGCGTCTACGGCAAGCTGGCGGTCGAGAACCGCACTGAGGCCGCGGCCAAGGCCCGTGACCTGAACCTCCTATAGCCGGTTGTTGTAGGGCGGGTTTCCATACCCGCCGAAACCACTTCTTGCTGGTTCTCGAGGGATCGCTAGATCCCGAGCACCGCAAGCGCCTCGGCTCCACTTCTTGCTCGTTCTTGAGGGATCGCTAG
>CAZIWL010000243.1:0-3996 GCA_964542755.1 uncultured Anaerolineales bacterium
TTCATACCAGTATTCATATCGCTCCAGTTGATGACAGCAGCGGCAGTTATAAATATTTTAAACTTTTCCCTGCGCATACTTCCCCATGAACCGTCAGTAAAGATGCTTCTTATACTGGGACTCCTGACCTTCTACCTCCTGGAATTTTCCATAGTATTTCATATCTATCCCTACCGGGAGAAGCGGGAGAAAGAACAATTTTATAGCGGTTTCAGGCTGATCAGTTTTGATAAAAGCAACTGGTGGGGAGAGGATACTATATAGTTATGGGATTTTTATCTGATATTATAACTGGTCCCTATGCGGGCATAATAGCCATAGCTATTGGAATGCTCATAGCCATATTTGCAGGATTCTCAATAAGCAGGAAAGCAAATATTTCCACGGCTGCCATTATGGCTCTTTCCTTTATTGCAGGAATATATTTCTATATTAAAAATTACCTGGCAGAGGGTACGGTATCAGAAGTCCTGGTAAGTATGGGATCACCGGAGACTATATTATCGGTAGTCATACTTTTCGCCGGACTGAATATCCTGCTATTTAAATCCCTTGAGGAAATTTCGCAAAAAGGTTTTGTAAGAAAACTTATGCTTCTTGCATTTTCGATTATTTGCCTGCTCCTGCTAATAATATCCAATAATATTATTATGTTTACCGTGTCCATAATAGTAACTGCCTTAAGCATTTTTAACCTCCTGGCTTCTTCAGTAAAAGAATCTACTCCTGCCAGGGAATATGCAGGTAAATTAGGGATGCGCTTGGCAGTACCGGCTGCACTGATCCTTTTCGGGTTTTCCCTGCTGGCAGGCACGGGAAGGCTGGGCGATATATCATCTTATGCCGGCACAAAGGACACCGGGGATTCGCTCTTTATAATTAGCGTCCTTGTATTTGGTGCTGCGGCTTATTTTTATTTTTTCCTGTATCCATTCCAGGGGACATTGCTGAAACTTTCCCGGAGGGCAGATAACGGTTCAGCTGTAATATTATGGTTTTTATATATCCCTTCAGGTATTGTACTCCTAATGAAGCTGGATGCTTTCTTCTCTAATTATTATGGCAGAGAAAGCATTTATGGATTCTTAGCGCTGGCTGTCCTTGCCTTTTTAAATCTTTTCGGAGCCGGACTGGGCTCTATCAGGGCGGTAAATCTAAAAAGGATACTAACCATGTTTATCATTTTCCAGCTGGGAACAATCCTGCTGGTAAGGGCGGCAGGTTTTACCGGCCGTGTTTCCGCTTATCCTTCCGGTATTTTTGATCTTTCAGAAATTATAATCATCCTTATGGTATTCCTGCCCCTGTCCGTGTATTCAGTGATCATGGAGAAAAATGGAAGCGGGGGTAATATAGCTGAAGCCAGGGGACTTCTCAGGATATATCCATTTGCCGGTATTTGCTTTTTGATAATAAGCTTATGGTGGTTTGCCGCCAATATATACTTGTTCTTTTTTAAGGGGCCGCTTCCCGGGGCATTGTTATTTCAGCAGGGGATAGAAGCAGCAATACTATATATAGGCTTTACAGCGGCTCTTATCCTCATTGCAGTAAATATAGCCAGGATATCGATTATATTATTCGGTAAACCTATAGGCGGTAAACTGGTAAAGACTGCAGGGATTCCCATAGTGCTTTATATATACATCTCTATTTTTGCGCTGATAGCCGTCGCATTAACTGTGCTGACTATTATTGGGAAGACTGGTACTCATCAGGGAAGCATAGAGCTATGGGATAATACCTTTTATATTTTCGGGAATGGGAACTGATCTTGGAAGACGAGCCGAGACGATTTAATATAAAGCACCTCCTTATCATTATACTTGTCCTTGTCATAGCCCTGGCAGTTGTCATAAGTATCAGGGGCTTTTCATTCCAGAAAGAATATGAGCCTGGACCGGCGCTCTCCAATTTCCTGCCCAGGTTCAGGCTGATAGATATGAATTCCCTGGGGATCAGCACTGATGCAGATAATGACGGCATAAATGACCAGGAAGATATTGTACTGGGGGCAAAGAAGCAATTAATAGATCCGGCAGTAAATATCTTTACCCTGGAAGGTGATGAAGCCAATTATTATGCCGGCGGTGATCCTCCATCAGGCCTGGCTATAAGCACTGATATCATAGCCAGGGCATTTCTGGAAGCAGGATTTATATTAAAAGAACTTGTAGATGAGGATATAGCTAGTAATTTTGATAAGTATCCTTTAAGGCAAAACTGGGGCCAGACCACAACAGATCCCAATATAGATTACAGGAGGATACAGAACCTGGAAATATTCTTTTTACGCAATAGCCTTTCTTTGGAAACCATATTTAATAGAAGCAGCAGCTCTGACATCAAGTCATGGTATCCGGGAGATATACTTTTCCTGGATATGGATGGAGACGGATTCACCGATTGTGCAGCAATAATATCTGATACCACCACAAGGGACGGGATCCCCAAGGTCATCTATAACTATATCGAACCAGGCTATACTGTTGAAGAAGATATGCTGGGGCAGAAGACCATAATCGGGCATTACAGATACCCCTCACCATAAATAGTTTTCAATGTACATAGTCTTTTGAATTAGAATGGTTGTTCAAATATATTTTCAAGCCCTGTATTTTCTTTATAATACTTATAAGATTGTTCCTAACTGTTGCCTCATATAAAAAAGTACTCGAAAAGCTATTCGTTATTGTAATCAACTTTGATTACAATTATTTCCTAAGATTTTTTACCAGATTATCAAAGAAAAGCCTGACCCTGGGCCAGAAGCCTTCCGAGAACTTTTTGGAAAAATCATCGGCAGCATCTGCCAGGCCGATGCTATCTCCATATTTTTCCCTGAGGTAATACTTGTGGGCATTTATCCAGACATACAGGTCAGATTTTGTCCGGTTTGGAAAGTGCTCTATTATCTTATAGCTGTCAATAATATCTATAGAGGGCAGGTAGACTTTATCATACCAGTCCAGGGCAGCATCCTCGAAACTGAAGTGATGTTTCCCATTGCCTGAATGATTATTAAGATAATGCATATGATTATTTATGCGGTCCAGCAGGAAGTCATATTTGCCGGGTATGGTAAGTCTTATCTTTATATCCGGCCTTCTCTCCCTTAGCTTTGTGACTTCCATGAACTTTTCCCTCTCAGAGAGGATGAACATATCCTTGGGATCCATATCCCTGGTAACAGGGATCCTGGTCTTAAACTCTATTACCTCTGCATCTATATAGGCGACACCCATCCTTTTAGCAACGCTTACCCTGTGATTTCCATCCACCACAAAGTATATATCGCTCACCTTATATAGCTTGACTGCCGGCAGGATGACATCATTTTTATAGGCAGCATAAATATTGGACCACCTGTGTTCCAGGTGGGCCTTCTTGGGCAGGAAATACTGGTCGAAGTCCTTATACCGGTCTATACTTCCCACAATATCCTCAACCCTGACTTCCCGCATTCCCAGATAATGCTGGTTATGAAGGTCAAGCCCCTTGTTAACTTCTTCAAAGGATAGAAGCACATTGGGTCTTTCCCTGCTGAAAAACCTTAGATTATTAAGGAGAGACCTGAATCTTGCCGACTCAAACTGATCCCTTCCTTCTGTCCTGTAATCAGGCATATTCAAAGGATCCTTACTGCAAAAACCATGCTAAGGTGCTTTAAAAATATATTAAAAAAATTCATTAAAAACAATTTAAAAAATGATTAAATGCCCCTGCTGCCCTACCGTTCAGATCTCAAGTACCTGGAAGCCATAGGCATTTACCACCTTTGTACCGTTTACCTCGGTCATCCATTCATAATCACAGCCATAATAATGTATATGGCCATGCAGATGATATTTTGGATGATAACTTTTTCTGAAGCTGTTAAAACACTTAAAACCGCGGTGGCAGAGATCATCTTCATCATGGATCCCCAGGGGAGGCGCATGGGTTACCAGGATATCCACATACTTTTTCTTGAAAAGTCTATTGGCATAAAGCCTG
>CAZIWL010000244.1:0-3991 GCA_964542755.1 uncultured Anaerolineales bacterium
TCGTCGGCGTCCACACCCGCCTCACCGACGAGGTCGAACGCTGGAAAATCCAGCGCACCCTCCGCATGGTCCGAAAGATGGGCGCGCCCTGGATCGTCGAATACTTCCCCTGGCCCTACATCGAGCCCGAGGAGGGCCACGTCGACTGGCACCACACCGACACCGTCATCGAACACGCCGAGAACCAGGGCCTAAGCGTCATCGCCCGCCTGGGCTGGGTCCCCCGCTGGGCCCGCCCCGAGGGCGCTGAAGATCGCGCCTCTGACGATGCCGCTGAGACCACCCTCACCTACCTCGACCCCGACCACTACGACGACTTCGCCGACCACGTCGCCGCCTTCGCCGAGCGCTACCGTGGGCGCGTCGACCATGTCATCATCTGGAACGAGCCCAATCTCAGCTTCGAGTGGGGCTACCGTCCCGTCGATCCCGAGGCCTACGTCGACCTCCTCCGTGAGGTCTACCCCAGGGCCCACGCCGCCAACCCCGACGTCGTCGTCCTCGCCGGCGCCCTCGCCCCCACCCTCGAGCCCGAGGGCAGCGCCGCCGGCATGAACGACCTCGTCTACCTGGAGCGGATCTATCAGGCCGGCGCCTCCCCCTATTTCGACGCCCTCGCCGTCCATGCCTACGGCCACACCTCGCCCCCCGGCGCCCCGCCCGCTGCGGACGCCATCAACTTCCGCCGCACCGAGCTCCTCCGCGACATCATGGAGGCCCACAAGGATGACGGCAAACCCATCTACGTCACCGAGGCCGGCTGGAACGACCACCCCCGCTGGACCGGCGCCGTCTCACCCGCCGAGCGCATCGACTACACCATCGAGGCCTACGAATGGGCTCGCGAGCACTGGCCCTGGTGCCGCGCCGTCGCCATGTGGGCCTTCCGCTACCCGGCCCCCACCTACTCCTACCACGACAACTACGCCTTCGTCACCCCCGACTTCGACCCCCACGTTATCTACCTCGAGGTCCAGGAATACGCCCACGCCACCCCTTGCGAAGGTTCCATAAGACCCCCCGTCCCTCCCGCCCCTTCGCCACCAACAGCTGCCACCGCCAACCCTCCAACCGCCAACCTTCGCAAGGCTGTCGTTACCTCCCCGCCCAGTCCGCGGCCGCGACACTCGTCCATCCGCGCCATTCCCAATAGCCGCTTCCTTGGCCCTTCGCCTTTTCGCTCATTCGCCCTATCGCTTCATCGCCTTGTCGCCTTATCGCTTTGTCGCTACCCATGCCCCTCTCCCTAACCCACCAGGAACACCTCCGCCAACGCTACGCCGCCGTCCACCCGGGCTGGCAGCCCAGCAGCCGCGTCTACCGCGACCTCGTCGCCCGTCGCCTCGGCCCCGACATCTGCGTCCTCGACCTTGGCTGCGGCCGCGGCGGCATCATGGAGCGGCTCCACCCCCGCGCCTGCTTCGCCGCGGGCCTCGACCCCGACGAGCGCTCCCTCCGCGAGCACCGCGCCCCGACCCTCCCCCGCACCTGCGGCCTGGCCGACGCCCTCCCCTACACCGACGGAGCCTTCGACCTCGTCTGCTGCTCCTGGGTCCTGGAGCACCTCCAGTGCCCTGAGCACGTCTTCGCCGAGATCGCCCGCATCCTCCGCCCCGGCGGTCGCTTCGTCTTCGTCACCCCCAATGCCCGCCACCCACTCTTGATCCTCAACCGCGCCCTGGGATGGACCAAGGGCCGCCTCGTGGACCGGCTCTACGACCGCGAGGAGCTTGACATCTTCCCCGCCACCTACCTCGCAAACACGCCGGCGCAGATCGAGGCCCTTGCCGACGGCGCCGGCCTTGAGCTCACCGCCCTCCACCTCATCGGCGACCCCACCTACCTCGCCTTCAACGAATTCCTCTTTCGGGCCGCCTGCCTCCTCGAGCGGGTCACCCCCCGCCGCCGCAGGGTCCACATCGTGGGCGAGTGCGTCCGCCGATGATCTATCCCATGCGGCCCTCGTTTGGTTGCTCCAGGTTGCCCGTCGCGCTAGAATGTGCGTGCGCCGGGGCAAAGGGGCCTGTCCCCTGGCTGGCGCGCGACTACCATGATTGATACGACCGACCACATCGAGAGCCAAGTCGAATCCCTGCCCCACCGATCGGGCGTCTACCTGATGCACGACGTCGACGGCGACGTCATCTACATCGGGAAGACCGTCGACCTCCGCAACCGGGTCCGCTCCTACTTCCACACCTCGGCCCAGGCCCATCCCAAGACCCGCGCCCTGGTCGGGGAGGTGGCCGACCTCGAGTTCATCGTCACCGACACCGAGCTGGAGGCGCTGATCCTTGAGGCGAATCTCATCAAGAAACACCGCCCGCGCTACAACGTCCGCTTCAAGGACGACAAGCGCTACCCCTACATCAAGGTCGGCCTGGGCGATCCCTACCCCAAAGTGACCATTACCCGGCGCATCGAGCACGACGGGAGCCGCTACTTCGGCCCCTACACCTCCTCCGGCGCCGTCCACGAGACCCTCGACCTGCTGCGGAAGTCCTTCCCCTACCTCACCTGCAACCGGGAGATCACGGGGGAGGACGAGCGGCCCTGTCTTTACTACGAGATCCGCCGCTGCCTGGGGCCGTGCATCGGCGCCGTCTCCCAGAGCGAGTACCGCGCCATGATCCAGGGGCTGATCCACTTCCTGGAGGGGCGCGGCGAGGAGGTGATCGAGGACCTCCAGGAGCGCATGGCCTCGGCGGCCGAGGACTGGGACTACGAGCACGCCGCCTCCCTCCGCGACCAACTCCGCGCCGTCCAGAGCGTGGTGCGGAAGCAGAAGGTCGTCTCCATGGCGGGGGCCGATCAGGATGTGATTGCCTTCGCCCGCGAGGAGGATGACGCCTGCGTCCAGGTCTTCTTCATCCGCGGCGGGAAGCTCCTGGGCCGGGAGTACTTCGTCCTGGAGGGGACCCGGGAGGAGGACGACCGGCAGGTGATGGCCGCCTTCCTGAAGCAGTTCTACGAGGAGGCGGCCTACGTGCCCCCCGAGGTCCTCCTGCCGTCGCAGATCGACGAGGCGCTCATCATCGAGCGCTGGCTCCGCCAGAAGCGCGGCGAGCGGGTGACCCTCCGCGTGCCACACTGGGGGAAGAAGCGGGAGCTGGTGCAGATGGCGGCCGAGAACGCCGCAGAGACCCTGGCCGCCCTCCGGGTCCAGTGGCAGGCGGATGCGCACAAACAAGAGGAAGCCCTCGCCGAGCTGGAGGAGGCCCTCGATCTCCCCCGTACCCCGGCCCGCATCGAGTGCTATGACATCTCAACCACCCAGGGCGCGGAGACGACGGGGAGCATGGTCGTCTTCCTCCAGGGCGTACCGCGGAAGTCCTACTACCGCCGCTTCACCATCCGCGGCGTGGAGGGCCAGGACGACTACGCCAGCATGGCCGAGGTGCTCCAGCGCCGCTTCCGCCGCTGGGAGATCGCCCAGTCCGAGGAGATGCTGGGTACCCGGGACACCAAGGGCTGGGCGAAGCTCCCCGATCTCCTCCTCGTCGACGGGGGCAAGGGACAGTTGACCGTGGCCCAGGAGGTCCTGGTCTCCTTCGACCTGACGGAGACTGTCGCTCTGGCCGCTCTGGCCAAGCAGCACGAGGAGCTCTATATGCCCGGGAGAAAGAACCCCGTGATCCTGCCGCGCCGCTCCCAGGGCCTCTTCCTCGTCCAACGCGTGCGGGACGAGGCGCACCGCTTCGCCGTCAGCCACCACCGGCACCGCCGGCGGAAGGTCGGGCTCACGTCGAGGCTGGAGTCCATCCGCGGCGTCGGCCCCGCCCGCCGCAAAGCGCTCCTAAAGACCTTCGGCTCCATCGAAGCCATCCGCGCCGCCACCGTCGAGGAGCTGGCCGCCGTCCCCCGCATGCCCAGGCAAGTCGCCGAGGCCATCAAAGCCAAGCTCTAGGAGCGCCATTCGCTCTCCCCAGTTCCAGTTGGACCGCGAAACCCTCTTCCCCAGTTCTAGCTGGATCGCTAGATCCAGCGATCC
>CAZIWL010000245.1:0-3949 GCA_964542755.1 uncultured Anaerolineales bacterium
GCGGAAGTCGGAAACGACATGAAAATGGGCCTCAACAGGCTGTCTGCTGTCACGATTCATCTCTAGCCAATCCGCGGTCGGTCCGCGACAACTCGTTAGTGCACCCTGGCGGCAGAAGGCCCTTTACACCAGCGCGCCGACGTGATAGAATGGGACTGGATCAAGTGATGGGTTGCGCCTGCGGTACTCCTCTTCAGAGCATCTACCAGGTCACGATCCGCAGGTCCGAGGAAACCGATCCATCCCTCCGGTTCGGTACAGGTGCATCCGTCCGCCGACCACGGCGAGCCTCCCAGGTCGATTGAAGCGGATGTCGCGACGGACAACTTCACATGCTCACTATTCTATCGAAATAACCGCAGGTTAGGACCGGTGGGCCCCTGGGGCCACCGGGTCTGCAGTGCTCAGTGGGGTGTTTGCTCCGCCACGTGTGCCGAACGAAGGGCGCTCCGGAGCCTCCCCACCATTCCGAGTCGACGCCACGTAAGGAGGGTACGATGGAAAGAGCGCGAAGGGTGAGGATTCGGTTTATCGATCTAGTCATAACAGGCGCGCTGCTGCTGGCGGTGTTGGGGCCGGCGAGTTGGCACGTAGACGCCGCCGGGCTACTGCTCCAGCACGGTGCTGCGGGCGCGCCCGCTGGTCCCGAGGGGGCCGGAGGTGAGTTCGTCCGCCCGGCTTTGCGGACGGAGTCCAGATTGACTGACACACCCCCCACCATGGGCCGGGAGATGGCTCCCGTTATCGTCCAGGGGGCGGCGCTGCCTCATCTCTCGGGCGCCCCAACGGATGACCTCTTCGTCTACGCCTACGGGGCGGGTGGATATGCGCAAATCCCGTTCCAGGTGGATGAGATGGTCGGCGGAACGTACACAAGCACGGTGGGCAGTCCACTGGACGACGAAGACGAACTCGTCTTCATGGCGTCCGATCTGGGCGGGCGTCCGGACACGGAGGATCTCACGGCGACGCTCCCCATCAGCGACACCTGGTACCGGCTCGAGGTCACGGACCCTCTCAGCCCGACCGCGAAGGGATGGGCGTACGTGGTACGGTCGAGTTCGCTGACCCAGACGTTCACCCAGACCTACACCTCCTTCATCACCGGCACGGGGCACATTTCGACCACGGCGTACAACCTCGGGTTCCTCGATGGGCATCCGGGACTGGATGTCCTCGAGATGAACGGCAGCGGCGAGGATATCCTCGACCGGACGAAGATCCGGGCCACGATCTTTGGAAACCCGATCACTGAGGAAGCGGGCCTCCTGGCGTCACCGGATCCTGACCCGATCAAGGGAGGCCCAGTGCGCGTGATCGTCCAGAACCGCGGGGTGATCGGCTACCGTTCGATCTTCCAGACTTTGGTCAACGTGACAGCCCCGGCGCTGGTCTCGGCGGCACGCCTCTCCACGGACTTTACCAGCCAGGCATCGGGCGCCACGTTCTACAACGCTGTGCTGCCGGGTGGCGCCACAGTCGATGGGAACCCCACGGAGGCCGTCCCGGAGACGCCGTTGAGCCCCTGGTGGCAGGTGTCTGACGATACGGGGACGCTGGTACAGGTGGCGGACAGCTCCGGCGTCGGCGGTACCCAGGTGAACTACTACAAGGACGACGACACGTTCGATGGGGCCGACACGGGCGACGGTAAGTCGTACGGCGACACGGGGATCAGCGTCACGTCGCCGAACATGACGATCACGTATATCGCGACTTTCTGGGTGATGCCCCCGGGCCCGCACAAAGTGGGAGATGTGGTCGCGTACCATGCCGCGCATCCGCTCCAGGTCACAGCCATTGCTCCGTCTACGCTGGTTCACGACGTCTATCTGCCGCTGGCGCTGAAGAACTAGTACACGTAGGCGCAAGCCCCTCCCCAGTTAAGGGTTGATGGAGAGCGCCGGCTGAGTAGCGTTGCCCTGAGCCTGTCGCTTGCATTGAGCCCGTCGAAATGAAGGCGACAAGCTCAGTACGGCGTCGAAGCCAAGCGGGTTGTGGAAATGCTTTTTGGTGCGGACGACGCTTGGTTTCGATACGCTTTTCCGCTGGCGCTACAAAGCACCTCAGCCGGCGCTCGTTCCGCAACCGGTGGAGGGTTTTCGCCGAAGAGTACCAGGGTGAGGCAGGGGTGCTGCTGTCTCGTTCAGTGCCCGGGTTCCCTTCGACGCTATCGCCACCGATTGGGTCGCCACGTGCTGGAGGGGGTCTTTTTCGAGCGGCGCCGGTGCGCCGCGATGTAGAAGAGAATCTATCCACGAAAAGGAAAGGGTACCGATGAGACGTATTCGATGGATCCTGCTGTCTACCGTCATGGGCCTTATGCTCACCGCGCTAGTGGTAGGGGCCGCCGCAGCCGGGGACGGGCCCGTCCACCACCCAGCCGGCGTCACCCTCCCTCATCAGCGCCCTGGGACAGACGACGGGGCCGTGACGGGACCGGGATCCGACTGCATCGACGGCGAGCAGGAGAGCGGTGCCAAGTACCGCATCTGCAAGCCGGACACGTGGATCCCGGGTGTCGGGCGGCTGGTGGTCTACGCGCACGGCTACGTCGCGTCCGATCGCCCGGTGGAGATCCCCGAGGATCAGATGTCCCTGCCGGGGAGCGATCAGACTGTGGACGAGATCGTCACGGGCCTCGGCTTTGGGTTCGCCGCGAGCAGCTACTACACCAACGGGTTGGCCGTGATGCCGGCGATTTCTGATCTTCTGGACGTGGTGGACATCTTCAGCGACACGTACGGCGCGCCTGATCGCGTCTACCTGGTCGGTGTCTCGGAGGGCGGCCTGATCACGGCCCTCTCCGTGGAGCAGTATCCTGACGTCTATGACGGCGGCCTGGCCATGTGCGGTCCCTATGGCGACTTCCAGGGCCAGGTCAACCACTTCGGCGACTTCCGCGTCGTCTTTGACTACTTCTTCCCCGAAGTGATGCCCGGCGACCCGCTCACGATTCCCGCGAGCTTGATGAGCGACTGGAAGACGGGTTTCTTCACCTCGACGGTGGTGCCCACCATCACCCACCCATCCAATATCACGCGGGTCAATCAGCTCCTCACCGTCACCAACGTCTCTCCCTGGCGCTACGACCCGCCAACGAGCACTGAGAGCATCGAGCAGCTTCTCTGGTACAACGTCTTCGCGACGAACGATGGCGTGGCGAAGCTGGGCGGGCAGCCCTTCGATAACCAGGGCCGCGTCTACACTGGATCTGATGACGATGCGGCGTTGAACGCCGGTGTTCCGGAGTTCTCGGCGGACCCGGTTGCCAGGGCGGAGATTAAGGCCCACTACCAGACGAGCGGGGTCCTGAGGGTGCCTCTGGTGACCCTGCATACGACGGGGGATGCCGTCGTGCCGTACTGGCACGCGCCCGTCTACGCGGACAAGATCGAGGCAGTCGGGAGGGGGCTCTACCACCACCACATCCGGGTGGAGCGCCACGGGCACTGCGCGTTCACCCAGGCTGACATCCTGGGCGCGTTCGGGAAGCTCGTGGAGATGGTGGAGAACCCGCCGGCCCTGGTGTTTTTGCCTATGGTGGCAAAGGGGCCGTGAACGACAAAACCTGACAGGTCTGAGACGATCCGTGCGCTGGCGGAGTCTCGGCGCTGGCGGGAGGCGTCCTGGGCGCGAGAGGTCTGACAGAGACCTGTCAGGTTTTCTGCCTAGTGAGCGAACCTATGGATTGGCGTCGTGTGATCGCCCTCGTCGTGCCGTTCTCCGTGGCCTTCTTCGTGCTCGGCTTCGTCGTCGGCATGGAGGTCTGGCGCCGGCCGGACTGGCGGTTGGAGCTCGATGAGTACGTCGAGGAGTATCGGCTTCCGGACGAGACGGTGCGGGTGGAGCAGGTCCGACGAGCCCTGAGGCCGCAGAACTTCACCCTGCTAGGAAACTGTCATCGGCTGAGCCGGGATGGGCGCATTCGCACCATTGCTTTGTCGGT
>CAZIWL010000246.1:0-3880 GCA_964542755.1 uncultured Anaerolineales bacterium
GCTGTGAGTATACGTTCTTCAAAGTTGGTTGTCAAACCCTCGGCTTGTGGTAAACTCGGCGTGTACAGGGCCCTGAGGCCTGCATTAAGGAGTCCTGTGTCCCGGTTCTCACGACTTCGCCCCCGCTGGAGATGTTAAGCCGGGTTCGTTCGTCGTCGTGAGTGGATGAGCTGTACCCGGCTGCTTGGAGGGAGATCGCTGTGACTCTGATTGTTGACGCCCATGAGGATATCGCCTTTAACGTGCTTGCTCTCGGACGCGACGTGCGCCGGAGTGCCCTGGAGACCCGTCGCCTTGAGCAGGGGACCGATGTGCCCGGGCGGAATGGCACGTGTATGGTCGGCCTCCCCGAGTGGATAGCCGGCCGGGTGGCGATTGTCTTCGGTACCATCTACGTGTCGCCGGCTAGGCGAGGCATGTCCTCCAGTCGGCAGGTCTACACCAATGCCGCTGAAGCACACGCCCTCGGTCAGGAGCAGCTTGATCTCTATCATCGGCTCGCCGACGATGAGAAGCAAATCGCTCTCATTGGGACCAACGCGGACCTCGATGGGGTCCTCTCGTCCTGGGGAGATGATCACCCCGTGGTTGGGATCGTGCCCTTGATGGAGGGCGCCGATCCGATCCGTGAGCCAGGAGAGGCGGAGCTCTGGTTTGAGCGTGGGGTCCGGCTGGTGGGCCTGTCGTGGAAGTCTGGCACCCGGTTCGCGGGAGGCGATGCTACCCACGATGCGCTCTCTGATGCGGGGCGGGAGCTTCTGGAGGTTATGGCTGACCTGGGGATGATACTGGACGTCAGCCATCTCTCGGAGCCTGCTTTCTATGAGGCGGTGGGACGTTTTGAAGGGACCGTCGTTGCCACGCATGCCAACCCTCGCGCCATCGTGCCGGGCGCCCGCCAGCTTTCCGATGAGATGGTGCGGCGGTTGGGGGATCGGGACGGTGTGATCGGCATCGTCCCCGCCAATAGTTTCCTGAGGCCGGATTGGCAGACGACTCAAGCCACCTTGAGCGACTTGGTGGCAGCCATTGACCACGTGTGCCAGGTTATCGGAGACGCTGCTCACGTGGGGCTCGGGTCGGATTTTGACGGTGGGTTCGGTGCAGGAGACACGCCACCAGCGCTGGACACCGTGGCCGACCTGCAACGCATTGGGCCGGCCCTCGGTGAGGCCGGCTACCAGGAAGAGGATATCGAGGCGATTCTGAGCGGGAATTGGCTGCGCGTCCTGCGGGCTGCGCTCCCGAGTTGATGAGTGGGTCAGAGGGTGGATCGAGGGAGGACAGAATCGTCGAGGGATCGCGGCGGACTACGATCTTGTTCGATGTCTTTACCCTTTTCCCCGACATGTTCAGCAGCCCGCTGGACGAGAGCATGTTGAAGCGGGCTCAGGAGGACGGCGCCCTCTCGGTCAGGTTACACGATATCCGAGACTACGCTACCGATAAGCACCACGTCACCGATGAGCCGCCCTACGGCGGTGGCGGCGGCATGGTGATGAAGGCCGAGCCGATGTTCTCCGCCGTGGAGGCCGTGCTCGGTTCCGAGGGGGAGGCTGGTACGGACCGTGCTTGGGACGTGCCCGTCATTCTCCTGACGCCCCAGGGACGACGCTTCTCTCAAGACATCGCTTACGAGTTGGCGCGCAGGCCGCGCATCGCGCTGATCTGTGGACGGTATGAGGGCGTGGACGAGCGTGTTCGACAGCATCTGGTGACGGACGAGCTGTCCATCGGCGACTACGTCCTAACCGGCGGCGAACTCGCGGCCATGGTGATCATCGACGCCGTGACCCGGCTGCTGCCGGGCGTCCTGGGTGACCCCACAGCGCCGGCACGGGATTCTCACGCCCGGGGCCTCCTTGAGGGGCCGCACTATACTCGCCCCCAATCCTTCCGCGGCTGGGAAGTTCCTGACACCCTGCTATCGGGTGATCACGCGGCTGTTGCCCGCTGGCGCCGGGAAGAGGCCCTCAGGCGTACGTTTGAGCGGCGCCCGGACCTCTTGTCCGACGCGGACCTCTCCAGCAGGGACCGTGACTTCCTCAGACGGTTGCTGCGCGATCGATGATGTCCCGCTGCCCGCCGTTGCGTGGTCTCGGGCATGGGTGGGGCAAGGCCGTGTTTCGTATCACTCGGTGGGGTAGGGTGAGGGGAGGTACACAGGTCTTTGGTTGCTTCCCGAATTGGAGTCCAGTATAATCGTTCGGCGGTGACCACCCGGAAGCAGATCGTATGGACGCTGGGCTGCGTCTGTGGAGAGCTCTCGATCGGTCGGACACGTCTACCCCTCTCTGCCCGGACCGTTAGGTTCCGTCGGCAGAAGCTGCCCGGTGCCGTTTGCGCCACGTGGGTGTCCCTTCGATCCCGTGATCTGCGTTGGAGTGAGGAGCGACCGGTCGACCCAGGCTGGATACGCGGATGGTCGTGGGCGGCGGCCCCCTTGCGGTCGCGATAGGATGCTGAGGGGCGCCACGGTGGAGCGGGCGCGCCTGAGTTGGCTATGGTGGGCCGACCTCTCCGAGATCGTTTGAACCTCCGTTGGGGAATGTGAGTATAACCATGATGGTAGAGCATGGCGAGCAATCGGCGACCGTGGTGCAGGAGGACGGGGGACTCATGGCCCGCGTGTGTCACGGCGATATCGACGCTCTGGGCGCGCTCTATGAGAGGTACCAGGTACAGGTCTACCGAACGGCTATGGCCATCACGCACGACGAGCGGATGGCTGAGGACATCCTGCAGGAGGTGTTTCTGCGGGTGTACCGGTATGCTGACAGCTTTGACGACACCCAGCCGTTTGAGCCCTGGATCTATCGCATCACCGTGAACCTCTCGTATAGCTGGACCAACAAGGCGAAGCGGTGGGTGAACATCTTCCAGGATACTCTGGAGCGTCTGAGGGCCCCCTCGAGGCGCGACCCTGAAAGAGTGGCGGAGAGCCGGGAGGAGTGTGTCATCCTTCGTCGAGCGATTGACGGCCTGCCGGACTCCCATCGCGTGGTCGTCATCCTCTACTATCTAGAGGACCTGAGCGTGAGCGAGGTTGCCTACACGCTGGGTGTCCCCGAGGGGACGATCAAATCGCGACTGTATTATGCCCGTGAGAAGCTGAGGAAAGCCATCGCGGACCAGGAGAAGGGGCTGTTATCCGAGGTGGTCTATGACTTCACGTGACGAGAAAAGCATTCAGGGCGGACGCCAGCTGGATGGGTTGATTCGATGGACGCTGCGGGAAAGCTTAGAGGGGGCCACGCCGCCCCCGGAGGCATGGCGCAGCGTCTGCGAACAGCTATGCCGCGAGTCTGCGCCTAGCAGAGGGGCTCGGTGGCGGGAGCTTCGTCGTGCTGCCAGATCGATCTCGCTCTGGCTCCTGGAGTCCATGACGGGCCCCAGAAGCGGATTTCCTTATCCAGGGAGCGCCGAGTACGTTCGGGTGCAAGGAAGGTATGATCTTTGTCTGCTCATGTACCAGCAAGACCTGACCATGCTGCTGGGGCATGTGCTCTAAGGTGGAGCGCGCGGGACGCAATTGGCGGATTGGCATGTTTCCAAGGGGGTATCTCCCGACCAAACTGAAGCTGGTTTTGCGGAAGGACTTGTCAGTGGTATAATGGGAGAGCTAGCGGATGGATCTGACGGTTATTCTGATACTTTAGGTGGCGTTCAAGAGCGGCTTCGTGTGCGGAGACCCCATCGTCGACTTGGCAGGGGACTGTGTGGCGCGAGGTCGTTGTTGAAGGTGGCCTAATCGTTTGGGCCGTCATATTATGGACGAAGGGGAGTCATATGGCTAATCATCAAGGGGGTCGAGACGGCAACATCCTTCTCGATCTGAAGAACCTGGTGACGCGCTTCTACACCGACGATGGGACCGTGC
>CAZIWL010000247.1:0-3874 GCA_964542755.1 uncultured Anaerolineales bacterium
CCGCCACGCCCGGGCCAGGAGCACCGGCATCGCTGCCGTCATGCCTGTCGTGATCAGGGGTAGGACGAAGATCGCCTTGACCCCCAGGGGCACGCCGTACTGGAGAGGCCGCGTGCTGATCAGCAGCAGAGCCACCACCAAAAACACCGCGTTCAGCACGCTAACCGCCGTAGCCAACCGGCGGGCCTGCCGCACCGGCCGGTCCAGCTCTCGCGAGCGGCCTATCAGCCGCCGTACGAGCGCCGCCAGCGGCGATCCGACGACCACGCTCAAGAAGACGAGAAGACACCCGGCGACCAACAGCTGATGGAACGTCGGGCTCTGGTACCACGCCGCGCGATCGTAGGCGCCAGGCGTGTGGCCTCGCGAGAAGAGATGGGTGATCCGCCCGCGCTCATCCTCACCGAAAGCGATGCGCTCCTCCGAGCCCTGGCGCTGGAAGACGAGAGGCTCAATCTCCACCCACCGGCTCACGCTCCCCGGCTCCCCATATCCTAGCCCCGTGATCTCCAGCAACCCGGACTCTCTCGCCGCCGCCCGAACCTGAACCGGGGGCTGCGAGAGGAGGGCCAGCTTGGCGATGGTGTGGCGCGCGTGCCGGTTCGTGAGGTACGTGCCGGACACGTGGTTCGCCCGCGCGGCGGAACCCTGGAGCACCTGCCCCTTCAAGTCCGGCACTGGCTCGGTAGGATAGTAGTGGTCCAGGAAGGCGCTCGGCAGCTCAAGCAGAAGCTCGTCGCGGAACACCGTGTTGGCCACCGCGAAGAACCCCAGGTCCTCCTCCGGAAGGAGTACAGCGATGCTCCCGTAGCCTGAAGGATCCGCCCCGCCGTGGTCGAGCACCCGCACCCCGTTCTCCGTGCGCTCCGTGAACCCATAGGCCCATCCGGGGATGTTTGGATGGTTCGAGAACTGCCGCGCATGCATCAGCCCAACCGTCTCCTCCTCGAGGATCCGCGCGTCCCCCTGGCCTCCGTGCTCCAGATGGGCGATCAGGAAACGGGCCATATCGTGCGCCGTGGTGCTGAGCATACCAGCGGGGGCGATGGGCGTATACATCACCTCGCCGCGCTGGAGCCCTCGAGGATAGGGTTGCGCCATATCGGCTTGCAGCGATGGAGGGAGCGGCTGCGCGAAGCTGCTCCGCGCCATCCCCAGGGGTCCAAAGATCTCGTCAGCCACGTACGCCTCGAAGGGCTTGCCGCATACGGCCTCCACGATGTACCCGGCCAGGGCCATGCCGTGGTTGGAGTAGCTCGTCACCTCGCCCGGCCCCATCACGCGCCGGGGCATCTCGTCGGCCAGATAGGGTGCCAAGGGACGCAGGTCCTCCGGACTCGCCGCGAAGGTTCCCAGCAGCTTCTCGTCGAAGCCTCCCGTGTGGGTGAGGAGATGGGCCGTCGTGACGGGTTTGGGATACGTATCAGGGATCTGGAAGCCGCGCAGATACTGGTTCACGTCGGCGTGAAGATCAATTCGTCCGTCCTCAGCAAGCTGCATCGCCGCCGTCGCTGTGAAGAGCTTCGCCACGGACCCGATGCGGAAGACAGTGACCCCGGGATCGACGGCCACCTCCTTCTCGAGGTCGCCGTAACCGTACCCCTTCGAGAAAAAGAGTTCGCCGTCCTTCACCAGCGCGAAGGCCAGGCCGGGGACGTCCAGCGTCTCCATCCGGTCCCGCAAGAACTCATCGAGAAAAACCTCCAGCTCCTCCGGGTCCGTCGGCCCGGACTGGCAGCCAGAGCTGGGGGCAACCGCACGGGCGGTCAGCTTCGCCTCATCCCCGGCGGGGCACACCGGCATCTCCCCGCTCTCGCGAATCGCGTCGTCCGCCCACGCCCCAGCCGCGCCGGTCGCCGCGACAACCGCCACCAGCGTTAACACCACTGCGCATCGCATCGCTCGGACCCTCATCCTGACACCTCCAGACCATGCCATCAAATGGCAACCCCTGACTACTCCGCGTACGTCTCGGGTAGAATCGTCTCATTCAGAATGCGCGCCAGTTCTTCGGCTTGCTCGAAAGCGACCGAGTGCCCGGCGTTTTCGAACGTGTAGATCTGCTTCTGCGGCGCCTCAAGCAGCTCGAACCACGCCAGGGCCAGGTCGCGCCGGGCCGCGAGCTCGTGCTCAGCATCCAAGACGTAGATGGGCACCTCCAGCCTGGTGACGTCCTCGCGGAAGTCAGTGTCCAGCATCTGCGGCCACATCACGTCGAAGAGATCCATCAGGCCGCGCAGCACGCCTAGCCGCTCCATGAAGCGGTACTCACTGGCCAGGATGCCCCACGGACCGATGCCGGAGGCCTGGCCCTTCTCCACATAGGCGCGCGGCGGCGTGTAGGGGGTCGCCAGGGCGTCGTAGTACCCCATGACGAAGCCGTTGGCGAAGGTACTGCCGTACGGCGGTTCGCCGAACGCGCGCATCTGCTGCGCCAGGTCCTCGTTGCCCGTTTCTTCAGCGTACGCCAATACATCCTGGTGCAGGCGTTTCGTCGTCTCCAGGGGATCGACCATCTGACCGCTGCCGATGAACCCATAGTACAGCTCCGGATGGGCCTGAACGGTCAGCACGCCCAGGAAGCTTCCGTAGGATTCGCCCAGGAGGTAGATCTTCTCCTCGTCGAACCGCTCGCGGAGGTACTCGCTCAGCTCCGCCGTGTCCGAGACGGCCTGATCCAGCGTCAGTGTCGAGACCGGGTCCAGGGCCGGGTAGGACTTGCCGGTCCCCCGCTGATCCCAGCCGACCACGATGAAATCCTCCGTCAGGACGTCGAAGAGCACCCGCGAGAACGGCAGGTCGCTCTGACCCGGTCCCCCACTCAGGTAAAGGAGCACCGGGTTGTCCGTGCTGTGGCCGCGGATGGAGATCCACTGGTCGTGGCCTCCAATGCGAACCTTCTCCAGCGTGGCGATGCTGCCCGGGATCGATTCCCCGTCCGAGCCCACGATCGGCGGTGTGCGGGCAGGCAGAAGCATCAACACCCCCAGTCCCACCACCGGCAGTAGGAGCAGCACCGCACCGACCATCCCCTGCGGTCCAGCGCCGAGTGCCCGGTTGCTCAGCACGATTCCTAGCTGCACGCCCGCCAGCATGGGCAGGAAGGCGAGCAGTGCGTGGATGCCGCGCCCAAGAATCAGCGCCAGCACCCCATACGTTGTCCCCAACTGTGGCGCGTCCACCAGCGGACCACTGGCTCCCAGCCGGCTCAGCTCGAAGACGAGCCCGTAGGCCACGGGCGCCGCCAGCATCGCCCAGCGCGACTGCGTCGCCGCACCTGCCGCAAGTCCTGTGATAAGGGCCGCGGCCATTACCAGTAGAGCCTGCCCATTCGTCACCGGTCCACGCGGCATCGCCAGGCCGACCATCAATCCCACCACCGCCGGGACGCCAACTGCCGCACCCAGTCTCATAGGCCGCCCAACTCCGCCGCCCGACGGCGACCCCTCGTCCCTTGTTTTCGTTCGCTGCACATCAGTCATCTTCATCCCCTTCAATCGGCCGCTCTTCCCTCGCGGCCCATATCTATCACCGGTTTGCTGTCATTCCAAGGACGCCAAGCTGAGCATAAGGTTACCACAATGGTGTTGCGGCCGCACCGACCATGCGGGGAGTCCCCCACCTGGTCAGTCGACCAGTTGGATGGCACGCAGAGGCGAGGGACAGCGTGATAGACGTTAGCACGCTGGGACAGCAGCAGGAGGACTCGGGCAGCAAGAGCCACACCGCAGAGACGCGGAGGGCGCCGAGAGAGGCGCGAGCAGTTCAGGGGGCTGGCTGCGCCGATTCGCCGGCACGCCGCTATACGAACCGTACGCGTCCCCTTGCGAGAAAGTCCATGGCGCGCACGCACGCCACTCTGGAATGGAAGAAA
>CAZIWL010000248.1:0-3829 GCA_964542755.1 uncultured Anaerolineales bacterium
GGAGCGCACGCCCGACGTGCTCGAAAAGCTCAAGGGCGCGATCGCCTCCGGGCGCTGCGAGTTCATGGGCTCGCCGTATGCCCACCCGATGCTGCCGAACTTCCCGCGGGAGGACGGGGCGTGGTCGATCCGCTTCTCGAACGAGGTCTACGAGAAGCACCTCGGCTTCCGCCCGAAAAGCTTCTGGAATCCCGAGTGCGGCTGGCGCAGCCATGTGCCCGAGCAGGTCGTCGACGCCGGCTATGCCAACCTGGTCGGCGACTTCGAGGCCTACACGATTGCCCGCAAGCCCGACGGCACCCCGCAGCGCCCCGAGATCTTCAAGGCCGAGCACACCGACGAGAAGAAGTTCTACAACTTCGGCTTCAAGTACGAGCTGCCGGGCGACGAGCGCGCGCTGCATTTCCCGTTCCGGAACACGCAGGGCGCCGGGGACAAGCTCACCACCTTCCTGCGCTCCGACCGCGTCTGCCAGTTCGGGGTCCGCTACTTCATGGGCATGGAGGGGTACTCGCTCGAGGAATACCTTTCGCTCATCCGGAAGTACTCGCAGCAGAAGGAGGGCGAACCGGAAGGCGCGCTGATCATCTTCGCCGACGACGCCGAGTACATCGGCACCAATGGCTGGTTCAAGCTCAAGTACATGAACCAGCCCGACGCCGTGTTCGAGGCAGTCGGGGACGCTCGCGGGAAGCTCGTCGCGTTGCTCCGCGAGTGCAACAAGCTCGGCCGCTTCACCACCTTCGGGGATGCCTGCGAGACCCTGCCGCCGATCGGGGACACGCTCTGTTTCGACGATGACGGGGCCTGGCACGGCGCCCGGGCATCAATCTGGGCCGAAACACCGATGGCCCGCCTGCTCCGGCCGTGGCAGGACCTGGTGCGCGGGAAGCTCAAGCAAGTCCAGGATGAACTGGGCGAGGACGAAACCCGCCGCGCCTGGTTCCACCTGACGAATTCCTACAACTCGGACGGTCAATGGCCACCCACGCTGCCGGAGTCGCCCCACATCGTCCACCCGTTCAACTACCGCTACTGCTTCGAGAACCTGCTGCAGGCGGAGTTGATCGTCGGCGGGGTCGATCGCAACCGCCTGGCCGCCGATCCGGTCGATACCCTGAAGGAGATCCTCACCATCCAGCAGGACCTCGTGCTGAAGAAGGCCGGCGAGATGGCTTCATCCACTGATCCGGCCGAGCAGACCGCGGCCGCCCGCGCCCGGCAGATGGTCGAGAAGTCCCGCGACTACTCCGGCGTCGAGGGAGCCAGGGTGCTCTATCCGTCCGAGTACGCGATCCGCGCCGAGGCCCTCGCCGAGGCCCGGCGGACCGTCGGCGGGATCGTCATCGAAAGGGTGTCCACCGGCCTCGGCCGCGCGTAACCAATGTCCATCTCCTTCACTCCCGAACGCTGGGCCCGCGTCCGCGAAGACTCGCGCCGCTGGTGGGCCGGCGAACTCGACCGCCCGCTGATCCTCGCCACCGCGCCCGGCCACGAACCCGGTCGCGAGCCGAGCCGGCAGCCGTTCCACTTCTACACCGCATTTTATGATACGGGGGTGCCGCCGGATGAAATCGTCGATGCCTGGGACTACCACCTCTCGACCTGCGAGTTCCTCGGCGACGCCTTCCCGCAGGTCTGGCTCAACTTCGGTCCGGGCGTGGTGGCGGCGTTTCTGGGCGCCCGGCTCGAACCACGGCCGGCGGAGGAAACGGTCTGGTTCCACCGCACGACAAGCAAAAGCATCCGCGAACTCGATCTGCGCCTCGATCCCGACAACCCATGGCTCTGCAAATGCCGCGAGCTCGCGCGGGCCGCCGGGGACCGTTGGCAGGGGATGGTGCAGGTGGGAATGACCGACCTCGGCGGCATTCTCGACATCCTGTCCACCTTTCGCCCGGGGACCGCCCTCATCTACGATCTCGCCGACGATCCGGAGTCGGCAAAGCACTGCCTCAAGGACCTCGAGGCTGCCTGGTGGCAGGCCTTCGAGCTGATCGACGCCGAACTGCGGCCCGCCAGTCCGGGCTGGTCGTCCTGGCCGGGCTTCTTCTCGCCCGATCCGCATTACACCCTGCAGTGCGACTTCTCCTTCATGATCTCGCCCGACTGGTTCGAGAAGTTCGTCCTGCCGACACTGGCCGCGGATTGCCGGCGCCTGCCCAACGCGGTCTATCACATGGACGGTCCCGGCCAACTGGCCCACCTCGACCATCTGCTCTCGATTCCCGAACTCAAGGTCATCCAGTGGATCCCCGGCGCCGGCCAGCCGGAGATGAGCGAATGGCCCGAGGTCTACCAGAAGATCCGCGGCGCCGGGAAGCTCATCCAGACATTCGGCCCGCCCCGCATCCTCCGCAACCTCGCCGCACAACTCGGTTCCGCCAAGGGCATCCTCCATATCGGCACCGTCGGCGAGGACGGCGACCGCGATGAATGGAACCAGCTCATCTCCGAATTCGGCGCCAACCCATCAGAAACGCAGGCGCGTTCATGCCCGCCGGTCGAAGCCTTGGCGGAGACTGGAGAACGCGACCATTCGCGCCGTCACCAGCGCGCCTGCGGCCCCGCAATGCCCGACATGACCACCACTCCCAAGCCCGACGGCATCCACGCCATGGTCCCGCGCGACCGGATGACCGCGTCCGCCCGCATCCTGCGCGACACCTATGCCCGGGTCCCCGGGACGCCGCTGCTGCAGCGCGAATTCTGGCTGATGGAGCCGACCATCGAGCGCTGGATCGCCGAGGAGGGCATGCCGGCCAATGTGCCGCACGAACAACTCTTCGACCTCGACCAACCCGGCCACCACGAGTTGATGGAACTCGGCTGGACCGAGGCTGCCTTCCACCCGGCCTTTGGCGAGGAACAGATCGAGGATCGCGGCGAGACGGAAGTCGTCCGCGACTTCGCCGGCCGCCACGTCCTCTATTTCAAGGGCCGCCGCCACGGCTTCATGCCGGATTACCTCGGCCACCCGGTGCAGGATCGGAAAAGCTGGGAGGAAGACGTGAGATGGCGCCTCGACCCCGCCGCCGCCGGGCGCTTCGACACCCTCGACCGGCGCATGGCCGAGGCCGCCGCCGCCGCCGGCCGCGGCCTGATGATCTGCCAGCGCCTGATCGGAGGCTACATGTTCCTGCGCAGCCTGATCGGCCCGGAGGATCTCCTCTATCTGTTCTATGACGACCCCGGACTCGTGCACGCATGCATGGAAGCCTGGCTCGAACTCGCCGACGCGGTGATCGCCCGCCACCAGCAGCACCTCACCCTCGACGAACTCTTCCTCTCCGAAGACATCTGCTACAACAACGGCCCGCTCATCAGCCCGGACATGATCCGCGAGTTCCTGTTTCCATATTACCAGCAGCTCGTCGCCAACACCCGCGCCCGCCAGATCGATTCCTCCCGCCACCTCTATCTCCAGGTCGACACCGATGGCTTCGCCAACCCGGTCATCCCGCTTTACGGCGAGTTGGGCATGGACGCCATGAGTCCGTTCGAGGTCGCCTCCGGCAGCGACGTCATCGCCATCGGCCGGGAGTTCCCCTGGCTCGCCCTCTTCGGCGGCATCGACAAGCGCATCCTCGCCCGCAGCACCGCCGAGATCGACCGCGAACTCGGACGCATTCTGCCCGCGATGCGCGCGCGCGGCGGCTTCATCCCGACCATCGACCACGGCGTGCCGATCGAGGTGCCCTACCGGAATTACCTTCATTACCGGCAGCGCTGCCGCGAACTGAGCCGATGATCCATCGGTATCCGGATCATTCCGGGCGCGGGACCGGTTGAAGCGAGGCGGGCGACGCGCCATTACCAATCCAGGGGG
>CAZIWL010000249.1:0-1291 GCA_964542755.1 uncultured Anaerolineales bacterium
CCCTTGGCCTTGTCGAGAAGGGGTGTCAGCGGCGGTTGTTTCGATAGGGCGTAGGTTGTTTTTCTATTCTCTCACCAGCGTCGAATTTGCCATAAACCTTGCCGCTTAGCGGCGTGAATTGGGCGGAGTAATTGCGTCCTCCGCAGCGCCCGGAGATCCCGGGAGGAGGAACGCATGTTTTCCGAGTTTCATGTGCCCGAGCGGCAGGATGAGGTCATGGCGGTCGGGACGCCGGAGGGCGAGAGCCCGTGGTTGGAACGGCCGCGAGAAGCGAACGAGGCGGTCGCGCCGGCGCGGCCGGCCGTGGTCGACGACGAGCCCGCCGCGCCGGCGGGCGATGGGATGCGAGTCGCCGACGACAACGCCAGGGACAGCCAGCAGGCCGTCCATCCGGCTGAGGTGGACGCCGGGGCGGACAAGAACGAGGTCGGCGCTTGTGATTCGGGCCTGTCGCCATCGGCGGTGCCGCCCGGCGTAGAGGCGGCGGAAGACGCCGCCGTGCTGGACGACGGATCGCGGGAGGCGGACGCGTCGGATTGGGTGCCGGTGGCGGCGCATCCGCTGCTGGCGGGGCGACGTCCGGGGCGCGCCCTGGCCTCGCCCGAGGCGTCGGGGACGAAGAAGACGTACACGCCGCGGGAACGGCTGTTGCTGTTGGATACCTGGCGGCGGAGCGGGCTTCCGGCCAAGGACTTCGCCGCGCTGGTCGGGATGTCCAAGCACACGCTGCACAAATGGCGTCAGCTCTTCGAGGACCAGGGGCCGGCGGGGTTGATGGATCAACCGCGCGAGGGCGCCCGGGGGAGCCGGTTGCCCGACCTGACCCGGCGCACGATCCTGATGCTCAAGGCCTCGCATCCCGAGTGGGGCTGCCAGCGGATCAGTGACGTGTTGATGCGGGGTCCGGCGTTGGCTGCCAGTGCCTCGGCGGTGGCCCGGGTGTTGCATGAGGCGGGCTACGAGGGGGTGGACGTGCCGCCGCGGCCGCATCCGGACACGGTGCGGCGTTTCGAGCGAGCCAAGCCCAACCAGCTCTGGCAAACGGACCTCTTCACGTTCATGCTCAAACGGCAGAACCGCCGCCTGCACCTGGTGGCGTTCATGGATGACCACAGCCGCTTCATCGTCTCGTACGGGGTGCATGCCAGCGCGTCGACGGCCCTGGTGCTGGAGGCGTTGGAGGCGGGGATCGCCTCCTACGGCCCGCCGGAAGAGATCCTCACCGATAACGGCCCGCAGTACGTGACATGGCGTGGCAAGAGCCAGTTCACCAAGCAGCTGGAGAAGCGGG
>CAZIWL010000249.1:1301-3789 GCA_964542755.1 uncultured Anaerolineales bacterium
AGGCCCTGGCTGCCGAGTACCTGGCCAAGAACGCCAAGCAGCTGGAGAAGCGGGGCATCCGGCAAATCGTGGCCCGGCCCCGCCGCCCCCGCACGCTGGGCAAGATCGAGCGGTTCTGGGGTACGCTCTGGCGTGAGTTCCTGGAAGCGGCCATCTTCCTGGACCTGGCCGACGCCCGCCGCCGCATCGGGTTGTTCGTGGATTACTACAATCTGCAGCGTGTGCATCGGGGCATCGGCGGCCTGGTGCCGGCCGACCGCTTCTTCGGTGCCGCCCAGGAGGTGCTGCAAACCCTGAAGGATCGTGTGGCGGCCAATGCCCTGGAACTGGCCCGCCATGGGCAGCCGGTGCGTCCCTTTTATGTCACCGGCCAGGTCGACGGCCAGACGTTCAGTGTGCATGCCGAAGGGGAGCGACTGATCCTGCGTCGCGAAAGTGGCCAGCGAGAGGAAGTTACGCTGCACGCACCGGCTGAACCCACGGCGGAGAAGCCGCCCACGCTCCCCGATCCGCTCTGTCCGCACGCAGCGCCCGGCGTCCCGCCCGGGGATCCGGCCATCGAGCCGCCCCCCGCGCCGGGCACGTCCCCTCTGGATCGACCTGCCGAAGACGAGTCACGAGATGAGGAAGGAGGTGTGGCATGAACACGACACAGGCGCGCGTGACGACGAAGAAACCGTCCGGCCCGCGGTCCGCCGGGCCGTCGGCGGGTCGACCGGCCCCCGGGGCCACGAGCGAGGCGCAGCGGCGGGCGGCCGTCATTCTGGAGGTGCTGGCCGGGGTGCGAACGGCGCAGGACGCCGCCGGCGTGTTGAAGATCTCGTCGAACCACTACTACCTGCTGGAGCGGAAGGCGTTAGGGGGCCTGGTGCGGGCCTGTGAACCGGCTCCGCGACGGGTCCGGATGCCGGCGGCGGAGAAGCGGATCCGTCAGCTCGAACAGGAGCTGGAGCGGTGCCGCCGCGACTGCCAGCGGCAGGCGGCGCTGGTGCGGGCGGCCCAGCGCGCCATCGGCCTGCCGCTCTCGCCGCCGATCACGGCTCAGGCCCCGGCCGCGAAGGCCCGCCGCCGCCGGGGCGAGAAAACGCGACGGCGGCGGACGCACCCGCCACGCGGCGTGACCGCGGCCCGGGCGCTGCAAAAAACGCTTGCCGCCGAACCGCCCGTCGCGGTACAACCATGGGAAGAGGAACGTGAGGCGGATCGATCGGGTCGCGTGCATGAGGAGCCGAACCATGGGGCAGCGAGGGCGGAGACCGCTGAGGTTGGCGCACGTGGATCATCTTGACGGATCGGCGCGGGCCAAGGACCGGCTGAGCACGTTCCTCTCGAGCGTGCACGCCGACTGCACGATTTCGGAGGCTTGTCGGCAGTTGGGGGTGAGCGAATCTCACTTCCATGCGGTGCGTCACACCTGGCTGCAGGCGTCGCTGGCGGCGTTGGAGCCGCGGCCGGCGGGCCGTCCCGCGAGCATCCCTCATCCAGCCGAGGCGCGGGTGGCGGCCTTGGAGGCGGAGGTGAAGACGCTGCGGCGGGCCCTGGCGTTGACTCAGGCCCGCTGCGAGGTGCTGGAATTGACCGCCGCGCCGGCGGCGGTCTCTAAAAAGGGGGCACCCATCAGCTAGCTTCATGAGTGCTAGCATGTCCGCGACCGCGCCGTCGACGCCGCGGCCGGTCGTGGACCCGGCCGCGCGGCGCGACCTGTCGCTGGCCACTATTCGGGTCCGGCGTTTTCAGCAGCGGCAGGCGTCGCGCCGGGAGGCCGAACAGCAGCGCCGGCGCGGCGTGGTGGCGATCGCCGCCTGCTGCCGGCGGCACGCCCCGTGGCGTCAGGTCGCCGAGGCGGTGGGGGTGCCGGAACGAACGCTGCGGGCGTGGCGTGCCGAGTCGGTGGGCGTCCCGTCGTCGCGCGGGCGGCGCCCGCTTGGGGTGCCCCAGCCGGAGCGCCAGCAGATTCTACGGTTCCTGCGGCGCGTGACGGGACCGGCCGTAGGTCTGCCGACGTTGCGTGCCCTCTTTCCCCGCGTGCCCCGTGCCGTGTTGGCCGACCTCTTACGGCGGTTCCGCCGGGTGTGGCGGCGTCGGCTGCGTCAGCCGAGCGTGCGGCTCGAGTGGCACGAGCCGGGCCGCGTGTGGGCCATGGATCACACGGAGGCGACGCAGTTGATCGACGGCCAGGACGATCAGATCTTCGCGGTGCGCGACCTGGCGAGCCACGCGCAGTTGGCCTGGCGTGGCGTGTCGTCGACCGGCGCGGCGGCCACGTGCGAGATTCTGGAGTCGTTGCTGCTCGAACACGGTCCGCCGCTGGTCCTCAAGTCGGATGACCGATCGGCGTTCGTGTCGGAGTCGATGGGTCAGCTGTTGAGCTGGTGGGGCGTGACGCCGCTCTTCTCGCCCACGCGTCGGCCCCGCTACAACGGCGCGCTCGAGCGGGCCAACAGCACGCACAAGACGTACACGCACCATCACGCGGTGACGGCGGGTC
>CAZIWL010000250.1:0-2970 GCA_964542755.1 uncultured Anaerolineales bacterium
GCGGACATGATCGTGGACAACGAACACGGCGGGCAGGTGACTCCCAAGAAGTACAAGGACATCGTGGATCGGGTGAAGCACGAAGCGGTGGGAGGCGGATGATGACGGAGACGAGCAAGAACATCCTGTTTCTCCTACTTGTTGTGGTAGGGGCTTATTTGGCTTGGAAGCAAGTGAAGTGGGACATTCCCCAGTTGGATCGGGCACCCTATCCCACCGTGCGTGTCTCGGAAGAGGACTTATGGAAGGCGTACCTGATGCCGACGGATATTTTCGTGCGGAGAAAGAACCGGCCTGATTCCCGGGGGAGTGGTTCGTGCGTACAGGCGTCTCTGTCTATGGTAGGGGCGCACCATCACTGCCCCCCGGCGGCGATGCTACTGGAGGACAGCGAGTACGGGAAGGCCGTCTTGGGCGGCTCGTGGCCGGAGCGGGTGGCGGACTACTGCAAGGCGAGGAATATCCCCATCGTTAACGTCGAGGGGAACCAGTCGGTTCAGGCCATCGAGGCGTGCCTTCGAACGGGAAGGTATTGCGGGGTCACCTACGGCCAGGCCCACATGATCTGCGCGGTGGGGATGACACCCGACGCTAAGACGTTTTTCATCGTGGATAACAACTACCCGGACGAAGTCAGGGCGGTTGATCGGAATACGTTTATCAGTGAACACCGCGGATACGCGGGCGGTTGGACGGCCTACATCAACGATGGAAGTCCCCCCCCGTGGCCGAGTATAGGAGTAAGACAATGATGCAGATTCTCACGATGGCCATGTTGGTATTGGCGGCGGATATACCCGATAGTCCGGGAGTGATCGTGCCAGAAGGCGGGTTCGGGAACCGTGCGACAGTGATCGAGTCCAATGGCGCGGTTGTCGAATACGACACGGCGGACAGCAAGTTTGCCCGGTACGTATCGAGCGAACTCCCGGAAGACGACAGGGGAAAGTTCCACCTCGTGGTGATCTACGGGGATGATTTACAGTCCTCGAAACTCCGTAGCGACATTCAACGAAGGCCGGAACTGATGGCCTTCAGGAAATGGGCAAAGTTCGAAGAACTGGATTGGGTGAAAATAGCTTCGGACAGGGAGTATTGCGAACGCGCTGGGGTACGGCAGACGCCGACGATATTGATATTCCCCACGAAGGGGCACCCGGATTACCCGTGGAAGCAAGTCTTCAAGCGCGTGGGATACGGGGGCGACTCGGCCCTCTTGGCGAGGAACATGTACTCTTCCATCCGAAGATTCTACACGCGCCATGCGATTGAAAAATGCCCGGGGCCTTACTGTCCGGAACCCTACCAGCCCGACAGAACTCCCGACAGGACGCCAGACTGGCCCGATACTCCGGCTCTGCCCGACTACGATTGGGACTCACCCGCCGATCTGCCATTCGGTTTGACATGGCCCCTCGTCGGCCTGATCGCGGCCGTGGCGGTGATCTTATATCTCGTGAACAAAGGAAATACCAATGTGCCGTACACTCCTCGTCGTCCTGATTATGTCCCTGCCAGCCAAAGCGGCGGAACTACCGGACAACAACCAACCCCCCCCGCCGCAACAAGCGGTGGAGAAACAGCAAGCCAAGACGGAACCCAAGGAAGTTGAGCAGGCGTGGATGGAGAACCCCTACCGTCCCGCTTCCCCGACGATCCTGGACTGGACGTTCGTGGATGAACTCCGCTCCCACCGGGACAAACAGGAGGGGATGCTGGATCGGTTGCAGGCGAAGGTGGACGCGAGAATACAGGAGGTTGCCGCGCGGGTGCGGGCGTTTTTTCGGACGTTGCTTTGGATAGTTGCGGCGTTCGTGGCGGGGTTCGTGGCGGCGCTGTACTTCCAATGGAAGACGAGCCAGCGGTTGGCGGTGATCGAGGCCATGTTGAGGAGATGGTGATGGAACAACTCATAGCATACATCGCGCCCTTCGTCTGGTTCGGACAGGGTTGCAACGCGGCTGTTCCGAAGTATTGGGATCTCCGTGAAGCAGGCACACCGGCGACGATGGCGCTTGTGAAGGCGATCTATTACGGGGCTTGGCACCCGGTGAAAGTGGCCTTGGACGGGGTGAAACTGTTACTCAAAACGGTGATGGGATGACAAACAAGGAACATGCGGAGATTGTGCAGCAGGCGGTAAGCGACATCACGGAACAGGTGTTTGTTGCCCGGAGGGCGTTTTGCGTGCTTCAGGACAACGTGAAGTTGTGGATTGTGGTATCTTGCTTGTTGTCAGCGTCGGTGACGGTATTACTGGCCAAGGTGCTTGGAGCGATATTTTAGAGGTTGGCTGTCATGCGTAAACACTTTGATTACCTGTTGCGTTCGACGTATTTCCTCGTCGGCAATGGTCCGCTGGATGGCGTGATTGAGACGTGCAAGGACTTGGGATTCCGGCACCTGTTGCTTGGGCAATACTGCTGGTCGCGTTCGACGGGCTGGTACGAGTCCAGCTTGCCGGGCGGACATGGCGACCTGAAGCGTTTTATTCAGGACTGCCACGCCGAGGACATCTTGGTGAGCCTGCACACGCGGACTACACGCGTTACCGTGGAAGACCCGCTGGTCATCGAGCCAAAGCATCCCGACCTGGAGTTCGACGGCAGCAGACACTGGGTCGATCCGTACAGCCCGCTGCACGACGCCATGGCGGCCCGGTTGGTGGCGGTGGCTGACCTGGTTGGGGCGGACGGTCTTTACCTGGACGGGGCGGAAATGGCCGTGCGAAACCACCGGGACAAACCGGCGACGGCCATCATCGCGGGACAGAAGGCGGTCATTGATAAGCTCACCCGCCCCATGCTCTTGCAATCGTCGTCGTCGCCTTCGGAACTGCACGAGTATTGGAGTTGGGTGGGTCAACTCGACCATTACATTAACCGTAAAAAGGTCGGGTTCGAGGGCACGCGGGACGATTGGTATCAAGAGTATTTCCGGTTAATGAGTTGCTTGAAGAGACCATCAAAA
>CAZIWL010000250.1:2980-3738 GCA_964542755.1 uncultured Anaerolineales bacterium
GATTGGTACGAACAGTATTTTCGCTTCGTCAATCAGGCGTTGTCGCGGGGATACCCCAGCCAACTGGGCTGGATTGACGTGGGGCACGGGCAGACGGCCGGGGGCGAACCCATCGAGGACCAGTCGCCCGAATCGCTGAAGAAACTGACCGATTGGGCCGCCGCGCACAACGTGCCCATCGTGTTGGAAACCACGCAAGAAGAGTTTGAATCACATCCCCAGGTGGATGAGCTTGAGGAAGTGATACGCAATTTCCATTTTCGAGGGAGATAGGTAGATGGCGGATATTACCAACGCGGAAGCGGTTAAATTCTGTAATGAGAAAGTGCGGGTTGCGGCGGACAAGTTGGCCCAGGCGTACCATTTCGCCCAGCAGGTGACTGCCGAGTGGACGGCCAACAGCATGGGAAACGTGTTGCCAAACCAGGCCGACGACGTGATTGACGGAGCGGCGACCGACGGGCGGCACCCCATCACGGGGATCGACGCCAACAACATCATCAACCGGCTCAACGAACTGATCGCCGACTACGAGGCGGACAGTTCGGCCAAGCTGAACACGATCCTTGCGGTAGCGGTGAACGCAGACTGATATGGCGCTGGACCAAGATTACACCATTGAGCTTAGAACCACCGGCTCCGACAACAACGGGGGCGGCTTCTACAACCGCGATGACGGTACGTCGGTGGACTACACGCAGCAGGATGCCGCGCAATTGAACCCGACGGACCTGGCCTGCACGACGGGCGGGGCGACG
>CAZIWL010000251.1:0-3726 GCA_964542755.1 uncultured Anaerolineales bacterium
TCCCGCCAACCGCACCGCCGGCCCGGGTGATGTCGTTGCGAGCGTTTATCGTGCCCACCCGCGCCACCCAGCCGTCCTGGCCGATCAGGCTGGTGCCGGGATAGGGAGAGGCGGTGATGTTGCCGTTGTCGAAATCGTAGACGAGCGTTTCACCTTGGGCGGCGAGGGCAAGGCCGAACAGGGCGGCGGGGATTGCGGAAGTGCGAAGCGATTGCATGGTTGGTGTGGGTTGCCGGTGGTCGATGCGCAGTCGGCCCCGCAAGGGGCCGGCGCGCCACGCCAAGTCCGGTCCGCGGACCAATCGCGGTGCAGCGCGGGCCCATTCAAAAAGTTTTCCCGGACATGGCAAGCTTTTTTTCTGACTTTTTGCTGTAAATTGTTTTCCGCGGCCTCTCCCGGCCCTCTGGAGCATGTCGTCGACTCTGCCGGCGCGGTTTTTTGGGGGCGGGCTCTGCGGACCGGGGGGCTGGAGAACGGGTTTGCCTGACCGTTCGGGGCGGGGCGGCGCAGGTTGGTCCGGCAGGGCCGAAGGCTTGGTTTCCTTCCAACCTGGGGCCTCGCCCCAGGACGCGGGCCGGACCATGATTGGAAGCCTTAAGGGCTTCCTCACCCGTCCTCCGGTGAAGAAGCCTTTCAGGGTTCCGTTCCGGCGGATGACCGATCCTGGGGCTTTGCCCAGGCCGGGATGGCCATGTGCCTTCGGTGTGCCTGAACCAGACCGGAGCCGGGATTGCGGCAATTACGCACAATTTTTCTTGTCGTTTTTCTTGCGCCCGACATCTTTCTTGGGCGATGATGACGCTGACCGACGTGGCAGAGCGGGCCGGGGTTTCGGTGGCCACGGTCTCGCGGGTGATCAACGGCCGGCCGACGGTGACGCCGAAGGTGGCGCGTCACGTCAAGCAGGTGATGGCGGAGATCGGCTACGTGCCGGCAGCGAACCGGCGCGGGCGCAAGCCGGGGGTGCCGCCCGAGGCGGGCCGGCAACTGCGCACGATCGGCCTGCTGCTGCTGGGGCGCTCGCAGGAGCTGCTGGACCAGCCGTCGATGGGCCGGGTGCTGGGCGGGATGCTCGAGGCCGGGCGGGCGCTGCATGCCGACACGGTGGTCCTCGAAATGCCGGATGTGACGCAGATGCCGCGGCGCATCCGCAACGGCGAGGTCGACGGACTGGTGGTGCTCGGCCAGCAACCGCAGCCGGAGTGGCTGGACATCTTCCACCCGGTGCCGATGGTGGCGCTGGGTGGCGAGCCGCTCGACGTGCCGGTTTTCGACCAAGTGGCCATCAACGACCGGGCGGTCGCGCGGCTGGCGGTGGATTACCTGCGCGGGCGCGGGTGCCGCCGGCTGGGCTTCCTGAACCATGACTCCGAACATGCTGCGTTCGTTTCCCGCGGCAACGTGTTCGCGGAAACGGCGGTGGCCGGAGGCGCCACGGTGAGCCGCCACGAGCTGCCGGAGCGCGCCATCGACGAGGCCGAAATGTGGACCACCGCGCGACTGCGGGCGGACTTCAGCGAGCTGATCGAGCAGATGCTGGCCGCGGGCAACAGGCTGCCCGAGGGGGTCTTCGTGCCGACCGACCAGCAGGCAGCGATGCTCCACGCGCTGCTGCGCGAACGCGGGCTCGGCGAGGGGATGGTGACCATTTCCTGCAACAACGACAACGCCTGGCTGTCGGCGATCCACCCGCGGCCGGCCACCATCGCCCTGCGCGCCGAAGAGCGCGGCCGGCTGGCGGTCGAGCGGCTGGTCCAGCGGATCAGGAACCCCGGTGCCAGCCCGGTGGTGACGCTGGTCACGCCCCGGCTGGTCACGGGGGAGGAGGGGTGAGGAGTTTTTCAGCAATTTACATTTTGCTCTCCGAGCACGGCTTGGATATACCGTCGCCGCGATGAGACGGACACGGGTGACGATGAAGCCGGGCTGGACGGTGGGCGGGATGCTGTGGGCGTGGGTGGTTTGGGCCGGGGCGGCGGAGATTCATGTTTCGCCGGCTGGGGACGACGGCAATCCGGGCACCCGCGAGCGGCCGCTGGCGACGCTCGAGGCGGCGCGGGATGCGGTGCGGGCGCTGCGGGCGGGCGCGGCGGACAAGACGCTGCGGCACACGGTGGTGGTGCACGGCGGGGTGTACCGGCGTGACCGGACCTTCGAACTGGACGGACGGGACTCGTTCACGACGTTCCAGGCGGACGAGTCGGCCGCGGACGTCCCGCGCCTGCTCGGCGGGGTCGAGATCCCGGCGGGTGCCGCGAAGCCGGTGCGCAACCCGCGGGTCCTCGGGCGGCTGGTCGAGGAAGCGGCGCGCGCGCACCTGCACGCGGTGGACCTCAAGGCGCTGGGCATCACCGACTATGGGACGCTGGGGCCGCGGGGGTTCCGGCGGGCGTACAAGCCGGCGCCGCTCGAGTTGTTCATCGACGGCCAGCCGATGCAGATCGCCCGCTGGCCGAACGCGGGCGAGCCGCACGTTCCGATGGGCAAGGTGCTCGACAAGGGTTCGGCGCCCCGTTTTGGCGACTACGCCGGCCGTCCCGGCACCTTCGCCTACGGGGTCGAGCGGCCGAAGAACTGGACGAAGGCGAAGGACCTCTACGTCTCCGGGCTATTTGCGTATGGCTACGCGGACGACACGATCGAGGTGGCGAAGCTCGACACCGGCCAGGGCACGTTCACGACCAGGCATCCGCATCTCTACGGTTTCAAGCAACAGTCGTTCACCAAGTGGTATGCGCTCAACCTGCTCGAGGAGATCGACCAACCCGGCGAGTATTTCGTCGATGCGGGTTCGGGCCACCTCTACTTCCATCCGCCCGACGGTTTCGGCAGCGACAGCACGCTGGCGGTGAGCATGCTCGAAGTGCCGCTGGTCGCGATCGAGGGGGCCACCGGCGTGGTGCTCGACGGGTTGACGCTCGAAGTTTCGCGCGGCAGCGGGATCTACATCGAGCGCGGCGCCGACAACGTGATCCGCGGCTGCACCCTGCGCAACCTCGGCATCGTGGCGGTGCAGGTCGGCATGGGCGTCGAGCCGTTTCCCTACGGCAAGCACGACGGCTGCGGCAACAAGGGGGACGGCAAGCCCGGCCAACCGGTGTCGCGCCGGCTGGGCTCCTGGCACGAGCACATCTACAAGTTCACCGCCTTCGATCGCAAAGCCGGGACCGGCCACCGGATCATCGGCTGCGACATCCATGACATCGGCGCCGGCGGCGTCAGCCTGGGCGGCGGCGACCGCAAGACGCTGGCGCCGGGCGACAACGCCGTGATCAATTGCGACATCCACCGCGTCAATCGCTGGGACCGCACCTACAAGGCGCCGGTCAACATCGACGGGGTCGGCAACAAGGTCGTCCACTGCCGCCTCCACCACTGTCCGGGCATCGGGGTCTATCTCCACGGCAACGACCACCTGATCGAGTTCAACGAGTTCGACCACCTGCTGACCGACATGTCGGACATGGGGGCGATCTACATGGGCCGGGACCCGAGCGAGACGGGCAACATCTTCCGGCACAACTTCTTCCACCACATCAGGAACTACCACCAGGGCGGCCACGGCGTGCAGGCGATCTTCTTCGACGATTGCAGCATCTGCGGGGCCGACATCATCGGCAATGTCTTCCACCGCGCCGGCAGCAACGGCAGCATCAAGTTCAACGGCGGCGGCGCGGTCCCGATCGTTGACAACATCTTCGTGGATGGTCCGAGTCCGGTCATCGG
>CAZIWL010000252.1:0-3685 GCA_964542755.1 uncultured Anaerolineales bacterium
GACTCCGACTTGATCGGTAGAGTCGATAAACAGCTTATACTCGTCAGTAAGCGGGCCTACGAGCTCGCCTTCTGGCTCATCATACAAGTCGAGGATTCCAGGATCGCGATTCGGAATATTTGGCCATGCAAGGGTTCCAACCGTATCAACGATTCTCAACCCAGCCTGCGCGTAGACCTCCTTCATCATCACGACCGATTCATCAATCTGCGCTATGGTATGAACATCAGGCACATTCATCTGGTGAAAGTCGAGAGTTAGCTCCATTCTTGCAGGGACGCCGAAACTCACGCTCAATGCCAGCTTCTGCTCACCTACGAACAACCCCTTGATCATGAGATCCCCATCAAGCTGCACCTTGTGGGTTCGATCATTGAGAGCATCATCCACACCAGCTCCCGAATCTGCAAAATCATCATCACTATCATCCGCGACAAGAATCATTGAATCGCTGATCGACGTTTCCCCATCAGTATGCACCTCCAGGTCAACTTCGGTCGGATCGTCGTCGTAGTTCGCAGGATCAGGATTGTTCTCCGTAGCAAGCTCAGCCCGCGTGAGGCCGGCTTTATTTCCGCCGGGAATGTATACGTAAAAGCGATCTCTGTCCCACGCAATGAAGTCATCTCGAACAGAGCCGTCTCCGCCGCCGGTTCCTTCAAACGCTTCCTCCCACTTGGCCACTTTGAGGGTCGTGGTTTTTACAAAGTTCCCAGTTTCGTCACCATTCGAGTCCAACTCGGGCACAATTACCTCGATAGGTAAAACGGCTGTCACCAGTGTGCTCGGCAGTATTCCATCGCCTATATTGGTAGCTGAAAGCTCGATTTCGAGGGTGAGCGGCCCATCGGAGGGCGCCTCGTAAACTTGGTGGAACTCTACACAGCTTGGGTCGAATCCATTCAAGGCAACGCCATCTTGGATGGCTGTGTTCCAAGCTTCATGTCGAGCATTAACGTTAACTTCACCGCTCGATGTGGTTCCTGAGGATGGACTGATCGTCCAAGTCAACTCGTCGTTGTAGTCTGGGGCGGTCTCGGGTGCAGTCCAGCCCTCAACATACTCTTCACTGTGAGCGCCGACAATCACAAGTCTGCACTCTCCAGGAGGAATCTCGATCGAACGACTTCGCGTCTTTGTCTCATCTTCGTCAAGATCTCCAACGACTGTAAACCATTCGCTTGCCGGGGTGTCACCCGAATCATTCGGGTTCGTCCCCTGATCATTCTCACCACCGTCGGAAATGCCGTCGTCATCGCTGTCGAAGTCGTTGGGGTTGGTTCCCAAGCTGTTCTCCTCTCCATCGGTGAGCCCGTCCCCATCCGTGTCGGGGTTAAGTGGGTCAGTTCCCAGAGTAAACTCCTGCGCGTTCGTAAGACCGTCGCCGTCGCTGTCCTGGTCAGGGCCGAGTCCTCCGAGGTCAGTTTCACGCCATACCCGATAGAATTGCTCCGTTGGGGCACCTGGATCTTGCGGTCGGATCAAGATTCCCTCCTCGACATTGGTTCCAACGATTGCCTCCGGCAAATAGAACCATCCGTTCTCTTCCAGGGTATTCGAAGCCTGAATGAAATACACCCATCCGCTGTAGGCGTCCCAATTCAGCTCAAGGGTATCCGCAACAGAAGCATGGCCAATTCGCGCCGGCACTCGCTCGGCCGCTCGGCCTCCTGGTGTTGCCGACAAAGCTAGAACCGCCGAGGCACCGGCAAGAATCCACTTCTGCTTCATCGAGCCTCCTCCTTGGTGAGTGGTTTAGGGTTCTCCTTGCGCCAGTAGCGAAGGACTACGTCCTTGGGCTGAGGAGGATTCGCCTTCAGAAATGCCTCGCGCTCTTTTCGGGCAATCTCACGTCCTTGATAAGCCGCAACAAGTCGCTCGTTCTCGGCCTCGTAGAGGTCATGCAGCACGTCCATCAACTCCATCGCTTTCGCGTCGCTCTCATCTCCCTCAGTCAGCATGTAGACTGGACCATTCTCTTCAAGAGACGGCAGATCCGGCAGTTCGGGTTCGGGGATCTCGATCCCCCTGGCTCTCATCTCCCTCCGCTCCTCAGCGGTCGGAGCGTTCCCGATACCCATGATGAGGGTGCAATAAAGATTCCCTCGTCCTTGAAACTGGCAGAATCCCGTCATGTGGTTCCAATCAAAATTGGACCAGCATTCAAATGACTCCTGTTTGCCGAGATCAGGCCACCAGCGGAGCCGCGTGATGCGATGGTCGTAAACTGTGGCCGACACGATGAAATGAACCTGCTCAATGTGCTTCTCGGCGAACTCTTGGAACTCTGGTGATTGGCGGAGCGCCTCAAGCTCTTCCTCGGTCATCGGTGGAGGCGGGGGCGGAAGCTCCGGCAACTGTGGATCCGCTACCCTCTGGATGGAGACCTTCCTTCCACACTCATGAACGAGTTTTGAACTCAGGATAGTAAAGTTTGGAACTTCTTTCGGGGGCGGTGGCGGCGGGGGAGTTCCATCAGCGACGCCGCCGATAATCCGGGCGTCATTGACCGGTTCTGATCCGCTGGTCTCCTGGCCGATCGCGACTCCCGTGAAACAGATCCAACCCCCAACTACCACCCCCACAAATTCACGTTTCATGCGGGCGCAACCTGAATCGCCCGTCAGACAACCGCAAGAAAATATGCGGAGCTTGATAGACCCTATCCGAAAAGCCCCTGTGGGATTTCTCGCCGGGGAGCAGAGCGCGGACCGGATTTTGCCCGACCCGTTGTTTGACTTCTCAAGGCGTGCCGCGACATGCTAGCTTTCAACGACTTAATAATCAGAGAAAGTTGAATATGCCAGCATGCGCGACACCTCAGGAGATTACCAAGCCGCCCGGCGCAAGCAACTACCTTGTGCCGGTTCCCGACACGGACTTTCGGGAGTTTTTGGCGGAAGTGGACCAACTGGCCCGCTGGGCGCCGGAAATCCTCATGCAAATCCAAGCGGATCTGCGGGAATAGGGGTCAGGCCAAATTTTTTTACATTTGGCCTCCCAACAGATCGTCACCCCGCATCAGTCCCCGCATTCGTTGCCTGCACCGGTACACAGCTTCCCCCTTCAAGGAAGAAAAGGGGACGGCCAGAAGGATTGAACATCGCCCGTCGGTCCGCTTGCCGGTTTGGTCCCTTGGCCGATCCGAAGAGTCCCCCTGAAGTGCCGCCTCCGGCCACGCCCGCACCCACCCCCACGGACGCATCAAGCCCGGTCACGACATGTACGGCCCCCTCCACAGCGTGTCCTTGATCCGCCTTGCGCAGGCGAGCCGGATCAAGGACACCCTGAAGGTGGCCAAGGTCAACGGCCATGCCATCGTCCTGCTCGGCTGCCGGCTGAAGCTGCCGGCCGAACTGGAGCACGAGTTCACCAACATCGACTTCAGCCTGCGAGGTCCGGAGCAACTCGCCACCGTACTGGATGGCATCGCCAAGTCGGCGAAGCTCAAGAAGAAGGATCTGCCGGACGAAAGCCGCCGGACCGGATGCCCCGCGGCCATTGAGACGGTAGCGTGGAATCCTTCGATTTCACCCGCACCACATCCATGACAAGTCGCATTCATGGAGAACGGGAACAATCGCCACGCCGCCAACGCCATCGACGACGATCCCGAGACGCTATGGCACACCCAGTTCAGCGACAACAGGGGCGGCAATCTGTTCTATGACCAGGATTGCGAAAT
>CAZIWL010000253.1:0-3618 GCA_964542755.1 uncultured Anaerolineales bacterium
ATCGAGGTCCATACCAAGGCCAGTCCAGCTGAAGGACCTTACCAATGGCTCTCGCAGCCATGTGTGCATCACGCCCCGGCCTCTAGACCGGTTGCATCCAAGAGATGTCACGCCGAAGGCGTCCCGACATGAGCAGAGAGGGGACCTGGGCTCCACCGGGGCGCGGAGACAGGCTGCCCAACGAGCGAGGGGTATTCACACCAATCTGGGGCTTACGTTTCGTGGGGACCAGATGTGGAGCCGCTCCGGACTATAGCACAGCTCGATTGTTTCTGCCAGCGCCAGGTGATATCCGCAGAGGAGAGGCTCGCCAGGCAGCTCCGAGGGCTGCCGCATCCAGTTCGTCAGGAGCTCCTCTCCGAGCTCGTCGTCCTCGTGGATGTGGAAGTAGTGTACGTCCTCCGTTTGGACTCGATGAGTGGGATGGGCTGGAGCGACATGCCGCGGAGGAAGGTCACCTCGACGTACCTCGTGAAGCGATGGTAGGAAAAAAACAGCCCTGGCCCTGGTTCCGGTAGAAGGGCGAGTTCCACTTCAAGCCCGTCGCGACAGTGGGCACTGCCTGCTCAATTGGCGTATCGGGCGGCGCGCGATGCCACGCCTCCGACAGGGCATAGCTGCAATGGAAGCCTGGACGGCCCGGTCGCCCTCACCTTTGGTAATCTGCCGACTGCCTCGCAAGAGGAGCGTCGGCTCTGCTTCCTTGCTGTTCGTCACGCCTCTGGCATTCTCTTCTGCCCGGATCCCCATGAGCCCGCGACACACTGGGAGCGAGAGTGGCAGCTTCTGCGAAAGGGGTTAGATGTCGAGGCAGAGCGTCGGTTCCGAGGGCTGCAATGACCCATCACTCAGAGGCGGCGTCTGAGACTGCCTCCAGTACCTGCAAGGTTGCGGCGATGATTTGCTCCTGCTGTGATTCGCGGCTGATGGTGGCCGGATGGTCATCAGGGTCAAACCTGCGGGATCCAAACTGATGATGATCGCCGCCCTCAATGCGGTCATACCGGGTATCGCGGGGAAGCAGGTGCCTGCGCCGCCAACGCTGGCATCGTTCACCCTCAATTCGCGACTGCCGTAGATGGAGACGACCGGGATATCGAGATCGGAGTGGTCGATGCTGTTGGGTGGGCAAGAGGCCCATATCACCACTCCCTCAATGGTCTCTGCATGGTTGCCGGTGTACTGCGCTGCCATGGCGCCTCCCACGGAGTGACCACCCATGACCCATTGGTCTATCCCTGGGTAGGAGGCAATGATCTCACTGGCGATACCGGGACTGAATGCCGCCATGGTGATCGGCATCTCCGGAACGACAACCGGGTAGCCGAGCGCAGCGATTTCGCGCATCAGGTTCGCGTACGCTCGTGGATCGACCCTGCCCCCGGATAGAAGACGAAAGCCGTGTTTGACGTGCCGTGTCTGGGCTTGAACGTCAGCCAGGGTTCATCCGTGATCTGGACGACCTCGTCCCTCTCGAGTGCTTCGATGGCCTCTGGCAGAGGCGGTCTGGCATACGTCGCCCATCGAATGCCCCATAGGCTTGCGGCAAGCAGCACCGCCCCGAGAAAGGCTGGCAGTCCTATCGAGGCTCGCGCTCTCAAGTGCTCGGTCTGTGGATCAGTGTCAGACCACATTTGACAGGAGGGTTAACCTGCAGCCATAAGGAATGAGCGATCGATGGCTTCTCACCATTCGTGGAGCTAGCCTTGGCAGCCCAGCTATCCGGCGCGCCGAGGTGAGCAGCGCGGCCCGCGGCTACGTCCGCGCCAGCTCGCGACGGAGGCCGAGCCATGCGGCGACGAAGAACGCCAGACCCATGCCCAGGAGGATCAGCACGCGCCACGCCTCATACGGTAACCCCCGCAGCATGACGTCCTGGAGCAGCCGGATGCCGTAGGATACGGGCAGCGCCCAGGAGACCAGCCGAACGGCTGGCCGCAGCCTGTCTAGCTGAAGGAAGAAGCCCGAGAAGAAGACGCTGGCCAGCAGTACGATCATCGCGAACTGGACGGCCTGGCCGGTGGACCGAGCCGCGATGGAGACGAGGAAACCCAATCCCAGGGAGGTGAAGATCAGGGTGCCGATGATCGCGGCATACCGCCACCAGCTGCCCGCCATCGGCACCCCGACGGCGAGCAGCAGCAGACCGGTCAGGGCCCCTGCCACCAGAGCGCTGGTCATCCAATAGCCCACGTACTTCCCCACCAGGACCTCGATGGCGGCCAGGGGGGAGGCTCGAAACACCTCCATCGTCCCGGTCCGCCGCTCGTGCACGATAGAGAGGCCCCCCAGGGTGATGCTCAGGTGCTGGAGCAGCAGCGCAATCGTCCCTGGAACGTAGTAGTCCGAGGCGTCCACCTTGCGGCCCCCGATGCCCTTCGTCTCTCCCGCGAAGGGCCTGACCACCACATCAGGGTCCATACTGCGGAATTCGTCTATGGCCGTCTGGAGACGGCCCATCTCCCGCTCCAGATCTGCAGCCCTCTCCATAGCCTCGGAGCGGGTAATCTCGTCCCTCTCGAGGCCACTCAGAGCTTCCAGGTCCGTCTCCATCTCTGCGAGCAGATCCTCCAGCTCCGGGCCGGGTTCGCTGGATGGTTCTACGATGTCCTCCTGGCGGGACATCAGCCATGCGACGGGACCGAGGGTGGCCTGCAGCCTGCCCAGGTTCTCGCGCAGCCTGGTCAGGTGCTCCTGGGCGCCCTCGACGTTGCCCTCCCGGAGCGCCCGGTGCACGCGCGATGCGCTCTCGTGCACATCCCGGATCTCCGGCTCCATCTGTGCCGTTTCTTCCCGCCCCGCTTCCACCGCAACCGCCAGCGTCCGCCGGTTCGCGATGTTGACCAGCATGTCTGTGAAGGCACGGATGTAGTTGATCTCTATGGGATCGATGGCCCTATGAAGCGTGACGAACGCCGGGCGCTCGTTGGAGCGAATCGTCTCCAGGGCGTTCTCGGGCACGATGATAGCCAGGTCGATCTCGCCGCTGGCGAGCCTGCCTCGGGCCTCCGCTTCGCTCTCAAGGATGCCCTCTAGGACGAGTTGAAGGATTAGCTGGTTAGCGTTCTCTTCCACGTACGGCCGCAGCGGGTTCTCCCTGCTCACGACGATCACCGTTCGGAGCGGGGGCGGCTCGGCCTTGAATCCAAGACCGAAGAGGAGCATGATCAAGAAAGGCCCCAGGACCAGAGCCAGCACCAGCCGCGGCTGGCCCACGAAGTCGGCGACGTCCTTGCGCACGAAGGCAAGGATGCGGATGACCGTCGCGAAGGCTCTGGACGCGAGGCTGGCAGCGGTCCTAGTCATTATTCCCCCATCCTCCCTGCCCGCCCCTATTCTCGCGCTCCACCAGACGGACAAAGACGTCGTCGTAAGGAGGCTGGTACTCCTCGGCAGCCTCCACGTCGATGTCGAGCTCGTCAGCGTAGCGGATGAGTCTTGGCAGAGCCACACTCGCGTCGTCCACCACCAGTCGCAGCTGGGTGTTGCTCACAGGGATCAGGTGTTCCAGGCCGTCAATCTCGCGGATGGCCTGGATGGTTGAGTACTCGAGGTACTGCCGCGTCTTCAAGCTGATCACCTCGCCGCCGAAGGCGCGGCGCCGCAGTCCCTCCGGCG
>CAZIWL010000254.1:0-3578 GCA_964542755.1 uncultured Anaerolineales bacterium
CGTTTGGCTTTCTGTCGTTCTCAGCATCTTGGCGTGCGTGGGATGCCATCCGAGCGGAGGGCGCTGATGGTCCCCTTCGTCTCGCTGGGAGCAGGTGCTGCTCCAAGCCGGCTGGAGCGATTCTGTCAATTGACGACGTCACTCAGCATCATGACGTCGAGGATATCCAGGTTGGCGAAACCCTGGTCATTCGTCACAAGCACTGCTGCGTCGTGAACCCGTGCGGTCCCAGCGATGATAGCGTGGGAGGGGGTGAAGCGTGAACTGTGCCCTCGGTCGTGCTGCCAGTCGGGCTACACCGCAGGTCACGTCTGCCACGCGTAGGTGCGGGAATTCGATCAAAGCCTCTGAGCAGTACCACGCAACGTCGGAGCGCTCCAACTCCCAGGGACGGACCGGACGATGATTGTCCTACGAGCCATGGAATCACCCACGTACGCCAACTGAGTATGACTACGGAGCCTAGCGCATGGCCGTGGAACGGCCCCGGGGCCAATCTCGGAATTGAGAAGCGGGGCCTCTGGAGCGTTGAGACGGCGGGGGGGCTAGAGTGGGGCGCAAGTGGCGCGACAGCTGGATCTCGCCTGGATGGTCCTTTCCTCCAGAAAGCGGCCCTCGTCGATCCTGGTCACCGGCAGGATCGGATGGACAGCGGTGACGCCCGGTGGGGCACGGGCCCCTGGGGCTTGCTCCTGCGTTCAACTCCAGTACAATTGGCCTCGGCGTCACTCGCGCTGCAGGCGCCGAGACCAATTAGACTCGTGCTCAATGGTCGGGCGTGGGTGCGATGCGGATTTCGGTCAAGCCGTGTACTGAATCCCAATGGTGCCGTCTAGCCATTCTGAATCGGTCGGCGCGCCGTCGGGACAGTTGGCCGACTTGGCTAGGAACGAGTGAACGCTACCCATCGGAATCGATGGGTAGCATGGATCGGATGACGCGCGTGAGAGCCCCGGAAGGCAGGCTCGCTGAGAAGGCCGCGTAGCACCCTGTGGGCTGTCCGGCCGATAGGATGGTGACTTGGGTTGAGGGTCTGCCTCAAGAGATCTGATCCTTTGAAAGGAGTCTAACCGATGAAGAAGCAGGTTCAGCCGCTCTCTCGCTTCACGCGTTTGATTCACCCGATGCCGGCTTTCCTCGTCTCATGCGCCGGAGAGGACGGGAAGCCCAACGCCATCGCGATCGCGTGGCTGACGCCGGTGAGCATCGACCCGCCGCTGGTGGCTTTCGCCATCCACCCTCGACGCCATTCCTATCAGATGCTTCAGGAGAACCCCTCGTTCGTCGTGAACGTGATGTCCTACGGGCAGGCCCCCGAGGTCCTGTTCTGTGGGCGGTGCTCGGGTCGGGACGAGGACAAGTTCGCACAGGCCGACCTGACAGCGGTGGAGGCGGTGTCGGTCACGGCACCAGCGATCGAAGAGGCCCTGGCGCACGTCGAGTGCGAAGTCGAGGCGCAGCATTCGGTAGGCGATCACGTTCTGGTCGTGGGTCGGGTGCGGGCTGTCTCTGCTGCCGAAGGCGCGCTGGTGGCAGGGTTTCGAGATCTCGTGGCTCGTCCGCCGCTCTTCCACGTGGGGGCCGATCGGTTCACGACGACCAGCGGAGACGTGATGAACCCGGGGACCCAGAGGGATGATGCCTGAGTCGGGGGAAGTCGTGAGTAGGCCGGAGACCACCCCCAACGTGCGAACGGGAGAGTGCGCCGGCCATGCCGCGAGGAGACTGGGCAGGCGCCGGAGAGATGAGCGCTGGGATCCGCAGAATGTGGAATGGCCACGGTGGCGAGTACATCTGAGATAGGCAACGCGCGTAGAAGAAAGCGTTGAATGGACGTACGCCACAACCGTGGGGGACGGAAGGCACGACAAAGAAGTGGCGTGCGGGTTTCCGTCGGTGGAATAGGGTAAGAGATTAGAACACGCAGAGCGGAGGCACAGATACTATGGATTCATCCAACAGGTGGGCCACTGTCCGCCAGGACGCCGCCTCGACGCTGAGCAGGTACATCCAGTTTGACACGACGAACCCCCCGGGTAATGAGGCCCCGGCAGCGGCGTGGCTCAAGGAGGAGTTGGCGCGGCGGGGGATAACCGAGGACGTGACGATCTACGAACCGGGAGAGAATCGGGCGATTGTCGTCGGCCGTATCCCAGGCCGGGAGGAGCTTAGGCCCCTGGTCCTTAACCATCACATGGACGTGGTCCCCGCGGATCCAGAACAGTGGTCCCACGATCCCTTTGGGGGAGAGATTGACGAGGGATACGTGTGGGGTCGCGGCACGCTGGACACGAAGGGGCTCGGGATCATGCATCTTCTGGCTCTCGAGAAGTTGGTGCAGGAGGAGGGGGCCTTCCGTCGTCCCGTGATCTTCCTCGCCGTGTCCGATGAGGAGACGGGCGGTTCGCAGGGGATGCGCTGGCTGGTGGAGCATCACCTTGATGATCTGAACCCGGAATGGCTATGGGATGAGGGAGGCGGCGGCTTCACGGGGCTGCTGGGGGACAAGACGCTCTTCGGCGTTGCGGTGGCGGAGAAAAAGATCCAACACCTGCGGCTGGTCGCCAAGGGTACCCCTGGTCACGGTGCGATGCCTCACGACGACAATGCAAACGAGCGACTTCTCCGGGCTCTCGACCGGGTGCTTACTCCCCGACCTATGCGAGTCAACCAGGTCACGACAGGCCTGTTCAACGCAGTGGCTGACTCGGAGTCCTTCCCGAGGTCTTTCTTGCTACGGCACATCGACAATCCACTCGTGCTGAGGTTGATCGGCCCGCGCTTGGCCGAGGACAAGCGGTTGAACGCCATGCTGCGGGATACCATTAGTCTTACGCAGCTGGAGTCGGGGTACAAGATCAATGTCATTCCCGAGAAGGCGGAGGCGGGCTTGGACTGCCGTCTCTTGCCGGATACGGACGCCGCGGCGTTTCACGACTGGATGCGATCGGCGATTGCTGACGATCAGGTCAGTGTGGAGACCATGGAGTCATCACCATCCACACCCTCATCACCCATCGAAAGTCCCTTCTTCTCGGCTGTCGCCGGTGCCGTTGAGCGGCACGTGCCCGATGGCCTGGCGTTTCCGCTGCTGGTAACTGGAGGGACGGATTCCCGATATTTCCGGGCGCACGAGGTGCCGGCCTACGGCTTCTCGCCGATGGTGCTGGAGCCCGAGGAGCTGGATCGGGTACACGGCATCGATGAGCGCATCTCGGTGGACAACCTCGAGCTGGGAGTCCGGGTGACCTACGATATCGTGCGCGACCTATGCATGGGATAAGAGTCGCGGCGGTTACCTTGACGTGGCGGACCTTAAGCGTTATAATGGTGGATGCTGCGGGGATGACAGGCTTCGACGGGGAAGGCTGAGCATGGGCAGCAAGCCGGGGACGCTCTGGCCCCGTGAACAACGGAGCACAAACTCTAAGTGCCAATGAAAACACTTGGATGTTCGCCCCTGAGGCGGCCATGGGTGCTGCCGTTCCGGTAGTAGCCTAGCTAAGCCTTAGGAGCTGACCGCGAACGCGGTCACGTCCACCCAGGCCCCTCCCCAACGAGTCGGGGCTGGGTGTCAT
>CAZIWL010000255.1:0-3533 GCA_964542755.1 uncultured Anaerolineales bacterium
GCCGTCCTCGTCCAACCCGGCTGGATCAAACAGGACGACGGCCAAAACTCCAACTGGCTCATCCCCGCCCACGTCCTCCAAAACGCCCTCAACGACGGCCTCTTCGCAGCCCTCCCCCACTACGTCGACCACCCCGACCTCTTCGGCTTCGGCTGGCACCAGTCCCCCTCCGTCCGCGACCTCGCCGGCATCGCCTCCAACCCCTACTGGGATCCCGACCTCAACGCCGTCTGCGCCACCATCCGCCTCTACAACACCGACGCCGGCCAACTCCTCACCACCCTCTACGACCACATCATCGCCGACGCCCAGGCCGGCCGCGACGTCCCCCCCCTCGGCCTCTCCATCGCCGCCTTCCGCGAATACGAATACAACGAGGACGACGGCACCCGCGTCTGGACCAACATCAACAAAATCTCCTCCGTCGACGCCGTCTACGAACCCGGCGCCGCCGGCTACATCCGCCAAGCCCTATCCCTCGTGCAGAGTGATCACTCCCCTCTGCAACAATCCGTGCCCGATCGCCACCAGGTGCGACACGAAACCTTGCACCAGGCACCCGCCCCAGAACCAACAGGAGGACACACCATGACCGAAGAAACCCGCACCCCCGAGACGTCTCTACCCGAGGAGGAGGTGATCCAGGCCGCCGTCTCCACCGTCGACAACAACACAGCCCCGGCCGCGGCTGGCCCTGACTCCCATCCAAGGGCCGTCGACCCCCCCTCCGAACCCGATCCCGTCCAACCCAACCTCGTCAACCTCACCGCCGCCGTCGCCCGCCTCGAACGCCTCCTCGCCGCCCAGGAGGAACAAAACACCATTCAGTCTATGGGTGAACCACCCAGGGGACCCTTCCTGTACGGCGGCCTCCAGGGCCTCGACCAGGTCAAACTCGCCGTCGAAGCCCTCGTCTCCGGCACCCGGCCGCCCTCCGGCGTCCGCCCCCTCTCCGGCATCCGCGAGCTCTACATGCTCCTCTCCGGCGACTACGAACTCACCGGCCGCTTCCACGACGACCGAGTCTACCTCGCCAACGTCACCACCTCCACCATGGCCGGCATCGTCGCCGACGCCCTCAACAAAGTCGTCGTCAATATGTTCCAGCAGTACGACCAATGGTGGGCCCCCGCCGTCTCCGTCCGCGACTTCTCCTCCCTCCAGGACGTCAACTGGATCACCCTCGGCGGCGTCGGCGAACTCCCCACCGTCGCCGAAGGCGCTGCCTACACCGAGCTGACCTGGGACGACCAGTCAGAGTCCGACTCCTTCGTCAAGAAGGGCGGCTACCTCGGCATCACCCTCGAAACCATCGACAAAGACGACACCGGCCGCGTCATGGCCGCCCCCCGCGCCCTCGCCCAGGGCGCCTGGCTCACCCTCGGTAAGGCCATCGCCGCCATCTTCACCTCCAACACCAACACCGGCCCCGCCATGTCCGACGGCAACAACCTCTTCGACAACGCCAACCACTCCAACCTCGGCTCCACCGCCCTCTCCTACGCCGCGTGGAAGGCCACCGTCATCCTCATGATGAAGTACACCGAACTCAACTCCGGTGAACGCCTCGGCGCCCTCACCCGCCCCCGCTACCTCTGGGTCCCCATCGACCTCGAGGCCACCGCCATCGAAATCCTCGCCGCCGGCGAAGGCGAACCCGATGACGCCGACTACCACGTCAACCCCGACGCCCTGGCCGACGGCCTCACAGCCCGCACCGCCGCCGCCCGCCGCCGCGTCATCACCGTCCCCTTCTGGACCGAAACCGACCACTGGGCAGCCCAGGCCGACCCCAACCTCTACCCCTCCATCGGCCTCGGCTTCCGCTACGGCCGCACTCCCGAAATCTTCTCCGTCGCGGATCCCCGCGCCGGCCTCATGTTCACCAACGACACCATGCCCATCAAAGTCCGCTTCTTCTACGCCGTCGGTCCCACCGACTGGCGCGGCCTCTACAAACACAACGTCTAGGAGATCCCGTGAAGATCACCGTAACGCCCCTCACAACCGACTCCATCGCTACCATCCCAGACACCCTCGACGTCGACGTCGAGCCCTGCCCGCGCTGCGGTGATCACCACGACCTCCTCACCCTCCAACGCTTCCAGCGTCCGCCCTCCGGCACCCTGGGTACCTTCTTGTACTGGACCACCTGCCCAGCCACCGGCGAACCCATCCTAGCCAAACTCACCTAGCACCCGCACGCGCCCAAGGCGCGCACTTACCCATCACGCATTACGCATTACGCATCACGGATCACCCAAAGGAGACAGAGATGTTCAACCTCTTCGCAGTCACAATGCACGTCCCCGGCCAGATCACCGGGAACCACGAGATGTTCTTCAAAGTCCCCTGCACCTGCACCCTCAAGGAAGTCTCCGCCGTCGCCAACAACGACAGCGCCGGCACCTTCGACCTCGGGCTCGACTCCGACCCCGACGGCTGGATCGACGGCGGCGCCCTCGGAGACTCCGACGTCCCCACCATCTTCGACCTCGACGACTTCAACGGCGCCCTCGTCACCAACCAGGGCGACGACTACCCCCAGGTCACCAAAGGCGACGTCGTCGAGCTCAAACTCATCGACGCCGAAACCTCGCCCACCGACACCACCATCATTCTCTGGTTCCAGGAGGGATAACCACCAACACTCACAGCTCCAATCACCCAACTATGACACAAACCAAAACTCTCCCCCTCGTCCCCTATACACGAGGAGCTGCCATGGTACGAAAACGTCGCTTCCAAAGTGCCCTCCGGACCTTCCGGAAGGAACGCGACCTCTCCCAAACCGGGCTCGGCCAACTCCTGCACCGCTCCCGGCAAACCGTCGCCAACTGGGAAAACGGACACTTCACCCCCAGTGACGAGGCCCTCCAGGCCCTCCAGGCCGTCGGCTTCGATAGCTCCCCCTTCATGGCCCCCCAAATCTCCGGGCCAACCATCCGCCGCTGGCGCCTCCGCAACAACATCTCCCAGGCCCAGCTCGCCGACGCCATCGACGTCGTCCACTCCTGCGTCTCCCACTGGGAGCTCAACCACAAACGCCCTCGGGCCCACATCCGCCAACATCTCTTCCTCCTCGGATGCCCCGACGACCACGGCAACCTACACCACGACCACACCACCCGCACCACCAGCTCGGGGCCCTGCTCCAAATGCCCCGACTACCCCCCATGCAAAGAACTCGTCGACCACGGCCTCTGGGCTCTCTGCTACCAGGAACCCCCCACCGCCGGCGAGCTTCTCCAGGCCGACCGACTCCTCGCCCTCGGCGCCTTCGCCGATAACCCCGACCTCACCCACCACATCATCGAAACCCTCGCCACCCACGCCATCGAGGACGCCATCGCAGAGATCCCGGACCCGCCGCGCATAGACCTCCGCGGCCCTATGGAGGAAACACCCCTGTGGTTCTGACCCACGTTAGCCCCGCAATCGGTCCCTTCCCGGATCGATCACCTTCCTCCGCCGTACCTACCCCCGCGGGCTCGGCCGGACTCGCCCCCCGGCCTCCCGCGGGGCCTCCTCTC
>CAZIWL010000256.1:0-3496 GCA_964542755.1 uncultured Anaerolineales bacterium
GGAGGGAAGCGGACCGGAGTTGCTGACTGACCCCTCTGTCCGCGATGCCTACCTGGGAACGAAGAGGAAGGCCTGATCGCTGCCCACTCGTTGGGTCGACCGGCGTGCAGCCCTATCGGTCGCCTGGCAGTGTGTGGCAAGCTCAACCAGAGGAGCCTGGGCCCATGAATTCGGAGACCGTCGTCGCCCGGGTGCTCGAACAGCATCCGAATCGCTTGCTGACCATCGACTCGCATACCGCGGGAGAGCCCACGCGGCTTATCGTGGGTGGTCTCCCGACGCTGCCGGGTGAGACCGTCGCCAGCAAACGCGAGGCTTTCATGCGGGACTGGGATCATGTGCGTCAGCAGTTGACCAGAGAACCGCGCGGGCACCGGGACATGCTGGCAGCATTGGTGACGGAACCGACGACGGACGGTGCGGATTTTGGGCTCATCTACATGGACGCCCGGCGCTATCCCTACCTCTGCGGCCACGCCACCATCGGCGCTGTGACCACGCTCATCGAGGCCGGTGCCGTGCCGGCTGCGGGGGCGGAGACCGCCGTCATCGTCGACACGCCCGCCGGCCCTATGGAGACCGTGGCGAGCATCGAGGACGGCATGGTCTCCTCCGTTGCCATACAAGCCGTTCCCTCCTTTGTCTACGAGGAGGCTCGGAGCCTTGATGTGCCGGGGTACGGCACATTGCGCGTCGACACGGTCTGCGTGGGGGGATTCTTCGCCATGGTCTCAGCCGATCAGGTAGGCCTGGCGCTCGAGCCAGTGAATGCCGATCGGCTCATCGCGCTGGGGATGGCGATCATCGACGCGGCGAATCAGCAGCTGACGGTCCGCCATCCAACGAGGCCAGAGGTGACCACCGTCGACGTGACGGAGTTCTATGGGCCCTTGGAGGACGGGTCGACGCACGGTGTGAGCGCCGTGGTCTACGGTGAGTCCCACATCGACCGATCGCCCTGCGGCACGGGGACGTCTGCCAAGATGACCCTCCTCCACCGTCGGGGTGAGCTGGGCCTTGACCAGTTCTTCATCAACGCCGGGCTCCTGGGTACCACCTTCGAGGGTCGGCTCGTCGCCGAGACGAAGGTGGGGGACCTGCCGGCCGTGGTCCCCGAGATCCGGGGCAGCGCCCACGTGACCGGTGTCCATCAATTCGTCATCGATCCCCGCGACCCATTCCCGCGGGGCTTCTTGCTATGAATCGAGGAACACAACTGTGAGTGATCTGATCCTAGTCGGAGGGAGACTGCACACGCAGGATCCGGACTACCCGCGGGCGACGGCCGTCGCGATCCAAGGACGCCACCTGAAGGCCGTCGGGGCTGATGATGAGATCCTGTCCCTGGCCCGGCCCGGCACGCGCGTGGTCGATCTGGAGGGCCGGCTCGTTCTCCCTGGCATGACGGACGGGCACGTGCACTACTACGATTGGTCCCTGGGCCTGCGCCGACTGCCCCTGGCAGAGACGTCCTCCCTGGCTGATCTGGGGCGGCGCGTCGCCGCACAGGCCGAGGAGATGGAGCCCGGCGAGTGGATCCTCGGCCAGGGCTGGAATGAGTCGCGCTGGCCCGAGGGCCGCATGCCCACCCGCGACGACCTGGACGACGTCGCGCCGAGCCACCCGGTCATCATCTGGCGGAATGACCTCCATCTGGCGGTCGTCAACTCCCGGGGATTGGAGGAGGCCCATATCACGGCCGACACACCTAATCCCCCCGAGGGGGTCATCAATCGTGACGCCTCGGGCGAGCCGACGGGGATTCTGCGCGAACTGGCCATTAACCTCGTCAGCGAGGTGATTCCGGACCCGACGGAGGAGGAGACGGTGGATGCCATGCGGGAGGGGTTCCCCATCCTCCACCGCCTCGGCATCACGGGCCTTCACGACTACCGCATCATGGGCGGCGCCGATGGCCCCCCCGCATTCCGGGCCTATGAACGGCTCCAGGCCGAGGGCGAGCTGGACCTGCGGCTTTGGATGCACATACCCGGCGAGAAGCTCCGAGAAGCCGCCGCCCTGGGCCTGCGGACCGGCGTGGGGGACGACTACCTGCGCGTGGGCCACGTCAAGCTCTTCTCGGACGGGGGGCAGGGAGCCCGGACGGCGTGGATGCTCGAGCCCTACGAGGACACGGGCGAGTCGGGCATGCCGCTGACGCCAATGGGGGAGATCCACGAGGCCGTCCGGCTCGCCGATCGATCGGGGCTGGCTGTGGCGGTCCACGCTATCGGCGACCGCGCGAACCGCGAGCTGATCGGGGTCTTCGAGGAGGTGCTGGGCGGGCCGCGACGGGCAGACACGGCACCGCCGGCTGCCCCCCACCGCATTGAGCACGTGCAGGTAATTCAACCGGAGGATGTGGAGCGACTGGCCCGCCTGGGTGTGGTGGCTTCGGTGCAGCCGATCCACTGCCCGGACGACATCCCCATGGTAGAAACGTCCGTGGGGCCGCGGGGGCGGTTTGCCTATCCCTTCCGAGATATGCTTGAGGCCGGGGTGCCGATGGCTTTCGGGTCGGACTGCCCCGTGGCGAACCCGAATCCGATGTTCGGGATCCACGCGGCCGTGACGCGGCAGATGAGGGATGGGACGCCGGCCGGTGGGTGGTACCCGGAGCAGCGTCTCACGGTCGCCGAGGCCGTCTGGGGCTTCACCATGGGTACGGCCTACGTTAGCGGTCGGGACAACCAGCTCGGCAGCATCACGCCCGGCAAGCTGGCTGATCTGGTGGTGCTGGATCGGGACATCCTTGCGCTGGGGGAGACCGCTCCGGAGGAGATCGCCCGGGCGGAGGTGGTGATGACGGTGTTTGACGGGCGGGTGGTGTGTGAGCGATGAAGCGAAAAAGCGATTGGGCGATAAGGCGATAGAGTGAGTAGGTGGGCAGAGGGTGCCCTTGGGCATCCTGAATGGGATAGCTGGGTGGCTGGCTGATACTCGGGTTGCTTGGTATGATTGAGCGGCTTTGAGCCGACTGCGAAGTGGGGGTGGTGCGTTGCACCCTACCTATGTTGGTTCTCCGCGCCGTCGAGCCGAGTGCGTAGTAGGGGACGGTTCGTTGCACCTGAGGTGCACCTTGTGGATGCTGGTTCTGTGCGCCGATGCAGTCACCAGCGGGTTCTGGCGGGATTGCGAGATTCCGCGGTCTGGGCGGCGATGGCCTCTCGATTGGGCATGGATATAGCGGTGGTTGGCGCTCCTGAAAGAAGGTGCTCACGGTGCCTGGCACTTGTCGAAGACGCCGTTGAAGCGCCTGGCACCTGGCCTTCGAAAGCGTCTTTCAGTAACGCCAGTACTTGAATATTGAGATTGGCCGGGTCGATGCGCCTGATTCGGGATCTGGCAATCCCTCGCGAACGCTTTGTTGGGGCGCGGACCTCGGGTGACTGGCGCTGAAATCATGTTGTTGGAATGCGGTTTTCTCAAGGGCCGCGACAATCCGATCGGGAAGAGATACTCACGGAGGCACGTTCCGAACCCATGAACAACACCG
>CAZIWL010000257.1:0-3416 GCA_964542755.1 uncultured Anaerolineales bacterium
GCGGCGGCTGCCGAGCGGGCGGGGGTCCAGGAGGACGAGCTGATCCGGATGGTCGCGAACGAGAACCCCTTCGGCCCGTCGCCGCGGGTGATGGAGGCCCTGGGTGAGTACGACGCGTATCACTACCACCCGGACTACGGTGCGTTGAAGGAGGCCGTCGCCCGCTATGCCGGCGTGGCGCCCGAGCAGGTGGTGCTGGGGAACGGCGCCGACGAGCTGATCGATCTGCTGGTGCGGCTCTTTGCTGCCCCCGGAGAGTCCGTGGTGACCTGCCCGCCGACGTTCGCCATGTACCGCTTCTCCGCGCGGGTGAACCGCTGCGAGGTGCTGGCCGTCCCGAAGCGCGGCGATCTCTCGCTGGACGTGGAGGCAATCGAGCGGGCTGTCCGGGCCGGGCGCATGGAGACGGGCGAGAAGGGGGGCGGAAGTGCCCGCATCCTTTTCGTCGTCTCGCCGGGGAATCCCAGCGGGCGGGCCGTGGGGGTGGAGACGATCAAGCGGCTGCTGGCGCTGCCGCTGGCCGTCGTGGTCGACGAGGCCTACGTCGAGTTCGGCGGCGAGAGTGTCGTGTCCCTGTTGGGGGCGCACGACAATCTGGTGATCCTGCGTACCTTCAGCAAGTGGGCCGGTGTGGCGGGACTGCGGCTGGGCTACGCGCTTCTGTCCCCGGGGCTGGCAGAGGATCTGGAGCGCATCCGACCGCCCTACAACGTGAACGCGGCGGCGGTGGTGGCAGCGCTGGCCACCTTCGGGGATCTGGACCGGGTGCAGGCGACCATCGAGAGGCTGGTTGAGGAGCGGGCACGGCTGACGGATGCGCTGCGTGGGATCCCGTACCTCGAGCCGCTGGACAGCGAGGCGAACTTCGTGCTCTGCCGGGTGGCGGGGCGGCCGGCAGGGGAGGTCGTGGAGGGCCTGCTCGACCGAGGGATCCTGGTGCGCGACTTCTCGGATCCCGTGATGAAGGACTACGTACGGATCAGTGTGGGCCGCCCGGAACAGGACGATGCGCTGTTGCGGGCGCTCGAGAGCATGGCCTGAGGTGATGGAAGGGAGATGGGTTGATGATGGATGAACAGACTACCGACGGGCGGTCCACCGCCGAGTTGCGGCGTGCGAATGGGGCGCGGTGCGCGCGGGTGGAGCGGAGGACGGGGGAGACGGAGGTCTCGGTGGCCCTGACCCTTGACGGCTCGGGCCGCCACGAGATCGATACCGGGGTGGGGTTTCTGGACCACATGCTGACCCACGTGGCCGTGCACGGGCTCTTCGACCTGGAAGTGGAGGCCCGCGGCGACCTGGAGGTCGACGGACACCACACGGTGGAGGACGTCGCGCTGACCCTGGGCGCGGCGCTCGATGAGGCCCTCGGCACCCGGTCCGGCATCGCGCGCATGGGAAGTGCCTACGTGCCGATGGACGAGAGCCTGGCCTTCGTGGCCGTCGATCTCTCCGGGAGGCCCTACGCGGTGACGGACGTGACCTGGTCGGGTACACGGGTGGGTGGGCTCCCCCTGACGCTGATTCCCCACGTCTTTCAGTCCCTGGCCGTCGCTGCCCGGGCCAACGTCCACGCCCGGGTGCTCTACGGAAGCGACGACCACCACAAGGCCGAGGCCCTCTTCAAGGCCCTGGGACGCGCGCTGGACCAAGCGACGCGGCTGGATCCGCGGCGCGGGGGTGGGGTTCCCTCGACGAAGGGGGTGCTGTGAGATGATCGCCATTGTCGACTACGATGCGGGAAACCTGACCTCCGTGCGGCGCGCTTTGGACCACCTGAGCGTGGCGTCTCAGTTCGTCTCCACGGGCGATCTGTTGAGCGAGGTTGCGGGATGTCCGGGGGCGCGAATCATCTTCCCCGGCGTGGGGCACGCCGCCGCGGCCATGAGGACGCTCCAGGAACGGGGGCTGGATGCGGCGCTGGGGGATGCCTTCCGGCGGGGCGTGCCCATCCTGGGCATCTGCCTGGGCGCGCAGATCATCCTCTCGCGTTCCGAGGAGGGGGACACACCCTGCCTCGATCTACTGCCGGGGCGGTGCCCGCGCTTCGAGCTGGAGGATGCGTCCTTGAAGGTGCCGCACATGGGCTGGAACGAGGTCGAGGTGGTCCGGCCCCACCCGCTCCTCCAGGGCCTGGCGGCGGGCGACTCCTTCTACTTCGTCCACTCCTACTATCCGCGGCCAGCCCGGGAGGGCGACGTCCTCGCGACGTCTGACTACGGCGTCACGTTTCCCGCGGTGATCGGGCACGGGAACCTGGTCGCCACCCAGTTCCACCCGGAGAAGAGCGGGCGGGTCGGCCTGAGCTTGCTCCGTCGGTTCGCCGCCTGGGATGGGACGACGGGTGCGGAAGCCGCGGGGGAAGCCGATGTTTAAGAAGCGCATCATCGCCTGTCTCGACGTGCGCGATGGGAAGCTGGCGAAGAGCGTCAAGTTTGTGAACACGCAGGACATCGGCCGTCCCGTACCGGTAGCCCGCGAGTACTACGAAGGGGGCATCGACGAGCTGGTCTTCTACGACATCACGGCCTCCAGCGACGATCGGGCGATTATGCTCGACGTCGTCAGCCGGGTGGCGGCTCAGGTCTTCATCCCGTTCTCGGTGGGCGGCGGGCTGCGGACGGTGGAGGACTGTGGGCAGGTGCTGCTGGCCGGCGCGGAGAAGGTGAACGTCAACACGGCGGCGGTAAAGCGGCCAGAGCTCATCGCCGAGGCGTCCAGGGCCTTCGGCGCCCAGTGCGTGGTCCTCTCGATGGACGTGCGGCGCGTGCCGTCCATGCCCGAGATTCCCTCGGGTTACGAGATTGTCATCCGCGGCGGGCGCACGCCCATGGGGATTGATGCTCTTGAATGGGCGCGGCGCGGGGAGGCGCTGGGCGCGGGCGAGATCGTGGTCAACGCCATCGACGCCGACGGTACCCGGGAGGGGTACGAGATCACCCTGACCCGGGCCGTCGCCGAGGCTGTGGGGATCCCAGTCATCGCCTCCGGCGGGGGTGGGAGGCCCGAGCACCTCTACGACGTGCTCACCGAGGGCCGCGCCGATGCGGCGCTGGTAGCCTCCGTGCTCCACTACGGCGAGTACACGATTCGGGAGCTGAAGGAGCACCTCCATCGGCGCGGCGTGAGCGTACGGATGAGGTGGTGAGAGGGGGGAGGGTATGAGCGCGAGGGTGTGGGAGGTCTACCCGGCCATCGACCTGCGTCGTGGGCGCGTGGTGCGGCTCAGGCAGGGGGATCCGGACCGGGAGACGGCGTACGGCGATGATCCGCTGGTCGCGGCCCGGCGGTGGCAGGAGGCGGGGGCACGGTGGATTCACGTCATCAACCTCGACGGCGCTCTGGGGGAGGGCGGGGCGGAGAACGTGCGCGCCCTCCGCTGTGTGGTGGAGGGCACGGAGGGGCTGAGGGTCCAG
>CAZIWL010000258.1:0-3386 GCA_964542755.1 uncultured Anaerolineales bacterium
ACACGAGGTCGTGGGGGGCCGGGGGCGCGGAGGCACCGCTGTAGCTGACTGACCATGGGCTCCCACGACACGAGGTCGTGGGGGGCCGGGGGCGCGGAGGCACCGCTGTAGCTGACTGACCATGGGCTCCCACGACACGAGGTCGTGGGGGGCCGGGGGCGCGGGGACGCCCCTGTAGCTGACTGACCATGGGCTCCCACGACGCGAGGTCACGGGGGGCGAGTGGGGGCGGCCTACCGCAGGGGCAGGATGGCGACGCCATCGCGGGTGACGCGCAGGCGCTTGGCGCGGATGTTGGACATGTGGCGGTAGCGGCCGTGGCCGTAGCCCTTGTCGTCGTAGTAGACGACCAGCACGCTGCCGTCCTTGAGATTCGCCATCGACGGGTAGGCGCCGTTGGCCCAGGCATCGATCGTGACGGGATCACTCCAGCTTTGGCATTCATCGGTGCTGCAGCGCAGGTAGGTGCCCCAGTTCGGCTCGCCCGGGCCGCGATAGCTCAGCAGGACGACGCCGTTCGGGGCGCGGTGGAGGTACGGCGCCTGGCCGGGGGAGCCGACCGGCCTGGAAGCGCTCCATGTCTGTCCCTGGTCCTTTGAAGTGGCGCAGTGCATGTCGCCGCGACGGTCGTTTCGCTGGATGAGCCAGAGCGTGCCGTCGGCGCGCTCGATGACATCCGATTCACTGAGCGACTTGCCGCCGGCGTTGTCGATGTCGACCGGCTTGCTCCATGTCCTGCCGCCGTCGTCGCTCCAGATGAACGCCGGGTGGACGTCCCCGCGCTTGTGATGATAGATGGCGAGCGCCAGCCTGCCGGTCGACAGCTCGCGCACCGGCGAGCTGACGACGTAGGGCGGCGGTGCGATGCGCGTCGGTTCGGACCAGGTTTGCCCGCCATCGCCGCTGCGCAGGAGTTGGACGCCCTTGCCGGACACGAAGAAGTTGCAGAGCAACGGGCCGCCGCGGAGTTGGGTGACCGAGGGGTCCCGATCGTCGAGGGGGCCGTCGTGAAGGGTGCGCGGCTCGGACCAGGTCCTTCCGTCGTCCTCCGAGGAGCAGCATGCGATGCGCCCGCCGCGCGGGTACTGGCCGATGGGCGGCGAGACGTGTCCGTAGCCGGCGTAGAAGACGCACATCAGCCGTCCGTCGGCGAGGCGGGCGACATCGGGGAAGGCCTCGTAGCTGCCCGCACCGGCATCGCGGGCGACATCGATGTGCTCGTGCGGGGTCCGTTGCAGCTTCGCCTGCGCGAGGTAGATGCTGGTCCGGCCCTGGTGGGATGAATAGTAGCTGATGAAGAGCGTGCCATCGCGCCAGACAAGTCCGGGGTAGCTCGTGTCGCCGCCGCTCGGAAGCTTGAGCAGCGGCTGCATGGTCGCGCTGCGGGCGTCGAGCCAGGTCAGCGCGGTGTGCGCGCCGCCCTCGTGCATGCGGCCGGCGCCGATCCAGACGTCGGGCAGCGTTTCGATGAAGTTCGGTCCGCCGAAGGCGCGAAACTCGCTGCCGCGGGGGTTCGGCTCGCGTCCCCAGACCTGCGCGCAGTTGAGGTCGCTCCATTGCCAGTGCGTGAAGTCGCCGTCGCTGCGCCCCAGCAGGGCGCCGGCCTTCGCGCGCCGGACCAGCGCGAGCGCCCGGCCGCGGCGGTCGAACTGGATCTGCGCCTCGGAGGCGTCCTGGCCGGCGACGAGGTTCGGGGCGCGGGGCGTCCAGTGCCGGCCGTCCTCGCTGGTGAGAAGCTCCAGGTGGTTCCCTTGGGCGGCGGGATACGAGAACCCGTAGGCGCGGCCGTCGTGCCATGTGACGCGCCACAGCCAGCGCCCCGGCTCGATGACGATCTCCGGCGCGGTCCAGTCGCGGCCGTCCTTCGAGAAACTGACGAAGGTGCCGGTGGGCGCGCGCTGGCGATCGCGCTTCCGGGGCGCCGCCCCGCCGAGGAGCATCATGCGGCCATCGGGCATGATCGACAGGTCGGCGTCGCGCAGGTCGTAGCCGTCGAGCCCGACCAGCGCCAGCGGATGCCACGCCCGGCCGTCGTCGCTGGCGATCAGGCGGATCCTGCCGTCGGTGGACACGTGCCCGCGGCCTTCGCGGAAGGCGCAGATCAACTTCCCGTTCCAGTCCAGCAGGTCGGTGAACGCGCTGTGCGGCGCCCGGTCCCAGATCCTTTCGACCCGCGTGACCTCGACGGTGACGGGGATGCCGGGATCGGGTTCCGAACTGACGACGGGCTCCGCACCGCTCGCCGCGGGCGGGTGGGCGAATGCGAGGCATGCCGCGCAAAGGGGCGCCAAACCGTCAAGGCGGCGGGTCATGCGGCAGGAACGCATAAACAAGGCCGCCCTGCAACCGGATTCCGCTGGTCCTTTTGGGGAACCAAATGCGGCAGGAGGATGCAAGGCGTTCCGTCTTTCATGGTTCCTTTTTGAAACCAGCCTTACGATTGCGGATTGCGGATGGATCATGGCTGCGCCGTTTTCCTGAGGATCACGCAAGCGCCGCCGCCGGGCGCCAGCTTGACGCGCAGGGTGTCGGCCTTGGTGACGCGGTGGCGGCTGGGTTTGTAGCTTTCGCGGTGTGTGCGGTAGTCGGAGTCCTCGCCGTCCTCCATCACCAGCGCCTCGTGCGGGCCGTCGGGCAGGAAGTCGAGGGGGATCGCGAGTTCGCGGGGATCCTCGTTGGTGGCGGCGCCAACGAGCCAGGCGCCGTCGGCTGCCTGGCGGGCGATGACGATGTGCTCGCCGATGGCCCCTGAAAGGGTCTTGCTCTCGCGCCACGGCATGCGCTGGGCGGCGAGGAACTGCAGCAATTCGGGGTGCTTGCGGTAGTTTTCGGGGATGTCCGGGATGATGGTGGCGCCGGAGAAGACGATCAGCGTGCGCGCCGCCTCGCCGGCGAGCGTCGAGGGGACCGGCGAGGCTTGGTCGACGCGGCCTGCCTGGGTCAGGTCGGCCAGGCCGTTGTTCATGTCGAGCGGTCCGGCGAGCATGTTGACGAACACGGTGGTGACGAAGGTCCTGGGGGTGAAGACGCGGTGGGCATCGAGTTGGGCGTGGCAGAACTCGCGCGTCACGGCGTTCGGCCAGGTGCGCATCTGGCCGTAGGGGTGCACGGGGTTGTCGTGGAAATTGCACAACAGCTTGTTGCGGGCGCACAGCTCGGTGATCATGCGGGTGCGCTGGTTCCTCTGTTCGGAGCCACCCTTCATGAATCCGTACTTCACGCCGGCCGCGCCCCAGTCGCCGTATTGCTTGAGGGTTTGCTCGAGCGGGAAGTTGCGGCCGCCGACGTCGTTGAGATAGAGCCAGACGCCGACGCCCTTTTGCTTTCCGTGGGCGATGATCTCCTTCACCTGTGCCGCCTTGCCGCCCTTGGTCGGGTCCGACCCC
>CAZIWL010000259.1:0-3361 GCA_964542755.1 uncultured Anaerolineales bacterium
GTACTGATAGATGGCAATGGAAGATCTGGATATTAGATCGAGATCCTTATCCAGGGGTATGCTGCGCAATCGCTGTGCTCAGGATGACAACTTCCCGGAAGTGCTCTGTTTTTTAGCAGCGAGGTGCCATATTCCTGTGAAAAGGATCCGTAAAAGTTAAGAAAAACCGAAAGTAAAAAAGGATTACGCATGAATAAACCAGATCCGGCACAATTGCTGCCGAAGAAACATATCAAACGCAAACCGGGAGCACAGCCGGGCAATGTGAATGCCTGGAAACACGGCTTCTATTCACGGCGCTTTAAAGCGCTTGAGCTGTGCGATCTGGATTCGATCCTGCAGAACAACCTCGACGACGAGATCGCACTCCTGCGCGTAATGATCCGGCGCGTGTTTGAGATCGCGGATTCTTCTGCCGAATCTCTCGAGGATTGGGAATCCGCCCTTTCGACCCTCGGTGCGGCTTCCACCCGCCTCGCAGGCCTGGTCAGGGTGCAGCACCTATCATCCGGTAAATCACAGAACATCGAGGACCTGCTGGCAGAGGCGATTGGCGACGCAGCACATGAAATTTCTGAACGCTATAAAAAATGATATCCTGTGCGCACTGATGTGCACATGACCAGAAATGGAGCTCCACGATGGACGACTCGACCGGTAAACTCCTATCCGAACAAATTTCGCGCCTGGCGGATTCTATCAAGAATCAGTTCTCGACACAGGATCAAGCCCTGCAGCACCACCGCGAGATTGAAAACGAAAGACTCCTTTTTCTTCAAAATCAGATCACTACACTAAAAGCAGCCAACGAGGACCAGGAAAAAAGGATCCGAAAAATGGATGATCTTGTCATCTCTCTCAAAACATCAAGCACTATCCGACAGGCGGGACAGGCAGCCCTGACCCTCATTGCTTCTGCTATCGCGGCATGGTTGGGGAGCAAGATTTGAATGAATGGCAGACCCATCCCGGCTGAAAAAACTAACCACTGCTGTCCTGCTGGATGTCGAAGAATTTATCGACGAGGCCAGCAGCATCACCCTGCGCGCGTACCAGCGCGGCGTGGCAGCTGCCATCTGCGAATCGGTATTCTCAGGGGCGGGGCGCTCCTTTGTGGTCATGTTCCCGCGCCAATCCGGCAAAAACGAGCTGCAGGCACAGCTGGAAACCTATCTGCTCACCATCAAATACTGGGTCGTGGGGGCGGAGATAGTCAAGATCTCACCCACCTGGAAGCCGCAAACCCTCAATGCCATGCGCCGGCTCGAACAGGCCATCGATTCCAACCAGATCGCGAAACACCTGTGGCACAAGGAATCCGGCTATATCTACCGCATTGGCAGCGCCCGCATGTATTTCTTCAGCGGCCAGCCCCGCTCTAATATCGTGGGGGCGACCGCTTCCGTCCTGCTCGAGGTCGATGAAGCGCAGGATGTGATGATCGCCAAGTATGACAAGGATATCGCGCCGATGGCTGCCAGCACCAACGCCACCCGCGTGTTCTGGGGCACGGCCTGGACTTCGCGTACGCTTTTATCGAGGGAATTACGCGCTGCCAGGAAAGCACAAAAACAGGATGGCGTACAAAGGGTGTTTGTTTTAACTGCTGATGAGGTGGCGAAAGAGGTCCCGGCCTACGGTGATTTTGTTGCCGGCCAGGTCGCGCGGCTTGGCCGAAACCATCCCATGATCAAGACGCAATATTTCAGTGAGGAGATCGACGCGGAAGGCGGATTGTTTCCGCCCGACCGCTGCGCACTCATGCGCGGCACGCACCGATCGGATAATGAACCGTTAGCCGGCAGGATCTATGCTGCCACGCTCGACCTCGCGGGTGAGGATGAGGCTGTTCTCGCTGATCCTGCCGATCAAGCCGCAGGAACAACCGAACTCTGCAACCCGAAGCGCGACAGCAGCGCGCTCACTATCTTTGAAGTTGATCTCTCTACCGTCGATGATCCGCTGATCAACAGACCAAGCTATAAGGTTATTAATCGTTATGCGTGGGTTGGCACGAAACACAGCAAGCTGTACGGTGATATCAAAGCGATCCTGGACCTATTCGATGTGCGCTTCGTAGCGGTCGACTCGACTGGTGTGGGAGCCGGGATGGCGTCTTTTCTCGGTGCTGCTCTGGGGGATAAGGTGATCCCATTTGAATTCAATACCCGCACCAAGTCCGACCTGCTGTGGGATTTTCTTGGCATCATCGACAGCGGTCGTTATAAAGAATTTCAGCCCGATGATCCTGCCTTCTGGAGGCAGGTTGCTTTCTGTGAATTTGAGATTCTGGAAGGACCGCAAAAGCGCGTCAGATGGGGCGTACCGGATGGCACACGCGACCCCGCCACCGGCGAACTGGTGCATGATGACCTGCTCATCTCTGCCGCCATGTGCGCTGTGCTGGATGATAAAGAGTGGTTTGTCAGCCTGCCGCCGTTTATTATTGAAGCAGATGATCCGTTGAAAGAATTAGATCAAGGATTTTAGAACCTTTTTGATCAGATGGGTTTCCGGACGATAGCCATCAGTTCATATTCATCCAGTTCAACCGGGCGGATGCCCCAGTTGCCAGCTGTACCGCCGCCGATATGGATGACCTCAAAGCCAATCATTTCCAGCATCAGGCGCAATTCGGGAATGACAAAGGCATGCTCACGGATGGTCACCTCGACGCGGTCATCGCCCTCGCCGCTATCCATTGTGTTGGTCTCGGTCAGGGTTGCCGGGTCAAACTTGCCGCATGCCACATCCTCCTGCTGGTACAGGCGGATATGGCGCAGGGCGCTGAGGACGGTGATGAGCAGCATGCCGCCCGGTTTGAGTGCGTTGTAAAGGCAGCGCAGTTTCGCCATATCCTGCTGCATTGGATTATCGCCGACCCCGATCAATCCCAGCGATCCCTCGCAGACACAATAAGCGCAGTCAAACGGATCGTCGGTTGTGTACTGAACCGCGTCGGCCTGCTGGAAGGTGAGTGTATGCAGTGATTGTGCCTGTGCGGCCTGCCTGGCCTGTGCCAGCATGCCTTCGGATAGATCCACACCAGTGACATGATAGCCGCGGCGGGCAAGCGCAAGCGCGTGGCGTCCGGTGCCACAGCCCATATCTAGGATGCGCTGGCTCGTTGTGAGTTGGAGATGTTCGATCAGGAAATCCACTTCTGACTCGGTTGCCTGCACGAAAGGTTCCTGCATATATTTCGGCGCGTGCTGATCAAAGAATTTGATCCAATCGGTGTTATTTGCCATCGTGATTTTTCCTATTTCAAAAAGGATTCATTTATCGATTAGTTCGATTTAAAATATGAATACCAAATTTTAACCTCAATCACTAGTCGATAATGATCAATCATCCAAGC
>CAZIWL010000260.1:0-3358 GCA_964542755.1 uncultured Anaerolineales bacterium
CGCTCGTGCTCATACTTCGCTGCGCAGATGCGTGATCGTCAGGCCCGGGGCAGCACAGATAGGTCCACGGCGGCAATCGACAGGCCGGTGCCGTGATTTCGCCGCGTCCGCTGCCGCCCGCCTCAGCCCGCCTTCGACCCCCAAGATGCGCTGCACCAGCCCGACCCAGGACGCGCTTTGCGCTCAGCAGCGACCGCTAGTACAATCGCTTCGGCATGAACGAGCAGACATCCCATCCCACGTCCAGGCTGCTGCGCACAAGACTCCTTATGCCTCGCCTACCGGAGAAGGAGATCCGCCGTCCGCGCCTGGTGAACAGGTTGGCGGCGGGACTATCCCGGAAGCTGATTGTCGTGGCCGCGCCCGCCGGGTTCGGAAAGACCACAGCACTGGGCCAGTGGCTGGTGGAGAGCGAGGTGGATGTCGGCTGGGTCTCGCTCGACGAACGGGACAATGACCCAACCCGCTTCTGGGCCTACGCCGTGACCGCCGTCCAAACCGTCCATCCTGACGCCGGCGCAACGGCTCTCTCTATGCTCCAAGCGCCGCACCCGCCTCCTCTCGAGACGATTATGACCGTATTCCTCAACGACCTCGTCGCCGTCCCGAGTGACTTCGTGCTGGTGCTCGACGACTACCACGTCATCCAGCATACCGAGATCCACGACGGGGTGGCCTTCATGCTGGAGAACCTCCCGCCAGCCGCCCACCTGGCCATCGTCAGCCGCACAGCGCCGCCGCTCCCTCTCCCCCTATGGCGGGCGCGAAGGCAGCTCGTGGAGCTCGACGCTGATGACCTGCGCTTCACGGGCGACGAGGCGGCCGACTTCCTCAACAGCGCTATGGAGCTAAACCTGAGCGTGGAACAGATCGCCTCGCTGGAGGCCGCCACCGAGGGATGGGTCGCCGGGCTCCAGCTGGCGGCCCTCTCTATGGAGGGCCAGAAGGATCTGGAATCCTTCGTCCAGGCCTTTTCCGGGAGCCACCGCTACGTGTTCGACTACCTGGCTCAGGAGATCCTGGATCGTCAGCCAGAGGCCATTCAGCGCTTCTTGATGGAGACCGCCATCTTGGAGCGGTTGAACGCCCAGCTCTGCGGAGCTGTCGTCGCTGAGGAGGACACGGAATTGCCGGGTGCTCAGGCCGTGCTGGAGCGGCTGGAGGTGACAAAGCTTTTCATCGTGCCGCTGGACGATGAGCGCAGCTGGTACCGGTACCACAACCTCTTTGCCGAGTTTCTGCGAGCCCGCCTGTACCAGTCGGCTGAGCCCCACGAGATCACGGACCTCCACCGCCGCGCGGCCGACTGGTACGCGGCGCACGACGTGGTCGAACCCGCGCTTCATCACTACTTGGCAGCGGAGGATTACGAGATCGTCGCCGGCTTGCTGGTGGGCCATCAGGAGGATTTCTTCGCCCGCAGCATGCTCGTCAGCCTGACCGGCTGGATCGAAGCACTTCCGGACGAGGTGCTCGAGCATCACCTTCGTCTTATGGCCATCTATGCCTGGGCAACTCTTGCGACCGGCCACCTGGAGAAGACAGAGACTACGCTGGAGCGGATCGAGGCGGCACTGGGGGCCACGACGGAAAACCTGATCAGCGAACCTGCGTCTCTCCCACCAGAACAGCGGAACGCGCTGCTCGAGATTGCCATCATTCGAACAGCCACAGGCATGGCATTCTTCGACCTGAGCAAGGTGCAGTTCATCGCGGAGCGACTCTTGCCGTACCTTCCGGAGGAGGACGTTCGGTGCCTCCACAACACCACCGGCGAGCTCCGGCCGGTCTTGCTCCTCAACGTTGCCCTCGCCTACGAGTTCAGCGGCAACATCACCGCGGCCGTTCCGGCCTTTGCTGAAGCCCTTAAGACCGGCCTGCGACAGGGCAACATGCACACCGTGCCCCTGGCCCTCGGGCACCTGGGACAGCTCCAAGCGACGCGGGGCAGGCTGCACGAGGCGCTTCAGATGTACCAGGACGCCCTACAGCGCGCCGATGAGATGGGCCCCGTCCCCTCGCCCCTGGCCGGGAACGCCTACGCCGGTTTGGGACAGCTCTTCTATGAGTGGAACGAACTGGAGAAGGCCGAAGAGACCCTCCGAAGGGCCATCGCGCTCGGTAAACCGTGGAATAGCTGGGAGAGTCTCGTCCCCGCCTACATGGGATTAGCCCGCATCCACCGCGTGAGCCGGCGCTGGGACGCGGCGGCCCGTATGCTGGGCGAGCTGGAAACCGTATGCCGACAAGCGCATATGGACATGCTCCTGCCTGCCGTGGAGTTAGCGCGAGTCGAGCTCAAGGCGGACCGGGGCGACCTGGATGCAGCACGAGCATGGGCAGCCGAGCAGGATCTGAGCGCCGAGCACGAACCTACACCCCTTGAGGAGGGAGAGGCACTCACGCGCGTGCGTGTGCTGCTGGCCTTGGAGGACTATTCGCGGGCCACTCGACTGCTCCAGCGGTGGCTCCCTTCCATGGAGGCGGGGGGACGGTGGGGGCGTGTGCTCCAAGCGCTCGTCCTGGAAGCGCTGGCACTGGAGGGGCAGGGTAAGCACGAGGACGCCCTGACGGCGCTGGAACGAGCCGTGGCCCTGGCGCAGGGTGAGGGCTACGTGCGGGTCTTCGTAGACGAGGGCCCAGCGATGCACATGCTTATTCTCCAGCTGGAGCGAGAGCGAGGTCCGACACCGTACGCGGCCAGCCTGCTGGTCGCGTTTGAAGCGGAGCCGCAGCTTGAAGGCGAAGTCCAGCGGCGGACCGCAGAGGCGACCAGCCCGGGGAGACCTCCGCATGGTGAGGTCCAGCCGCTGATCGAGCCCCTCACGGACCGGGAGCTCGACGTCCTCCGCGAGCTGGCCCGGGGCCTGACGAACCGTGAGATCGCAGAGCAGCTCACAGTCTCTCTCAACACCATCAAGACTCACACCCGGAACATCTACGCTAAGCTGGAGGTTCGCAACCGCACCGAGGCGGTCGTGCGCGCTCAGGAGCTGGGCCTTCTGGAAGGCTGAACCGCTCGGTACGCGAAGGAGGAGGAGATGCAGTGGGATGATGCCTCTCGGCCCCCGTCCTCCCACACCACAGCGCGTGCCAGACGGTCGAGGGCGGTTGCTCACACGCTCGCAGCCAGCAGCACGGACCTCGGTATGCAGCCAGGTCAGTGCCTTCAATGTCTGCCCCTCCTCGCGTGCGTTGGATCCAGTTCCACCTTCACCCGATTGTGCCGTGGCGGACGACCTTCCGGTGCCTTGCTGATGCTCTGCATCCATCGCGTGTCCCCGTGCGCCGCTTGACGCAGGAGATTCGGTCCGTCAGCCGCCCGAGCTGGCCAATAGGGGTGCTGCTGACTTGTCTC
>CAZIWL010000261.1:0-3323 GCA_964542755.1 uncultured Anaerolineales bacterium
TGGTTTCGATACGACGTCTCGCTTCGCTCAACGTCTACTCAACCGGCGCAAACAGGCGAAACCAGGCGCTTGTTTGGCAAGAATCTGCCTCTTGCTTGGCAAGAATCTGCCTCTTGCTTCGCAAGAATCTGCCCGCAGGTCCGGGTCAGTCGCCCCTACCAGATGCGATGCACCTCACGGGCGATTGCTTGTAACGTTTGCCAGTCTCAACGGGTCAGTACACGGGCGCCACTGTGTCCAAGCGGCGACCAGCTACGCGACAGGTCGTTGGCGCACCCCCTCTAACCATCTCCTTGCCAAGGCGTCCGCTGTGCAGTAAAATGTCAAGTCCGGGCGATTCGTGCCCACCCGGGACGATGCATCGTCGACACGTCTATCGATCGACACCGGTGGAGACGGGCTCGCTGAAACAGGAATCATTCGGGCCGACACACTTCCTGCCAGCGGCAGAAAGGAGAGGACCATGCCATTCTCATACGAGCGTGCAAGGAAGGAGCTCCTGGAGGAGAAAAGGGAACTCCGAGAGCAGTTGACCCAGCTCGAGAGCGACGAGTACGAAGGCGTCGGATACGGCAATCATATGGCCGACGACGGCACGGAGGCTTTCGAGCAGACTGTCGACGTCGGGTTCCGGCGCAGGATAGAGCTTTCCCTCGAACGGGTCAACCACGCCCTCCAGAAGCTCGGGAACGGAACCTACGGAATCTGTGAGGATTGCGGAGCGCGCATCGATCGGGCCCGGTTGGAGGCCCTGCCCCAGGCAGTCTATTGTCTTGAGTGCCAGGCGCAACACGAGTATAGGGCCCTTGCACGTTGAACGCACGCATCAGAACTCTGGTGATCCTACCCCTGGTCGCCGGGTTGTCCATTCTCGCTGACCAGGTATCCAAATACGTTGTCAGGGCGAATCTTCGCCCCGGGCAGTCCATGGAGCTGACCCCCTGGCTCGAGTCTGTCTTTCGACTCACCTACGTGACGAACTCCGGCGCCGCGTTCGGTCTCTTCCAGGGCTGGAGCAGCCTCTTCATCGTCATCGCCATTGTCGTCATCGTCGCCCTGGTCTGGTACTATCTTCAGTTGTCCGACGGCGAATGGCTGGTGCAGGTGGCACTGGGGCTCCAGCTCGGGGGGGCCGTCGGCAACCTCATCGATCGCCTCCGTTTCGGCGGATCGGTCGTCGATTTCGTCGATCTCAACTTCTGGCCCCTGCGGAACTGGCCGGTGTTCAATATCGCAGACTCGTCCATCGTCGTTGGGGTCACCGTTCTGACGCTGGTGATGATCTGCGAGGGTTGGTCCGAGGAGCACGCCGAGGGCCAGTTGGCCACGGCGGCCGATGAGTGAGACGCCGGAGGCAACGGAGCCGGAAGCGACGGTCGTATCCTTCGTTGTCGAAGAAGACGACCGTCGGTTGGACAAAGTCGTCCGTGACCGAGTCCCAGAGCTCAGCCGGAGTCAGGGTCAGCGGCTGATTGGTGACGGACAGGTCACCGTCGACGGCCGCTCACGAAAGCCCGCTTATCGGGTTGAGATCGGCGACCAGGTCACCGTCCGAGTCCCCCCCCCACCCGACCCAAGAGCCATCCAGCCCCAGTCGATTTCCATCGAGATCCTCTACGAGGACGCCTACCTGGTCGGCGTCAACAAGCCGGCCGGCATGGTCGTCCACCCGGCGCCGGGTCATCCCGATGGGACCCTGGTGAATGCACTCCTGGCGTACGACCCTGCCATCGCCCAAGTTGGGCCCTCCGACCGGCCGGGGATCGTCCACCGGTTGGACATGGAGACCTCGGGCGTGCTCGTGGTGGCCAGGCGACCCGACGTCCTTGAGGATCTCCAGGAGCAGTTCAGGTCCCGCGAGGTCCACAAGACGTACCTGGCGCTGGTGCATGGCCGGATGCAGCCCCCGGAGGGCATCATCGAGGTGCCCATCGGCCGGCACCCGCACGATCGACAGAGGATGGCCCCCCTGACGGACGGCAAGTACGCGCGCACGCGCTTCCATGCCGTCGAGAACGTCGGTTCATACACCCTCGTGGAGGCTCATCCGTACACGGGGAGAACGCATCAGATTCGGGTTCACCTCGCCTGGATGGGACACCCCGTGGTTGGGGACGATGTCTACGGCCGGCGCGGCGATTCCCTTCTCGAAGGTCGCCACTTCCTTCACGCCGGGGCGCTCCATCTCACGCACCCCGCCTCGGGTGACGCGTTGGACCTCCGCGCTCCCCTTCCGTCAGAGCTAACCACACTGCTCGAACAGCTCCGCTAGTCGGAACCCAAGCAAACCGCAGAAGATATCGACGCACCACCTAGGAGAGACTAAGCCTACTATGCCTACCCAAGAGATTACTGTTGCCACCGTTCAGATGGCCCCCCAGCTCGGCAGGATGGAGGAAAATCTGGTGAGGATGCGCGAGTTTATCGATCGCATCGCCTCCGAGCAGCCGGTTGACCTAATCGTCTTCCCGGAGCTCGTGACGACGGGCTACGAACTCGGCCCCCGCTTTCCGGAGCTAGCCCAACGGGTGCCGGGCGCGACGTCGAATCTGATCGCTCAGCGCGCCAACGAGCTGGGCATCCACATCGCCTTCGGCATGGCCACCAAGAAGGAGAAGGTGGAGAGCGTCCTCTACAACACGGCCGTCATCGTTGGCCCGGACGGTGACGTGCTCCATCAACAGCACAAGGTTCACCTGCGCGGCGAGGAGCAAATGCTCTTCCGGCCCGGCTACCAGATCCGCGAGGCCGACACAGGATTGGGCAGCGACGGATTGACGGTAGGGATGATGGTGGGGTGGGATCTGGCGTTCCCGGAGACAGCGCGCAGCCTGGTCATGCGTGGGGCCGAGCTGTTGATCGTTCTGGCGAATTGGGAGGAGCCCCACGTGGACGAGTACCGGGTCTACCTCAGGGCCCGGGCCTACGAGAACGCGGTCCACGTTGCCTCGGCGAACCGGGTGGGAGAAGAACCCTCGTACACATTCTTCGGACAGAGCGCCATCGTTGATCCCTACGGTCAAGTGTGCGCCGTGGCGGACGAACCGGCCGAGGGTTATGCGGTGGCCACCATCGACCTGGCCCGGATGCGTCAGCGTCGCGATGAGACGCAAATCCTCCAGTGCCGGCAGCCCGGCACCTACCGCGATGTCTCCCGCAAGTACTAGCCGGCGCAAGTTAGCGGCTTCCTCCGAAGAGCCTTGAACCCTCGCTGCCGGTTCGCGCCCCATCGTGGACAACTCCGGTTCATCACCCTTGCTGGAGGGAGGAAGGTCCTGACGCCACCGCACAGCCGGGGCTAGTTCAGCCCGGGCTCAATCTAG
>CAZIWL010000262.1:0-3283 GCA_964542755.1 uncultured Anaerolineales bacterium
ATTGAAGTCGAGTCAGGTGCAGCAGCACTTCGGAGACGCAGCTGACCGCGCGTTGACCGAAGATGTCATCATCGAACGCTACGGCACGCCTCGCATCGCCATGGTGGCCTATCGCCGGTATCAAGAACTGCTCCAAGCGGAGGAGGAACTACTGAAAGCTCGCCTGCGCGCGGCTTCCGAGGCCGCTTCGGCTCGGGCCAGACACCTGACTGACGAGGAAGCCGAGGCCCTGATCGAACGTGCTCGCACCGAAGTGCATCAGGAGCAGACGACTTGATTCAGGTCGTCGTCGATACCAGCGTTCTGATCCGCTACCTCATTAAGCCCAGCACGGCAATCCGAGAGCTGATCGAGGACCACTGGCTTGGCGGTGACATGCGGATGGTGACGGCCCCGCCGTTGATCGAAGAGCTACAGAGAGTGCTGCAGCGGGACTACATCAAAGCACTTATACACGCCGAAGAGGGCCAGGCACTGCTCGAGGCAATCTATCGGAAAGCCGATATCCTTCCGCAGTTAGCCGAGGTCCCTTCGTTCACACGCGATCCAAAGGACGACAAATTCATCGCCTGCGCGTTGGCCGGAAACGCCGCATATGTCATCTCAGTTGACAAGGACCTGCTGGTGCTCGGATCGCTGCAAGACGTCCACGTGATGACCCCCTACGACTTTGTGCATCGCTCTGAGTGACAAGCGTAGCCCGGCCGTAATCCCGTGAGGGATGACACCCACCAAGCTCTGCTGGCCCACAGCGCCCACCGCTGCGCTGACCACACCGTTCTACAAGGAAGGCGTGGAGAGCTGGCACTTGGAAGGAGCGGCCGTGCGCGATGACCCCACGATCCATCAGCAGATCGTGACTCTCATCGATCGGCACGGGGTCAGATCCGTGGCTATGACGGAGGGTCCCATTGGCTGTCCTCACCAGGAGGAAATCGACGATCCAGAAGCAGGGAATTGTCCGGAGTGTCCCTACTGGGCTGGTCGCGATCGGTGGACCAGGTAGCTCACGGGCGATGCAGCTGGGCCGACGGGAAAGCCCATGGCGCTTGTTGGCTCCGCTTGGTATCGAGTAGATCATTGGGAGCGCCTGCGCGAGATCTCGGCGGATCCGGAGAAGCTCGAACAGACCCATGAGGAGTGGCTGGCGAGCGCCGAGAAGGCACACCAGGGGCTTCGGGAATCGGGGATGCGCGTGGAAAAGGTAGAGCTGGACGTCGAAGAGCTACTGACCTGGCGTGAGACGCGAGGCCTGGACTCAATGCCAGTGCCACCACAGCTCTGCCGACAGTCAGGATGCCTGAGCGTGTGGTGACGATGCTCCATCGGCTGGTTCCTACGCGAGGTCTGTTCGGTGATGGGGCCGCGGATTGGGGTTGGGCGGACGCGACGGTAGCATGGAGCGGATGATCTCCGGGCCTGGAATTCGGGGCGGTCAGGGCGGATGGCGCCAGGTGCCCGGCGGAGTGACCAGAGACGCACCTAGTCAAGGAGGCGGATACTATGAGTGATGCAGAGCGGTCTCGAGATGAAGCACGTGCGCTCTCCACGGAGCAAGAACGGATACTCCGAGAGCAAGAGATAGACGAGCGGGGCCCGGGAACCATCCTGCGCGATCTCGTCGCCTTGTTGAGGTTTATCGAAGAGGAGGGAGGGGTCCGGGTGACCGACAAGTTGCACCTTCTATCGCTTCGAGCGCTTCCTGAGATCAACGCTCGCATGACGCATCCCCTCGAGCTGGGACTGCAGCGCCCCGTCCAGAAGTCCTTCCCCCATATTCACGGGCTCTTGCTGCTGGTCAGGGCCTCGGGGTTGACCCGCGTCCAAGAGGGTGCTAAACGACCGACATTGGTGGTGGTTGAGGCGGTTCGTGATCAGTGGCTCCATCTCAACCCCACGGAGCGCTACTTCACGCTTCTGGAGACCTGGTTGCTGCGGGCCAGGCCAGAGACGATCGGAGAGGGGAGGTCCGGTATGTCTTTCGTCTCGGAGACGTACGACCACTGCCTCAGCCTCTTCCGCCGTATTCCACAGGGCGGCCTGGCAGTGGCCGAGACCCATGCACAGGACTGGCTGCCCTACTCGCCGGGGTGGCACAACCTGGGCCTCCTCGATCTGTTCGGGCTAGTGTCTGTTCAAGATCGTCCATCGGAGCCGGGCGAAGGCTGGCGCATGGAGCGGATCGAGATCGAGCCTCTTGGAGATGCGATAATCACCCTGCTGCGCGTCGGGTTCTTTGGTGATTTCGACAAGATCCTGGCATTCAGGGGCTCGGAGAGGGTCCCCGTCGGGACTCTCCAGCCGCTGCTCCAACCCTACTTCCCCGAATGGAAGCAGAACCTGAGCGTGTCTGACTGGTCGTTCAGAGAGGGGACCTACGTCTTCGAGGTGTCCCTGGCCGATCTCTGGTGGTGTCGAATCGTGCTGCCAGCCACCGCCACGCTGGAAGCACTCGCGACAGCCATCATCAACGCCATCGACTTCACCCACGAACACCTCTACCGATTCTCCTATCGTGACCGGTTCGGCGCCCTCCGGCACGCATACCACGCCTATATGGACGACGCGCCGTCGGCGGATGACGTGAAGATCGGGGACTTGCCGCTCGAGGAGGGGCAGGCAATGACGTACCTGTATGACTTCGGGGATCACTGGGAGTTCAGCGTGACGCTGGATCGGATTGATCCACCTGATCCATCCCTCAAAGCCCCCGCGATCTTGGAAGAGGGTGGCAGTCGCCCGGAGCAGTACCCGGCCTGGGACTCGTGGGAGTGACGGGCCAAGCGTGTCACGGCCGAAAACGCGATCCGTATCACCAGTGGGTGCACTAACGAGTTGTCGCCACGACCGGTGCGATGCACCTCACGAGCGTATGCTTGCCACGTATGCCAGTCTCAACTGGTCAGTACACCGGTGCCAACGATCTCCACCCGGCGACCAGCTCCGCGACAAGTCGTTAGCGCACCCATCGCCAGTGGGCCACGAAGAGCACCAAGGCAAGCCTGATGAGCTACTTCTAGTGGGGAGACCGGGCAGCGGATTAACGTGATGGTCCGGTTTTCGACCGGTTGAGGCTGGTTCCAGGGACATTTCGAGCTTGCCTGGCACGCCGAACCAGCCCCTTCCGTGGGGAACCTGAGGCCGGGCGGTGTCAAGATACGTGTCGTACTCTTTCGCGATCCGGTACAGGTGCCGTTCGTCTAATGATGAAGTCGTCGAGATACTCGCGGCGTAAGCTGCCGAGGAACCGTTCGCACTCAGCGTGTGAAGCTAAGCCGCGTGC
>CAZIWL010000263.1:0-3237 GCA_964542755.1 uncultured Anaerolineales bacterium
AATGTAGGTCGGCTTTCCACAGCCGACACACCCTCGGTCCAATAATTGGAACCTCCCCGATCACTTTCCGCGATCTCTTCGATCTGTGTGTATCTGCGTCCTAATCCTCAATGCGAACCACCGACCCGTTCTGGTCCGTCCGCACCACATACTCCTCGCCGTCGGCCGTAAGCGTGACACGCCACCCAGGCGTGATCACCTCAGCGCACACCTCATCCTCGTCGGCCAGCCCAAGGCAAGCATCCGGCCACTCCTCTTCCTCCGCCGAGGTGACCTCGATCTCCTCCACCGGCACGTCCGTCCGGGCGTTCACCACCTCCTTGGCCGCAGCCTCCACGTCGGCTGGCAGCTCGACCGGCGCCTCGGGCACCTCCGGCTGAGTCGTCGGCGGTGCGCACCCCGTGACCACAATAACCAACAGTGCCACAACTCCGACCATCCCTCTCCACCTCATAGATACCCCTCCAATGAGTAGGTCAGGTCTCCATACCCGACGCATCCACCCGTAATCCGTGCCAATCTGTGTCCCAACTCACCCGAAAATCGGCTCGTATGCATCCGCGCTCTCCAGGACCGCTTCCGCTTCCTCTTCCCCAAGAGGTGCAAACGCTTGACAAGCCTCCAGGACACGCGGAAGGAGCGTCGCATCGCCCACCGTGCACAACCCCGTCACGTCCTGCGACAGCACAAAATCGACCGCCTTCTGCACCCACTCCGGATCCTGAAAGGGCTCGTACCATGTGTCATACACGTGGTCCCCCTCATCCTCCCACAGGCCTTTCGCGATTGCCTTGATCGCCATCGTGCCCACATCTCGGGACCGACACTGGCGGAGCAGCTCCTCCGCCCGCCTCCGGTAGTCATCGTCACCGAAGAGCACGAAACTCACCGGGAAGAGCACCGAGTCGAAATCGAAGCGGTCCAGCGCCTCTATGAAGATCGTGGGTGCCTCCAAGCCGTGGCCCGTGATCCCCACGAAGCGCGTCAGCCCCTCCTCCCGGGCCTGAAGAACCGCTTGGAGCGCCCCGTCAGGGCCCGTCGCCGCCTCCAGCTCTTCCATCGTGTTCACCGCGTGGAGCTGGTAGAGATCGAAGGACTCGATCTGCAGCCGCTCCAGGGACTCCCGCATCTCCCGGGCCGCTCCGTCTCGGCTCCGCTCCATCGTCTTGCAGCCCACAAAGAAGCGCTCCCGCTCCTCGGCCAGCCACGGCCCCAGCCGCAGTTCGGCGTCTCCGTACGTCGGAGCGACGTCGATGTGATTCACCCCAGTGTCGATGACCATCTCCATCACCTCATCCGCCTCCGACTGGGAGACCTCCGAGAGGGCAAACGCCCCGAAAATCGCCACCGTGCTCCTATGCTCCGTCCGCCCAAATCTCCGCTTCTTCATTCTCTCCCTCCTCCTATCTCGTCGCGCCGTGGTTTCGAGCCTCCGCCGTCCGGCATCTCCCGCATCTGATCAAGCAAGCAAACTCGCCCGTGGCTAGTGCCCCGAAGCTTCGCCCCGGCGCCCTCAGCGCCGAGCTCGGGCGGGGCTTGCTCCCAACCCCCAGGGCCAACCCCGTCCCAAGGAGAGGGGCTTCTCCCTGTTGTAAACATGCTGTACACAACCACGAGGCACACGACGGAGCATTAAGAACACCAAGCATTGCGGAGAAGGTTCTCAGCCATGATTCTCAGCGTCCCCGTGTCTCCCCCTCCCCGCGTCACCCCATCTCCCCATCACCTTGGTGCCCTTCGTGTCCCTTTCTGTCCTTCGTGGTTTCTCCACGCTCCTCAGTCTAACACAAAAGGCCGTCCCCTACGGATGGGTTCCGTTGGGCGCGGCGTTGGACTCCGTTGGGCAGAGTTGGAATTCCGTTGGAGACACGATGGTGCGTCGTACCTACCGGGCATGCCGCACCCTCCCTGCATCACCTGAGGACACGAAGCTTGACAATGGGGCACGCCCTGGTATAGTGCGGCGGACTGCCCAGAAACGGTCCACTCGAGGAGGACCGCGGCCCATCACCGTCGTCGTGCACAACCAACGCCGAATCATCCGATGAACAACACCGACCACGCTGCCATTCAACCCATACTGCCTCCCCCAGGCCGCGCAGCCGGCGCGGCAACGCCGTCGCATCCGGGAGGGATCCACCGATGACGCGCCAAGTCTCCATCGTCGGCGCCTCCGTCGCCGGCCTCTATGCAGGATACCTCCTGGCCCAGGGCGGCGCCCCCGTTACCATCTACGAGGCCCGCCCCGACCCTGCCCCGACCCCGCGCACCCTCATCGTCACGCCCGAGTGGCTCCGTCTCCTCGACTTCGACGCCCAGCCGGCTGTGCTCAACCGCATCCGGCGCTTCCAGCTCGTCTCCCGCTCCGAGTCCGCCTCCGTCCAACTACGCGAACCCGACGTGATCCTGGAGCGGCGGCGGTTTGTCGAGCTCCTCACGCGTCGCGTCGAGGCCGCCGGCGCATCCATCCGGCCCAGTCACCGTTTGGAGCACATCGTCTCCAACGGAACCGGCTACGAACTCCACCTTGAGAACGGGTCGGGCCCCACCCGGGCCTCTGCGCCACGCGTGCTCGGCGCCGACGGCATCGACTCCGTCACCGCACAGGCCGCCTCAGACCACCGTCCCCACGTCGTCGCCCTCCTCCAGGCCCGCGTCCCGCTCCCCGCCGACCTGGCCCCCGACGCCGTCCGCGTCGTCTTCGACCGGGAGGCCACCCGTTTCTTCTTCTGGCTCATTCCCGAGTCCCCCACCACCGCCGTCGCCGGCCTCATCCACGACACGCACGACGAGGCCCGCAAGGTCCTGGACCGTTTCCTTTCTAATCGGGACTTGGAGCCCATCGACACCCATCAGGCAGCCCGCGTACCCATGGCGCCCATCCAGCTCACCTCCGACCACCAGGCTCCCGAGGGCCGCTTGATGCTCGTCGGCGACGCCGCCGCCCAGGTCAAGACCACCACCGTCGGCGGCGTCGTCACCGGCATGCGCGGCGCCCAAGCAGCGGCGCGCGCCGTCCTGAACGGCACGTCCTACGCCCGGGAGCTGCGCCCTCTCCGGCGCGAACTCAACGCCCACGCCCTCCTCCGGGCCGTCCTCGACGGCTTCACCGACGAGGACTACGACCGCCTCCTCCGCCTCCTCAACCAGGGCGCCTCGGAGATCCTCAGCGAGCACACCCGCGACGAGCTAGCCCGCGGCCTCTGGTGGCGCCTCATCCGCGCCCAACCCCGCTGG
>CAZIWL010000264.1:0-3236 GCA_964542755.1 uncultured Anaerolineales bacterium
AGGGGCACGGGTACGAGGAGACGATCATGGAGCGGCTGCGAAGGATGAAGGGCGCGGAGGACGAACTCTCCCGTCCCGATGGCGGTCACGAAGCCTAGTCAGCGAGGTTTCGTACGAGCTTGGAGGGGGAGCCGCGCGCGGGTCTGGCACACCCCAAACTAGCCTCTCGTTCCGACTGATCCGCTGGCCTGGGTCGGTTAGCCGCCCATGGTGAAGGACAGCCGCCCGCGCGCCACGGACGAGGTCCCTCCGCAGGTACGTCGCGTCGGGACCCTCCTCTCTCTGGGGCGCGGCATCAGCCCTGCGACCCGCCTGCATCGAGCCGTCACGATCATCAATCCTGCACGGGCGTGGGCGTCCCTCTGGGTGCACCGGGAGATGGGTCTCTCTCCTCACCGCCCGGGGTCGGGTGACGCATGCTGTCCGGGGCCATTGGCGTCACTCCCGGCACCATAGCATCCACAGGGGCATCGGGGTGCTGGGGATCTGCGGTGGGAGCGACCGGGGCGGAGAGCGGCTCAGGGAGCGCCGTCGGCGAGGGTGTGGGCGTCGGAAGGAACCCGGTGGGCACAGCGAGACCTCGAACAACAAGCGGCAGATAGACTTCGTATGTGATGCCCAGGCCGACGCGCCTGCGCTCTCCGTGCTCGGTCCAGGTCGCGTGTCCCAGCACCTCCCCATCCACCAGAAGCTCCAGAATGTCGCCCGGCTCGGCGCCCTCATCCTGCGCGGTAGTGAGGTCGTCTCCGTAGCAGGGCAAGAGACCGAACTGGCCCTCCACGGAAACGACCACGGCGCCGCAGACGACGCCGTCGGGATCCACTGCCACCACCGTCGTCGAGATCGGCAGCGGCTGCTCATCGCTGCCCAGCGCCGGTCCATAGAGGTTGACCCACGCATAGGTCGGGGCCACCTCGGACAGGAGCTCGTGGGCCGCGAATCCGGCGTCGTCCCGCTCAGAAATCCCGCTGTTCACGGACGCTGCGCGGCTCGCGGTCCCATCCGATGAGTCGGCGGGGTAGACGAGCGTGCCGGGCTCCCTCATCTTGATCCAATAGCCGTTACCCGGCTTCATCGTGTGCAGCGTGTTGAAGCTGGCGTCCAGATCCGGGTAGTACGAGAGCGCGGCCTCCTCCGGCTCGAATCCAACGACGGCCTTGTACAGCCCATCGATGGACCGAAGTGCCCCTTGCACGGTCATCGTCCGCCGCGGCAGGTAGCTCACCAGGTTCCAGCCAGCCTCCAGGTCGATGGGGTGGTCGAGCGGCAGCCCCTGCCCGACCAGCCGCAGCGTTGCCACCACCGGCATCTCCTCCGGATCCTCCTCCTGTCCTCCCATCCCGTGCAGCGCGGAGCCGCCGCCAGACGTCTTGATCCAGTATCCGTGGACACCGTCTATCGATTCCAGACTGCTCATCCCCGCCAGCGTCTCCGGGTGGGATGCCATCGCGCCGTCCTCGAACCCCAGGATCGCAGTGTATTGGCCCGCAATGGTCCGCTGTACGGTGCCCGGATCGTCCGCGAAGGGCGCGGCGAAGGAGGAGACCAGGTTCCACGAGGGGTAGAGGGGGAGATCCTGCACCGCGACGCTCCTCTCGTCGGAGGTGGCTGGCTTGCATAGCACGAAGGTGGCTCCATCGTTGGGCACGACCGAGAGGTCGTAGGCCCCCGGCGAGGCCACCGCCCAGGTGGCGCTGAAGACGGCCGACCCGCCCATCTCCAGGCGGCTCGCGGTGCTCACGCTGGCGATCTGTCCCCCGTTCACGTAGACGCCCACGGGCAGCCCGGCGTCCACCGGGGCTGCACCCGTGTTGCTGACAGCGAACGTGACTGTCACCGAGTAGGGTGAATGGGCGGCCGGCTCCACCTGGAGCACCCGGGCGGTGAGACTGGCGGCCGTGCATCCGGCGTGCACCTCGAACGGCCCGGCGGAGCTGGAGTTCCCGCTCGGGTCGGTGGCCACCGCCCAAAGCTTGTACGTCCCCGGCTCCGGGCTCCGCAGCACGTACTCCCAGGCGTAGTCCCAGGGGGCGCTGTGCCGCGCGGCTGGATCCTGACGCGTGACGCCCGCAGGGGTCTTCACCGTCACCAACAGCGACCCCACCTGGTTGCCGTCGTCGCACGTCCCCTGAAGGACCGTCTCGGCGCTGTGCGCCACCACCTCGCTCAGCACGTCGGTGACGGAAATCTGCGGCGCCACGTTGTCGGCCCAGACGGTGAGACTGACGGGGTCCGTGGTCCGGTTGCCGACCAGGTCCTCGGCGTAGATGGCGATGGTGCGGGATACGTAGTCTAGCCCGTCCGGGATGGGCACGTTATACGTCCACCGGCCCGTCTTGGAGCCCGTGTCCCGCGGGTAGAGCGTCAGCCGGCTCAGATTGTAGAGACCGTCGTCCGCACCGGGGTTTTCGTCACAGATACGCAGCGTCCACTCGCCGTGAGAGCCCTCACCTCGGAAGACGTCGAGCGGCTCGGCGGGCCGCGCCAGGCGCTGATAGAGGGGGGGGGCCGGGTCGTCCTCAGCCACGGCATACCCCGTCGCTGCCGCGTCGTGGAGCAGAACGTCGTAGTTTCGGAACGCCGTGCCGGAGACTTGATCGTCCCGCAGCACTTCGACAACGGTCCCCGAGGGCGACTCGAGGATCACGCTGATATCGTCGCGATGGGTGTGGGCGGCGTTGAAGCCCAGCCGGATGTGGTCGATCACGAAATCCTGGGTCACAGAGAAGACCCGGGAGATCCCGGCTCCGCCGCATCCTGCGGCGGCATCGATGGCCAGCGGGGGCGACGGCTCGTCCTCGTAGCTCACGGCGGCCGGGCTGGGGCTCAGGGTCAGGGCAGCGTCACCACAAGCCCCGTCCACGCAGACCTGCACGCTGGCCACGCCGCTGTCGGCGGGATCATCGTCCGTGACGGCACCCACCAGGGTGAAGGGCCCTCGCACCAGGTCGCCGTGGACGGCCCCGCTCGCCGCGTGGTCCAGCGTGAGTTCCGGTGCCCCGTCGTCGACCACGAAATCCCGGGACCGGCTCCAGGCGCTCGCCTGACCGAAGGCGTCGGTGGCCCGCAGCTGTACGGCGTAGGACTGTCCGTGCGATGCCCCGCTCGTCTGCCAGGCGCACGACCACCGTCCCGCCTGGACCTGGGACCCGTTGCACTGGAAGAGGGATGCGCCGCCCTCGGTTCGTCCCTCCACCGCCGACACGCCGCTCGTGTCGTAGGCGTAGCCGGACACC
>CAZIWL010000265.1:0-3236 GCA_964542755.1 uncultured Anaerolineales bacterium
TCGTCCCAGAACCCCCGCGACCGAAGCTGCACGACGACTAGCGCCAGTTTCGGTCCCAACTCGGGTAGCCACCGCTTTCGGAAGTATTGACGAATGACCTTCTTGGGGCCCTTGATGATCTGGCAGATGCGTCCCAGTTTCTTCTTGGCATCCACCGTGAGTCCGCCCCACACTCCCTGTGCGACCGCCTGGGGCGTTGGATACCAACCATCGTCTCGCCAGTTCTCGGGGGGCACGAAGTCATCCGCTGCTTGACTCAGCATGGCCAGTGTGTCAGTGAATGTCTGGGTCGCAGTTCTCTTGAGCAGATCGTCCAGGTTGTTCGGCCCCGTCAAGAGGAACAGGTGCGCTAATCCGCGCTGGTCCTTGCGCGTCAATGGAGGCTCGATCAATACGTCATACTTGTTGGCCTTTTGGACCGTCTGCTGTAGCCTAGCCGACCATTGTTTGCGCGTCTTGAACGCCTCCGGGTCAGGCACCTGCGCCCAGCGCCTCAGCTGATGCTTGGCGTAGTCTTCTTCGTGCAGGTAGCGGTACACCGTTCTGCGGCTTATCCCTGACTCCCTTGCCAGGTCCCCGGCGGAGATGACGCACCAGGTCCTCCCATGCGGGTTCCGGTAGCAGGCTTGCTGCAAGGCGATCAAGAGCCAGAACCCAGGAGCCTCCAGGATCGGGGCCCAGCGCCGCAGCGTGTATAGCCGTGTGAAACAGATCTGATGAGGCTGGACAATGGAGTCATAGGCGTCCAGGTAGGCGCCTTGAAGGCCGTAGTGTTCCTCGGGCCTTGCGTGCTCTTCTGTGGGCGCCAGTTGTTCAGGTAAGTTCATCACGTGTCGCCTCCTCGTCGATGAGGGCATCGTTGGCCTGCTCGGCCGTCGCAGTCTGAGCATAGCACTAGCGGAGTCTCAGATTCAACTCAAAGCAGCGGACATTTCGGACATGAGCGACTTTTTGAGCCCTGAGCGTTTCCTCGGTATCACATGAACGAGTTAGGGAGCCGTGTTTTCCCATTTTCGGGCCGGGATTCGCTGTGGTTGGCTGCGTACCCTGCGGATGATGGCGACCACGCGCCCGTGGATGACTAACTCGGCTAAGGACCGGATCGTCGTGATCCCGTAGCGTGGGTCCAACGGTTCCAACCGGACGTACTCGTCTTCGGGGTAGACACGACGCAAGGCCAGGCGGTCATCGTCGGCGAGCAACGCGATCTCGCCGTCTGTGACAGTGGGACGGGGGTCGATGACCAACACGTCGCCGTCATCCAGCAAAGCATCTGCATTTCGCACGTTGCCATTGACCGTGATGGTTCGCATGAACTCTCCGGATGCTTGAGCCAGCAGCGCCTCAACTCCTACGGCCTCCAACCGCCGCACATCGATTAGCTTTTCTCTTGTTGGCATCGTACGCTCTCCTTTGGCTTCAGTACGCCGTCGATCACCGCGAGCCGCCATCCGTCTTCTTTTCCAATCTCTGTCAGCGTGCCTCTGGTAGAAGTTGACCCGCAAGAGGACCACAAGAGTACCCACAAGAGGCCCGCAAGAGGTACGCAAGGGGTACGCAAGAGCATACGCTTGGGGGAGTCTTGTGGGGGTGAAAAGAATCGACGGACTATTCCCCTCTTTGCCGATTCTCGGGCTCTACGCGCTTTCTGTGGATCGCGCACCTTGCATAAGGTGGCAGGGTTCCGTGCTTCCTGTGTCAGTATGGCACACACTCCTCTGGATTCGGTACATCATGGATCAGGATGTGCTCGTTGTTTACCGGAGGGTAGCAGCGCATGCAGCGCCAGTGATGCACGTCGTTGATGTTGGCGATGAACCGCCGCTGGCCGCACGAGCATGGGCGACTGGGTAGTGTGTCTTGGGACAGGCCCGTGGATGTCTCGTTGGCTGAAACGACATAGTAGACCGTCTCAATGGTCCGCTGATAGGCGCCCTGTGAGATTGCGCCCCAGATCTTTCTGGTGCTCAGGCGCCGCTCCCCGAGAGGCTTCTCGGTGATCCAGCTTGACGAAGCATCGGGTTGGTCCCGAGGAGCAGTAGACCGTGGTGGTTCTACAGGTTTAGGCTCGGGTTGCTTGGCCCTCAACTCGGCCTCTGGCTTGACCGGGGGATCGGGCTCGTCGACCGTAGACGGGGCGACGAAAGGGACCTCTGACTCTGTCGTCTCGAACAGACCCATCTGTGCTGCCATCACGCCACTCCTCTTCGGGGCGTCCGCGTTGTTGTGTTCGCTTGAGTTCCTTAGCGAACAGGGGGTGCGGCATGTGCCTTCCTCTCCAGGGGAAGTTGGTCAAGGAGGTGGGGCGATTCCAGAGCACCTGCGTTGTCTGCCATAGTATGCCTTGTCAGTGCTATGGAGAGAATCGGTGTGCTAGGTTATCAACTGCCGGTGCCTTGCTAGAGCATCAAGGCCACTCCCAACGTCTCGCGCAGGTTGTCGACCTGCCTGTACATGGTGCTCTTGGGGATACTCAGCACGTCTGAGAGGGCACTGACGTTGACTCGGCCATCGCTGAACCGCACGTCCTCGCGGGTCTGGATGGTCTCCAGGATCTCCCACGCTCCATCGTCCAGGGTGTCTGCTATGGCTTTGAATGTTAGGGACTGAAGCGTACGATGCTCGAACGAGGATGTAGCTGCTGCCGAATCGAACGTGTCTTCGAGGGGGATCGAGTTCGCCTGCGCCCACCCAGGTCTCAAGGCGTCTCGCATACGCCAAGCGGCCAGGGTGTTGATGTAGGCTTTCTTCTGCGCGAGGAAGTATGGATCCTCTTGGGCCTTCTCGATGATGGCCATGCGGCCGGTCGAGAACAACTCGTCGGCATCACCGCCCGTCTGCTTGGCGATGTGCCAAGCCGTCGCGCGGAGCCTATCCTCTAGCGCGAGGATCCGTTCCCAGTCCAGGCCCACCGGAGACGGTGAGGGGGCAGCGACCGCCTTCGATTCGGCCTCTGCCTGCTGGGTCTCCTGGGGTTGCTGAGCCTGCTGAGATTGCTGTGGCTGAACCGGCCTGCCCCACTTGCTCCGATCCGACGTGAACTGCACGTCCGCGGGCGGCCACTCAATGGTCTCGACGACCTGCTGGCCTGATTTGGAGCATCGGGAGCTGTTGCAGACGCCAGAGCGAGGGGAGACAAACGCACCGCAGTGAGGACAATGCGGTAGATGTTTGCCTGGGGTACTCCAGACTCTTCGATTGTGGCACATGAAAAAACCTCCCTTGACGGGAGGCAC
>CAZIWL010000266.1:0-3142 GCA_964542755.1 uncultured Anaerolineales bacterium
AACCAGTGTATCATGGATCAGCTCTCATGTCAAGTGTGAACGCCAACATATACATTCTGAAAGGCGCCGATTCTTGCCAAGCGAGCGCCGGTTGAGTAGAGGTTGAGCGTAGCGAGACGTTGTACCGAAGCCTAGCGAGCGGCATGTCCCAGCCGATTCCACCGCGCAAGCCGCTCCTCAATCTCGACGCCGTGCTGAGCTTGTCGCTCGCGTAGAGCCCGTCGAAATGAAGCATACACCCAGCCAACGGCGCCGTGCACTCGATATGCGTCGCTTCGATGGTTTCCCTTTTGGTACGCTGGCTAACATATACCTGGTGAAGCCAGCCTCGAGGGCTTGCGCGGCCTCGACTGCGCGGGGTGTCCAAAGGACGGCGTCACGCGATGGCCCCTGACGCCAGCTCGTACTTGCCCTGGATCCCTTTCTCTTGAACGCCGCTCGTCCCCATCTCGCTCCCCAGGCGGAAGTAGCTGCCGAAGGCCTGCGAGAGCCGCCGAGCTTCCTCGGGATACGTCTGGATGAGATTGACGCGCTCTTCTGGATCCTCAATCAGATTGTAGAGCTCATCCGGCTCGCCGATGGGGCGTTCGATCAAGCTCCACACCTTGTCTCGGATGCAGCGGTCCGGGGCCTCCTGGTAACCGGTGATGATCGAGCTGGCGTGCTCATCGCTGTCCCCGCGAAGCACATCAAGGAAAGTGCGGCCGTGCATGGACGTGGCATTGTTCGACATACCGATGAGTTGGAGTAGGGTAGGCAGCACGTCGTGAAACTGGACGATGGCGTCGGTCCGTCGGGCACCCTCTCCACCGGGCAGACGGATCATGAAAGGAACCTTGAGCAGCTCGTTGTAGAGACGATCGCCTCCCTTCAAGAATCGGCCGTGGTCAGCCAGGGGATGCCCGTGGTCTGCCGTCAGAAAGATGACCGAGTCTTCGTAGTAGCCGAGTTCCCGGAGTGCCCGGAGGAGCCTGCCCACGCAGTGGTCCACGAAGGCCGCCTCGCCGGCGTAGAGGCCCCGGACGTGGCGGATCTCGTCCGGCGTGGCCCATTCCTCAGCCTCTCCCCCCAGCGGCTGGATCAGCCGCTTTCCCCGGTACTCCGGATCGGTGTACGTATCGAAGCGCGCCGGCGGATCCCACGGCTCGTGCGGATCGAAGCAGTCCACCCAGAGGAAGACGTGGTCGTGAAGCCTATTCAGTCTGAGCCATTCGACGGCCTCGTCGACGACCTTCGCGGCAAACCAGTCGTCATCGCGCTCGAAACCGTCGGTGTTGGCCAGGAACTGGGCCACGCGCCTCCGCCAGACTTCGTCATAGTGCGCGTTGACGTAGCCATCCACGTCGCGCCTGGGCGGGTGAGAAGTCCAGGGATCGTACTCCTGGCCGCGGATCCAACGGTAGGCGTTGAAGCCCCGGTGGTAGTTCATGCCCGGTGCTCGATAATGATAGCAGTCCGAGATCAGGCCGCAGGTGTAGCCCTCGCAGCGCAGGATCTCGGCTATCGAGATGTCCTCCTCCGTCAGGGGCTGCCAGTGCCGATAGGGCAGCGTGCGCTGCCCCGTGAAGAGCTGAGTGCGCACCGGCAGGGTGGGGAGGGCCTCGGGATAGGCGTTGTCGAAGACGAGGCACTCCGTTGCGAAGGCGTCGATATGGGGTGTGCGGCAGGCCGGCACGCCCTCAAAGACTGGGTCGCCCATGTTGTAGAAGCTCACGTGATCCTGCCGAAAGCTGTCCAGCATGATGCCGATGATGTTCACTTCCGTCTCCTTTGTGGATGTCGTTGGTCCTCGGCCTGTGCCCAGTACGGACTCACTTCTGGTCAAGCGGCGGCACCCTGTCGTCACCATATCGTCTCGTGCCGACGCTCTGAGGTACCGCGGTCCGCGTTGCTCATCTGGCGGTCGATTCGCGGTTGGCACTCAGGCCATGGTCTCTACCATCTCTCCGATCAGCCTGACACGCTCGATATCGGCATCCGGCGGAAGTTCGTCGGAGATGCCCAGAATGAGGCGCGGATGGAAGAGTTCCACCACACGCCGCGCACAGGCCTCCAGCCGTTCGAGGGGATAGAGATCCGGCAGAAAGAGGACCGCAGGGATTCCGTCCAGGAGTACCCGGTCCCCGACCGCACCGCGAATCTCCTCGAGGGAGACGTCGCCCTGTGGACGCGGCGTGGCGGCCTCGAGCCCATCCCAGGCACACTCCCTCAGATGCGGCAGGAGCGAGTGCATCGAGCCGTCCACGTGGATGTGTACGATCTTGCCGGCTTCATGGAGCTGCGTGATGCGCCGCACGTAGTACGGGAGGAGGTATTCCTTCCACATAGGAGGAGGGTTGAGCGTCGCGTCGATGTTCTCCCCGAGATTGAGAACCGGCACGGGACACGCGCACAGGACGTCGTAGAGGGCATCGTCGGCCGTGGATGCTGTGCGCACGTACCGCTCGATGAGGTCGGGCCGTTCGTACATAGCGTGGATCGCCTGTTCATACCCCATACGGTCGAGGAAGAGGGACTGGATTGGTGAGCGGCGGAAGAAGAACTGTGGGCATCCTCGGCCTCCCACACGGGCCAGATCCGCCTCGTAGTCGCCCTGATCCCAGTCCCACACTTCGTCCTGGAGGACGAACTCGAGGATGGCGAAATCCTCCGGCTTCTCGAGCTGCCATTCCAGGTTGTGCCATGACAGCTTGTGCACGTCATACCGGCGGAGCTCGGTCAGCGCTCCCCGCGGGGTTCGCCAGGTGATGCGGAGGCGGGACTCCGTCTCCCACTCTCTGGTGACCTCCACGCTGCGGAATCGCTGGCGGAGGGGTAGGGTGAAGTAGCGGACGGAGGCGCCGCAATAATCATAGACGTCCATGAGGCTGGCGTCCATCAATGGCCCTGGCAGCGTCCCCTGTCTGAGGTTTGCCTCGTACCAGTATTCCAGCCTTGGCTGCCAGATCAATCCGTTGGCAGCGCGTCCGCTGAAGACGGCGAGAATCCTCTCGCAAAAGTCCGGCTCGTGGGAATGGCGCTTCACGAGACCTTCTCGCATCGGTGTGGGACGCCCATCGTGTGCCCGAGCGGATTACGGCCTGGACGATCCAGGGTTTGCAGGGGCAGATGTCTCAGGAGAAAGGCGCACCGCGTGCCTCTG
>CAZIWL010000267.1:0-3120 GCA_964542755.1 uncultured Anaerolineales bacterium
ATCACGGTCAGTGCCTGGAAGGAGACGTACTACTGCGCCAAGGTGGAGGGCGTGGTACCGCCGGCCAGCGGCATCACCCTTACGCTGCACCATTACCAGACGAACGACAACCCGGATTACGAGTGGATGCCGCCGACAGGGGAGCACGGCGAGGAGAGCTGCGCCCACTGCAAGCCCGGCGTGACCGATATCTGGTTGGAAAATGCCCACGCCAACGCCGGGACGAATCCGCGCTTCTTCTCGCTCTACAATGGCACGGATCTGACGGGCACGATGACCATCACACCCGGCTACGTCCTCGACTTCCCCGGCACCACTGGCAACTGTGCCACGTGTCACGCCCCGGGCGCGGGCCTGGACGCACCTTTCAGCACCGACATGAACCAACTTGAGGGCGCCGACGTGTTCGGGGTTCACTGTGACTTCTGCCACAAGGTGGCCGATGTGTATCTCAACCCGGCGACCGACCTGCCGTACAGCAACGCGCCAGGTGCCATTTCGATGGACGTGCGGCGGCCCTTCCCGGAGACGGAGCGGTTCCAGCTCTTCTTCGGAACTTTCGACGACGACAACGTCCCCGAGGAGGACACCTACCTGCCGCTCATCGAGGAGAGCGCCTTCTGCGCCCCGTGCCACCAGTTCAGCATGTGGGGCACGCCCATCTACGAATCGTATCGAGAGTGGCTGGAGAGCCCCTACCGCGCGATGGGGGTGGAATGCCAGGACTGCCACATGCCGTCGGACATGGAGATGACCAACGTGGCCCCGGGCAAGGGCGGGGTGGAACGGGATCCGGTCACGATCCACGCCCACCTGCAGCTCGGTGCCGCCGACGAGGACTTCCTCCGGAACACGGTCAGCATGACCGTGAGTGCGCGGCAAGTGGGACCGTCGGTGGAGGTCGATGTGGCGATCACGAACACCCAGGCCGGGCACCACGTGCCGACGGACTTCCCGGGCCGCCACATGATTCTTACGGTGGAGGCGCGGGACGGGGAGGGTGGGGCGCTGACGCAGGAGTCGGGACCGGTGGTGCCGGCGTGGGGCGGCGCTCAGGCAGGGCTGCCGGGGAAGGCCTTTGCCAAAATGCTGCGGGACGCGGTCAGTGGCGAGGCGCCCGTGGTGAGCTACTGGAAGCAGACGCTGATCGAGAGCGACAACCGCATCGCCGCGATGGAGAGCGATGTCTCCGCGTACGGTTTCGCCCCCCCCGCTGGGGGGGCCAGCGTGACGGTGACGACCGAGCTCCGTTTCCGCCGTGCGTTCCAGGACGTCATGGACGAGCGCGGATGGGATACGCCCGACATCGTGATGGAGGAGCGGGAGCTTGTGCTTGCCATGAATCCCTGGTGGACTGTCTACTTGCCCACCGTCCTCCGCTGAGGGGCAGGGAGGGCCCCCGGCCAACGAATGGGAAGCAAATGAACGAATGGCTCGCTCCCGGTGCGCCGCATCTCCAGGTTCTGATGCAACGTGTCGGGCGGCAGATTGACGGTCCCGCGGCCCATCAGCACACCATTCTCTCCCGTCACGGAAGGGGCCGACCAGCTGCTTTTTCTTTGGGGGCGTCCGCAGAGGGCTTATCCGTCGGGACATAACAATCTGCTCGCCTGCGCTTCGGACCATCTCCGTTTGGTCTAAGCCCGTCGCGCCTTGCCCCGCTTATCAGGGCATGGTCGTGATCGTCATTTGGGCTGAACCGAGTGTGGTCGTGTTGGCTTCGCCGACAGAGGAGGTTTAGACGTGCGCGATAGAGCCGCGCAGTCGGACGGTTGGGCAAGCCGTGTCGCCGCCTTGAGCACGGGCCCGGCGGCGTTGAGCCGTCTAGGTCGGCCTCGGGAGTTCCTCCTGGCGGCGCTCCTTCTTGTGCTCTCCCTCTTAGCCGTCGGAGACGCCCCGGTGAATGCCGAGCGCGTTCCTTCGACCGGAGGATCAAGCTCCCTCATCGCCCTCACGCCGGATGGTGCCACCTTGCTCGTCGTCAATCCTGATTCCAATACCGTGACCTTTGTCGACACAGCCAGTAGCGCCGTGCTCGTTGAACTCGTTGTGGGCGTCGACCCCCGAAGCGTCGCCCTCTCGCCCGACGGTGCCACTGCCTTCGTGGCTAATCAGGGTTCCGACAGTCTTGCGGTTGTGGATGTGCCCTCGAAAGAACTCGCGACCGAGCTCCCCATCGGCGATCGACCCGTGGGCACGGCGGTCTCCCCGGATGGTCGTTTCGTGGCCGTGGCGGAGCTGGGGGACGATGCCGTTCGCCTGCTTGATGGGGCGAGCTGGACGACGACGGCCGTCCTACCCGTTAGTGACCGCCCTCACGGGCTGGGGTTCACCCCGGACGGCCGTAGGCTGCTGGTCACGCATCTTCTGAGCGGAGAGGTAACCATCCTTACCATCGAGCCCTTCCGGATCTTCTTGCCGCTGATCATCAAGGTCCCCGCAGCTGGTCCGACGAGGGTTCTCGCGGACGGGCCTGGGATGGCCATCGGCGCTACGCGGCTCGCTTCCATCTTTACTTGGGACAACGTGGCGCCTGCGCCCTCGGTGATCGTCAATGAGGGTGGTACCCGTGCCTATCTTCCACAGACGATGGCCAACGGCCTGGGCCTGAACACCGACTTCGATACGAGCGTCTTCCCCAAGGTCTCCGTTCTCAACCTGGAGACGAGTGCGCACCAGCCCGGCGAGCATATCTCCCTACCGGAGACAGATCGTCCGGTGGGCCTGCCCTGGGGAGCCGCGCTGGCGCGCGATGACACGGAGCTTTGGGTGGTCAACGCAGGAAGCAACGACGTCTCCGTGATCGACATCGGCGATCCGACGCGACCGCGACGCCGGGCGCACATCCCCGTGGGCCACAGTCCGCGGGGCGTGGTCGTCAGCAACGACGGCAGCAGGGCCTACGTTAACAACGTACTGGCTGGCACCGTCAGCGTGATCTCAACGGACACCTACTCGGTGACCGAGACGATCACGGTCACCGACATCCCTCTGCCGCCGGCGCTCCTCCACGGCAAGCGGCTCTATCACTCAAGCGCGCAACCGGAGCTCGCTCAGGCTGCCTGGATCAGCTGCAACACGTGCCACGTCGAGGGCGAGCACGACGGGCGGACCTGGCTG
>CAZIWL010000268.1:0-3118 GCA_964542755.1 uncultured Anaerolineales bacterium
ACGCGGCAACGTTGAGGAACAGCTGATTTCCTGCAGGGCCCCTCGACGATCTGTCGGTGCTAGGAGTCTCAACATAAGCAGCCGGCGGACGTGGAGATGGGTCGGAGTGTCGGATGGAGAGCCCATCCAGGTCGTATTAGCAGGTACGCTCCCCGACCGAGAGCGAGGCACGGGAAGGTCGAGGGAATCATCAACGTTGGGCCTTTCTCCTGTCACGTTTCGACCAGGCCGCCCCCTATTTGACTGCGTTGGAGCGTAGGCCGTAGGTCCCTGCTTCCTCGCCAATCCAGACGAACTCGAGGTCTGTCTTGACGCGGACGTGAGACCTCTTTTCCCTCTGATCGGTCATCAAGCTGACTCTCAACAAGCTTATGACGCAGGCCTGGTCCGATCTAGATTCTAGTGTATACTGGGCACACTATTCCCTGGGCTGGCCCGCAGCGGCACTCGTGAACGGGGTGCGGTCGCACTCTCCAAGTACTTCGCCAGGGCAGTCCAGATCGTCGGAGTGAATCAGGAGGCATCTTCGTAGGAATCGGTTCGCGAGCGAAGGAGAAATGGCACATGGGTACCAAGGATCCGATCTTCATCGGCGTCGATCTCGGAGGGACGAATCTTGAAGCAGCCGCCGTGCGCAACGGGGAAGTGCTGGCGTCGAAGAAGAAGAAGACGAGACCTGAGAAGGGCGTGGACAGCGTGATCGGCCGGATTGAGGAGACCGTGCGGAGGGTCTTCAAGAAGATGGACGCCGCCAGCTCGGATTTCGAGGGCCTCTGCATTGGCGCGCCCGGCGCTGTGGACCCGTCGACGGGCATTGTCCGGGCCGCCCCGAACCTGGGTTGGAAGGACGTACCGCTCGGAGAGGAACTCAGGAAGCGACTGGGAATTCCCGTCTTCGTGGACAATGACGTCAACGTCGGCGTGCTCGGGGAATACGTGTACGGCGCGGGACAGGGTTCGCTCAACATGGTGGGCATCTGGGTCGGTACCGGCATCGGCGGTGGCATCATCGTCAACGGGCAGCTGGTTAGCGGGTGGCGGGGCGCAGCGGGGGAGATCGGCCACATGGTGGTGCACCCGCACGGCCGGCGCTGTGGCTGCGGGCGTGACGGGTGCGTCGAGGCCTACGCCAGCAAGACCGCCATGATGGCCATGATCGAGGAGGAGATCGAACGCGGCGGTGAGAGCGCTGTCCCGGAGATCATGGCAAGGAAGGGGAAGAGGCGCCTGACGAGCAGCGTCGTGGAAGCCGCGCTCGAAGCAGGGGACCCGGCCATGATGGAAGCAGTCGAGACTGCCCAGTTCTACCTGGGGCTGCTCACGGCTAATCTCGTCAACGTGCTGGATCCGCACATCATCGTGTTTGGCGGGGGCCTGGTGGAGCGCCTGGGGGAGGCCTTCGTCGCGCCCGTGGCGCGCACAGCAGCGCAGTACTACCTTCAGCAGAAGAATGCTGAACGGATCCGCATCGTCCCCTCAGCCCTGGGCGACGACGCCGGCCCCGTGGGAGCAGCCGTAGTCGCCTCCCGCCGCCTGTAGGCATCTGCCGGATTCGTCCGTCCAGCGTTGTAGTTGGTTCCGCGATGCTCGGCAGTTGCCAAGCCGCCGTTCATTCACGGCGACAGGCTGACGTGGAGCTGACACGGACGCAGAAGCACGGATCAGTTCTGGTCAGCTTCGAAGAAGCGTAACGCGGCCTTGCCCTCCTCGAAGGCACTGACGCACGTCATCTGCCCTGCCTTCTAGTGGCGGCGGCTCCTGGTCGCGGACCCAGGCCGATCCCGAGACGCCGTCCGCGCCGGTGCAGCGTGTCTGATCGGGGCTGACCGCCTCCGCGCTGGCGGCCGGATCTCGCAGGTACAAGTCTGACACCCCTATGTGTCGGTATCGGTGGCACAACGCTCGTGTGCCCCCTACCGCGTCACCTTCCTCGTCACTCGACTGTCGCCCAGCCACAACGCCGGTTGATGGCCGCCCATACTCTGACTTGCACGCAGGATCTGCTCGGCTCTCGCAACCGGGGGAGAGCGCCGGCGCCGCGCTGAGTATCGTGGTTGCGTGTTTGATGCTATAATCCAGTCGGTGGGTTGGGGGGTCGCCCCCTTCCCGCTAGCCCCTGGGCGTCCACTCGCCCGGGGGCGCTTGCATGATGTCTTTGGCGAGTAGTTGCACGAAGCAGGCTCCTGTTTGCAGCCGCTCCGGGTAGGCCGCAAGTGCCTTCGCAATCATCTCGCCAGCCACATGGACCCGGCTACGCGATGACCACAGCAGCCAAGCTGCTCTTGCACCCTTCTTGAGGCATGCCTGGGGCTTCCCTTTCGTGCGGGAAAGCGCGGTCTGCCGCGCGGAACGCCCTCGTGTGGGCATAGCGACGTCCGCTGACCATCTTTGCGCCTAGCTTCTTGTGCAGCAGCTCGTGGTACATGACGAAGTCCAGGATGTAGTTCGGGACATCCGGTGCATCCAGGGTGACGCTCAGCATAAGCGTGACGCAAAGAAAGCCGTAGTGCCCATTCTTGAGCTGGGTCATCCTACCGTTCCACGTCAGCCGCGGTCGGTCGAGCTCGCCGCCGAGGCAGGTTTCATGGACCTGATCGACTACTGTCTCGAGATCGACGTGCTGCCCTTCCGTCCGTTCTTTGGCGTCGGCTGTGGTCATCCCAAGCGCGGTCGTGGGTTGCACAGAAACGGCGCTAACTGAGTAGATCCTCACCCTCTCTCGGTCAGATTACTCGGCAGTTGCGAAGAAAAGACCAGCCAGGGCCTGCAGCACATCTGGACGTGCGCCAATGCACCTCTCATCTAGCTCGATCGCCAGAATGCCTTCTTCTGCTTGGGCCTTGTACAGATACGAGATGTAGGCGAAGCTGATCTTCACCGGCATCTTGTGGATGGAACGAGGCGCATGCTTTCGGCAGGACCGGGTCTCGCACGCGTCTGCAGAGTGCGCAACGTCTCTGGATGGGTCACCGGGTTGCGGGGTCGCTCAGGAGCTCAAGCCACTGGCAAGCACGTCGGGATCGGTCAGGCAAGTGTGCGGGGCGGCACCTACCCCCCGTGGCAATTCGTGGATCCGTTTGACGTGGGGAATCAGCTGGTCCAACGGCGCCTGGAGCTG
>CAZIWL010000269.1:0-3104 GCA_964542755.1 uncultured Anaerolineales bacterium
CCCACCCCTGCTTCGATTGTCAGCTCTCGGATTTCTGCTATAATGCGCTATCGGGTAGACAATGCGCGCGTCTACCACTTGCCTTGGTCGCCATGTAGAGTCTGGTGTGATCGAGCTACTTCCAGGTGCGATGTTGGACGGCCAGCGCGGCGTCTGACACGAGAATTCAGCGTGAGCTTAACCGAACGACAAACGGAAGGCTGACGTCTAACACTTGAATTCTGGCAGGACATTTTTGGGCCTCTGACAGTTTGAGGCCCGTTCTGAGAGCGGTTCTCAGTCCCCAATAGACGTTCCTGAATCGGACTTGGTTTGGCCAAGACCAGCGTATGGTTGGCGGCTAGCCAAGTCTGTGCGTGTCTGTGGATCGTTAGGGCTGAGATGGCTATTGAAGAGATGTCACGGGAAGCGGAAGGGCTCCGCCAGGAGTTGGGGGAGCTGCGCCGCCAGATTGCTGCGCTGGAGGAAGGCCTCAAGGAAAAGCCAGAGTACGGCATGGGGAAGGGCGACCCGGCCATCACACGCTGGGAACTCGACCAAGCCATGCTGAGCGATCTCCGGCTGCGGGCCGCCAGCGTCGAGCGACAGCTCTCAAGGATCAGCCAGGGCACGTACGGCGTCTGCGAGCGGTGTGGTGAGCCGATCGATCCGGATCGGCTGGCTGTCCTGCCCGACACGAACCTGTGCATCTCGTGTGCCCGATCCGGGCAGACGTGATGGTGTCTGCAGCGTGAGGATGCTTTGAAAGGAGGTGAACAGAGGTTGACTAAGGTTGAGCTCAGACCAGGAGAGTCGCAACATAGCCTGCTTAAGCGATTCCGGAAGAAGGTTTCTCGTTCCCGAATCCTGAGCACGGTCAAGAAGAAGCGCTATTACGTTTCTGAGAGCGAACAGAGGCGCATTGCGCGCCGGAAGGCCGAACGTCGAGAGCGGAAGCGCCGGCAGAAGGAAGAAGAGAAGTACGGGTACTAGATCGGCGGCCCAACCGCGCTCCGAGACGGAACGGAAGCTCTCAGACTTCATGGAGAGCCAGTATGATTAGAGACGCCCAAGGCGTGGTGACAGCTGAGAGGCCGTCGTCTGGTCCAATGCGGATGGAGATGTGATCGTCGACCGGGCGTCAGACGCGACGAGATCGTTTCTGAGTCGGATCCGCGGTTGCCGGGCGGCGGCTTCGAGACGTGGGTAGAGCGGCGGTTCCCGCTTGAGTAGAGGAAGGCCGTGGGTAGAGTAGGCCCGGGTCGAGACGAGACAGACGCCGACGACAAGCTTGTCGAAGGGGTCGAGAGAGGACGGGTAGTTGATTTAGCGTTTGAGTGTGGAGTGGATGGGGTATGGATGGCGAGCTGGACGTCAACGTGTGCCGGCGCTGTGGACGGGGTTACGTGCTCACTGAGACGTATCGAGCGTTCTTGGCGAGATGGGGGAGGCACCTGATCGTCCCCGTGGTGTGCCCCACGTGCTTCTTGGAGGGCGGACCCCTCCCCAAGGTGGAGGGGGAGGTGAAGTGGTTCAGCCCGCGCAAGCACTACGGATTTCTCACGATGCAGGAAGAGGAGGACGTTTTCTTTCACCAGGAGCAGTTGCTTGAAGGCGCCCGCGGCGTGCCCCGTGAGGGCCAGACCGCCCGCTTTCATATGCGCAACTCGCCAAAGGGCCTTGAGGCGCTGAACGTAGAGATCGAGGGATAGTGGATGTTGTCGTATCACATTGCTTTGAGAGAAGTACGGCTGGCGACGGACGGGACCGATGACGTGGCCCTGTTCGACGTGCAGCGGAAGGAAGACGGCGAGACGTGGATGGTGCCTGCATTGATGTCGCCGCTTTTTCGGTTGATCAACATGCAGGCGTCGGCCTCCGACGAGAGCCGCCGAGCGATGGTCGGTGGGCTGGGTGCCCGCGCCATCGCGGAGAGACTGAATCAGGGCGTGGCTCCCGAGAAGATGGAGGAGCCCTTCCTGTTCAGCCTGGATTACCCAGGGGCGCCGGACGATCCGAAGCCGCTGGGCGAGTATGAGGACCTGACCGTCGAGGTGGATAACGGCTCGGCTGCGTGAGTCAGGAAGGACCGACGGATTTTGGGGACGTGCAGAATATACGCAAGACTGTATCTAACGAATAAGGAGAAGAAGAATAGTGTCTGATCGAGTGACCGGGAATATCAAGTGGTTCGATCATCAGAAGCGGTACGGATTCATTCGTCGCGACGATGGGAAGCCTGACGTCTTTGTTCACATGAACGACTTCCGCGATAGGATGGACGCCTATTGGCTGCGCCGTGGGGACACGGTGGAGTTCGGCGTCGATAAGGCCGACAAGGGGCCTCGGGCGCAGGAAGTCGTCGTCGTCCATTCCTCGTAGGGACGGACAGCGGCCGCCAGGCGAGCTGGCGGATAAAACCGAATAGATTGGACCCGCCGGTCCGCCCAGCCACCCGCGGTGGTCAGCGCCGCGCTTACCGGGCGATGGGACCGGTGCCCGCTTGGGTATTCCACTGCCCCCGGCCCACTGGAATGGGCGAAGGGCAAGCTTTCTGGAGCACGCCTCAAGTGCTGACCGTCCGAACTCCCTTCCACATTCCTGGGGCCTCAGCATATCTGGTGACGGGAATCCGGCTTCCTCCTCGGCTGGTCAACTGGGTGCCGGCGTGCCCCGCGGCGGCATCGGCTGACCGGGTCGCGCCGTGGCAAAGTCAGTCGTGCCCGCTTGCTGGGCGAGGGCCAAGGTATGCGCCCGAGGGCGATGATGCCCGTTGGGTTGGGGGTCCGGGTGGACCAGCGGAACCGGACGCCGGGCCACGGCAGGAGAGAGGACGTAGGAGGTGCGATGTTCGACACGGGGGATGCCATTGTTCACCCGACGCGTGGTGTTGGCGTGATCGTCAACATACAAGAGCGCGAGTGGCAGGGGAGCAGCAGCCGGTACTATCAGATAGAGCTGCTGGGCAGCGAGCCGACCCTCAAGCTGTTGATCCCCGTTGAGGAGGCCGAGGGACTGGGACTGCGCAGGGCGATCGAGAGGTCGGAGATTGACCAGGTGTGGAAGGTGCTCACGTCTAAGCCGAACGAGCTGCCCTCGAATCACAAGACACGTCACAGCCAGCT
>CAZIWL010000270.1:0-3053 GCA_964542755.1 uncultured Anaerolineales bacterium
GCGAGGGCTCCAGCCAGCGTGACGTCTTGTGCAACCTTCGCAAGGCGTCCGTGCGATCACCATCCCGTCCCGTCGATCTCCTCAAGCGGATCCCCTATCTCCACCGCCGCGCCGCGCGACGGTCCGGGCCACGCCACATCGTCCAGCAGCGCGCAGAGGGCGGCGCTGATGAGGAGATCGTCGTGCCCATGGGCCGTGGCACCGTCGTAGGCGACCGCATCCCACACCCCCCAGCGCATCGTGTGCCTCGGATCGTCGCGCACCTGGCGCTGGCACGCCTTGACCTCGTACCAGAACTGCCGGCTATCGGGCGCATCATCGAAAGCGTAGTCCCGATACCGACCGGTCTCCACCACCCCCACGAAGTCCCATCCGAGTTCTGACTTCGACTGGCGGCTGAATTGGACCGGGATCACCCGGTCCCCCAGGGCCTCCTTCAGGAAGGACGCCAGGCCTGCCCCCACGCCCGTAGCGTCGACGACGACCCAGACAGCGCGCCAATGCCGGGCCAGTGCCAGCAGCTCGCGGTAGAGCGCCGTGTGGGCGTCCCCCAGCCAGAGCCGCCGGTCCACGATTCGGTAGATAGGAAGGTCTCCGTGTACCGCTTCTACGTCCGCGACGGTAACCGCCGTTGCGTCTCGCTTTGGATTCTTGAGCAGGGCGCGGTCCTCTGGACCACCAGCGGCCTCGTCCTCCCCGGCGACGTCAATGAGCAGGGCGTACCGGTGGCCTGCGGTCGGTGTGTGCTGCCGGTCGTGGTCGCCCCGCATAAGAGCCCTCCGGCGGGCGGGGAACATACCTGTCCGGTCGTCAATGGCCTCCAGGAAGTACTGCGTCTTGATCAAGGGGTGGTTGCGGCCCAACAGCGCAACCCGCCGCGCGACGTGTGTGGCGTAGGCGGGGACCTCGGTGCCTACTTGATCCGCGTCGACCTTGAAGACCCGACGGATGCCGTCCCTCCGCTGTAGACGCTCCAGATCACTGATGGTAGTGGCCAGGAGGGTGCTCGTGGTCCACGCGGTGCCGAAGAAGACCGTGGTCACGTTCGTCGCCGCCCCCATGGGATCGAAATCCTTTCTCCATTTCGTGGGCGAGACGTCCTGGGCCTCGTCACAGGACAAGAGGATGGAGGCCGTGCAGCCGACCACGTTGGCCTGCGGGCTGGCGGAGAAGAAGAGACAGCGGGCCTTGCCCAGCTCGAAGATGTACCGCTGCCGCTTCCGCCAATCCTTCTGATTCCAGTCGTTATTCAGATGCTCCTCGAGGCGCATCATCGAGTTGACGGTCTGGGGCTTGAAGGTGGGCGAGGCCTTGACGATCTGCCCCCCCCGGCGCTGGTAGAGATTGAGCAGATAGGCCTCAAGCTGGGCGGCCATCTCATTCTTGCCGGCCTGGCGGCTCATCATGATCGCAAACTGGCGGCCCTCGCCGTGGAGGACGGACGTCAAGATAGCCTCCGCCGGTGCGAGTTGGTAGCCGCGCAAGGGGCGTCTCAGGACCAGCCGGGAGAAGTTGCCGATGTCGGAGAGCCAATGCTTGACAGCCGCGGCGACCGCGCCCCCACGTTGTTTGACGCGTGCTGGGCCCCCTGAGGTAGCGTCCGGCGGCTTCACCGGCATGGTTGAAGTGGCACAGGGCTCTACAAGGCGAGGCGGGTGAGAAAGCGAAAGAGAACCCTGTAGAGCAGGCTGAACATGGGTCGAAGCAGCGGATTCGGCGGGCAGCGGCCTTGTTGAGGCGGGTCGAGGTTGGGATGGTCCGAGATCGTGTGACCTCCTTCTGATCGCACACGGTGGGCGGACAGGCGCGGCTTTGCGGCGGGGACGAACGGCATGCCGGACGCTCTGTCTGCCGTGGTAGTTCTATCTTACCACAGGCGTCTTCAGTGTCAACGAGGCAAAGTTGCGATATAACTTGGGAAATACGCTGAGGGTTGGGTTATCGCACGGCACCGCCGGCCCGTTGGCACAGAGCGGCTTGCGCCCGGGGGCTCTGTGAGCCCCTGTGCACCCTCCGTGCAGTCCTTTGTTTCTCCGCTGAGGCACGCCATAATCCCCGGGGGTTTCCCCGGTTGAGGAATGCCGATCTCAGCGCCAGGGTCGATACGGCGCGCTCAACTGTGGTTGAGTTGTGGTCTCCGCTCTGCTCGTTATCATGATGATATGGATACGGTGCGAGTGGCTTTCTTTGCGGACCTGCACATTCGGCGGAACAAGATGCAGTCGCAGACTGACCTGGGCGCTCCCAGCAGGGTGATCGCCCGGAAGGCTCAGGCTGCCCTCAACGACGTGGAGCCCGACGTCGTGTTCGGCCTCGGGGACCTTACGGCGGAGAGCGCGCCAGAGGATTGGGAGGGTTACCGGAGATGGGTCGAAGGGGTGGACGCGCCGGTCTTCGACCTCTTGGGCAACCACGACCGGGACTACACTGTCTTCAGTCGGCATCAGTACGCCCAGGAATACTTCGAGGTACTCGGACGCGTGAGCGGCACGAAGGCGTTAGCGGTCGGGAATACCGTTTTCATCCTCGTCTCCGAGGAGCACAACCCCGAAGGGACGGCAAACCGGCTGACCTCGACGGTCCCCTTCAAGCGGTTCCGGTTCATTGAGGAGGTGCTCCGTCGGTATGCCGCAGACTCGAACGTGTTCATCCTGAGCCATACGCTTCTGCGGGGCACCACGGCGCTCTCCGACAAATGGAGCTTCAACGACACGCGGGCCTGGACGGTCATCACCCGCCGATTCTTCGACCTCTTCGAGAGATATCCTGTCGTGGCCCATCTTACGGGGCACACCCATATTGACTATCGTTACCGAGCGCGCGTCACCGATATCGACGGGAATCCGCGCGTCCGGAAAGTGGGCAAGTTCGTGGATGGTCGGGAGTGGCCCGATCTGCCGGACGTCTACTTCCTGAACATGCCCTGCGTGGACACGGCCCACGGTTGGTTTGGCAGCAACTTTGCCCTGCTTCGGGAGTTGGGGAAGTCGACGGCCAAAGCGAGGAAGTCCCCGTTCCGCAGACTGTTCATGGTGGTGGAGGAGAAGGGGCCG
>CAZIWL010000271.1:0-3031 GCA_964542755.1 uncultured Anaerolineales bacterium
CCGTGGCGGTCTCCTCCGGCTTGTTGATGGTCAGCGTGGCGGTCTTCCCGGCCCATTGGGTGACGTCAAGGTGCGTCCACCACTCGACCTTTTCGACGCCAAGGTCGATGAAGAAGTCGTGAATCTTTTCGCCATCGACGGCAACGGTCATGTGGTAGTCTTTGTTCGGAGCCTGCCCGATCGGCAGGAGCAGGTATTGCTTGTCGAGCTTGATCTCGCGCGAGGCAAGGTCCGCCGCGGCGGCCGCCTTGCCATCCCTCGCCGCGCCCAACTCACCCGCCAATGCAGGCATTGACGCCGCAACCAAGCACGCCCCCATGGCTATCGTCGCTCTCATCCTCGTTCCTGTTCGCGGGCGGCATGGCGCCGCGCCGGACACTGCCGGGTGACGATCGCCCTGGCCGGCCGTTCTCATGAAGTCGCTCCTGTGCATACTCGTGTCCTTTCTCCGCTTCATTGAACATCGATCCTCACGTCATGCACACGCATAACCGACCCTGGATCCGCCTCGAAATCAATTTGAAGACGCAGAAGTCCCGCTTCCTCGGGAGGTTTCGAGTCATAGTCTGGCCAATCGCCGAGCGGGTCGTCGGACGTCTTATAGAGGACGTTGCCATGCGTCCCGCCCTCGGCCTCGACGGTGACACCGCGGATCTCCACGGGCTCGGCCCACTCCTGCTGGAATATCACAGTGCCTTTATTGCCCTTGGGAATGACAAACCAGTCGTCCTCGTCGATCTGAACCGCGAGGTCCTTGCCGTAAATCTCCAGGTCAGATTCCTGGAAGCGCATCTTCCGGTCGCCGACGTCAACGGCGTGGGGCAGGCGGATCTTGTAGCGGTCCACCACCTTTTTGTCCTCCGTCCGCATGGTGAGCAGCTCGAGTTCCCGGCTGCCCGGCCGGGCGTCGGCGTAGTAGACGGTCGCCTCCCGGCCCCGGCCGTGGGGCCAGTCCAGCGCCTGGAGGTTCAGGAAATACACCTCCGGCAGGTGACGCGGCTCATATTCCCGCTTCTGGCTGCTGATCTCACGGCCGTCCACGAAGAAGCCGACGTTTTCCGTCTCGCCTTCACCGTCCCACTTGTCATCCGGCGTGTCTTTAAAGTCCCACTGCATGTGGACGTGGCCGGATATCATGGCCACGACGTTCTTTTCATACTCCGTGAGCATCTCCTTCAACTCCTTGGAGGTGCGTTTCCACGCCGGATGGTTCGTCCGCCACCACTTGTCCGAAAACGCCGTGGTGTTGTTGAGCGGATGGTGAGTAATCAGGAAGATGTTATTGTCGCCTTTGGAATGCTTCTCGAGCTGGCCGCGAATCCACTGCAGCTTCTGCGTGGAGATGGAGTCGACCCCTGACTGTGGAATATGATCCTGGGATATCAGGATGAACACCAGGTTGCCCGCCTTCAGGGTGCGGGTCGCGGACCCCTGGCCGAGAATCGAGAAGAACCCCCGCCCGTACGGCCGGTAAAAGGTGTGCTGCCGGTCGTGATTGCCCATGACCGGGTAGACCGGGGCGGGCATGGCCACCATCCAGTCGCGATAGACGAGGTACTCCTCGTCCGCGCTGTCGGAGGTGAGATCCCCGGCGTCGAAGATGTAATCGGGCTTGATCTGCGTCATCGCCTGCCAGGCGAACAAGGCAATGTTGTAACCCTCGCCAGTGTTGTGGTTCCCTTGTTCCGCGAGTCCGAAGCGATGTCCGTTCTTCGGCGGACCGTCGAACTGCATGTCGGTCATGAAGGCAATGCGTATTCCCTCGCCCTGCCTTGCCTCCGACTCCTCGGCGTACAGCGCCAGGCTGCAAAAGCCGACGGCGCAAGCAATCAGAGCGGCGCCAAGCGCCTTTGACGCGACGATGTTGGGCAGGACGACCGCGGCCCCCACGGTCTTCACGAACCTCCGCCGGCCGATAAATCTACTTGGTCTGTTCATGCGTGTTCCTCCTTACTGTCCTTGAAGTGCTGCCCGGGCTTCCCTACGGATCTCGCCAGAAAACGATTATGCATTGAAGAACGATAATCTACGGCGTCATCCTCCTGTCTTGGATGATTGTGACGGCGGCGCCGGTCCATGCGCCGCCGGTGACGGTGCCGTCGAGGGCCAGCACGGCGCCGGCCACGGGCTCGGCGAGGGTGATGGAGAGGCGCTGGGCGAGCACGTCGCCGTCACCGCGGGCTTCGTCCGGCGCGAGCTTGAGGGTGGCGCCGGCGAGCGGTTCGCCGCCGGCGTTCTCGGCACGCACGGTGGCGGCGAGGATCGTGCCGCCGTGGTATGCGAGCGAGAGCTTGCCGGTGGCGGCGTCCCACTTCACCGCGGCCGGTTCGTTCGGCGGCGGGGCGGGAGCGGCGGGGGCGGTGGCAAGGCATGCGAGCGCGCAGGCCGCGGTCAGGCTGAACGGGTGTTTCATGGGTTGTGGTGGTGGGTCGTCGGATTCCTGCTGCCACACCTGCATGCGCAAATCGCCGGCGAATCCCGCCAGCATGAATGGAGAACGCGTTTCCATCCTTCACCTAAAAAGAGACCAAGACATTCTGGTTGTGTGCGTGCGAAGCGGGGGCACGCCATTCACGAAAGGCACTCCGCCTGCGTCGGCGGCGCCGGGTGGTTGCGGGGCCGCGCCACCCGCGGTCGGCGGCATGGACGCGGGCCATTTCCTGGAGGATTGGGGCCATCCGTCAGGGGCCGGTGACCTTGAGGCGGGCGAAGCGCGGTGGGCCGCCGGCCGGGATGGTGTAGTCCACGGTGGCTCCGATGACGACCTCGCCGATGGGCGCCGCGTCCCAGTCGACTAGGTTGGTGGAGGTTTCCACGACATAGTTGCTGCCGTAAGCGCCGATGTACTCGACGGCCCTGGTCCATGACACGGTGTGCGATGAATCCGGGACCGGCAGGGCGGTGAAGCCGCTGCCCGATTCGCCCATGAAGTATTCGATGCCGTTCTGCACCCCATCGTTGTCGTGGTCCATGTCGATCGTCTGGCCCGGGGCGTTGGCGGCGGCCCAGGCGGTGTAGTCGTGGTCGGCGG
>CAZIWL010000272.1:0-3020 GCA_964542755.1 uncultured Anaerolineales bacterium
CGTGGTCAGCATCTCCTGGATTTTCTCGGCCAGGAGACGGTGCGATGCATTCTCGGTGGGCATCGGCGTCGTCTTGTCCTCAATGAAACTACCCAGTTCATCACTCTCACCGTCATCACCTACAGGCCGCTCAAGGCTCATCGGACGCCACGACACCCGCAGCATCCAACGCACCTTGTGCGCCTCAATATCCATCTCCGCCGCAATTTCCTCGGGCGTCGGCTGGCGCCCACACTCTTGCTCCAGCTTTCGGGCAGTCTTGTAGAGTCGCCGAATGCGATCCGACATGTGGACGGGCACCCGGATCGTCCGTCCTTGATCAGCGATGGAACGGGTAATGGTCTGGCGGATCCACCACGTTGCATAGGTACTGAACCGATAGCCCCGAGTGTAGTCGAATTTCTTCACCGCCTTCATGAGCCCCAGGTTGCCCTCCTGGATCAGGTCCAAGAAAGGCACGCCTCGACCCATGTACTTCTTGGCTATGCTTACGACCAGCCGGGTGTTCGCCTTGATCAGATGCTCCCGCGCGACCAGTCCTTCGCGGATCTCTCTCTCCAGGCGCATTCGCTCCGCCCGATTGGCCCCGTTCTTGCCGAGAATATCCCGTGCCTCCCGCCCTGCCTCGATGGCTTTGGCGAGGCGTACCTCCTCTTCGGTCTCCAGAAGAGGGACCTGAGACATCTCCTTGAGATAGAGACCCACAGTGTCATTGGTGGAGATCCTGCTCAGGTCGGCGGCTTCCGGTCCGTCCTCAAGGTCGTCATCCTCGGAATCGGCCTGATCCTTCGCCTGATACTCATCCTCGTAGATGTCGATCCCAGCTTCCTGCATCAAAACAAAAACATCATCAAGTTGTCCTGGCTCATCCTCAGCGTCTGGCAGTGTCTCCAAGATGTTGGCCAAGGTCAAAAAGCCCTGGTCCTCGCCCTTCTCTACCAGTTCATCAATGATGTCCATAGACTATCCTCTGATCAAAGAAGCTCCTTGAGCGGCGCCAGTCGCGGGTCGACGTGGGTCTCCTCACAGTCACACGTGTCAGCATTGAGATTCACGCCACAATGAGGACAAAAACCTCTGCACTCAGGATCGCAGAGGTGCTTCATCGGGATGGCGAGCCACGTGTGTTCGCGGATCAGTGGGCCCAGATCGATCTCGCCATCCTCTGTGACAGCATAAACCGCATCAGGTTCTGCATCGGAACTTCGCATCCGAAACAGCTCAGCGAGTTCTAACGTGGCGGGGAAAGCGAAGGGGTCGAGACAACGGACGCACTCAAGTCTGAGTTGAGTTTCCAGCGTACCTTCGACGAAGAGCCCTTCCTCAACTCGAAGGACGTGAACAGAGCCACGGAGGTAGTCGACCTTTAAGTCATCCAGCACCTTGGGCCCGGTGTCGATGTCCAGGGTGATCGACTTGCCGAGTGGGGCCTTGAGAAGGGTAGAGACATCAAAAGTAAGCATCATGAATTGTAAAGCTGCGTCACACTGTATCCGCCTTTGATGGCGGGGATTTTTCCGCAAGCCGCACCTATTATAGCACAGTAGGGGCCCAGCGTCAAGGATTTGCTGGTTAGCAAGACTTGCTTTCCTGGGAGGACATCTCAAGCGTAGTCGACGCTGGCTCTTGACGTGAGCGACCTTTTCCAAAGCCCAGGCAGGACGAAGGAGTATCGGGGATGCAGCGTCAGTCGGCGGGTCGGCGTGTCGATTTCCTCCGCACCTGCCGGAGCATCAGCTCGTGAAGGATCACCACCGTGGCAGCCCAACCGACCAAGAAAGGAGCAACGACCTCAAGCGTCAGCCCGCTCGCCAGAACGCCGGCTCCACTGGAAAGCGCGGCTGCCCCGAGGCTTGCCGAAGCGACTTGAAAGCCTATGAGGTTATCCACATGGCCAATGGAGACCCTGCGCGGCGTCACCGAGACCAGCGAGGGGAAGATCGGGCCCTGGGCCAATCCCATCAGAGCCAGGCCCAAGAAGCTTATCAAGTCGCTCGGGTGCCACCACAGGAGCCCGGCACCCAGGGTGACCCCGATCATGCAGACGCGTAGAAGGGAAATGGTGCCCACGCGGTCCGCCAGCAGTCCGAGCAACACTCTGCCCCCCGCAAGGCCACCCCAATAGACCGTCATCCAGAGCCCTGCAACGGCCTCGGACACCGAGCGCGCGTCGATGAAGAGACTATACACCCACTGCCCTGCCGTCGACTCCACGCCGGTGTACGCGAAGAAGACACATATGCTTAACCAAACGGTGGGGAGCTGGAGCGTCTCCGTCACGCTTCTCGTAGCACTGAGATGGCCCGGATCCCGCCGGGCCTCCTCCGTGGACCCGGTCCAGCGATTCACCGAAAGCGCAAAACCCGCGGCGAGTACCATCATCCACGCACCGGCGGCACCGTAGCCCCATCGCCAGGAGAAGCCGGCCCTCAAGATAGACGTCATGATGAGAGGCCCGAGGCTCGCTCCCAACCCAAAGCAGGCGTGAAGCCAGTTCAGGGCCCGGGCACCGAGGTGGGCTGCGAAGTGGGCGTTCAGGCCAACGTGCGCGGCACCGCTGCCCAGACCGCTCAGTAGGCCGGTCAGCACCATCAGCCACCAGGACGGCGTCAGGCTGTAGGCAAGCAGTCCAAGGGCCACCCCGCTTGTGCTGATGGCCAGCAAAGGGCCTACGCCGATGAGGGACGCAATGTAGCCTGCACTGAAGCTTGAGAGGATGGATCCCAGGGTCGCCGTCATGAGCCACACCCCCACGGCGTCCAGGGGAAGACCGAAGGTAGCCCGGATGGACGGCCAAGCCACACCCCGGAAGCCGACGCTGAGACCCAACGTAGCCAGGCTGGCGTAAGGAATGACGACCTGTGCCAGCTTCCCGAGATAGCCGGCTAGCGGTAGCTCTTTGCCGGGCCGACCAGGATGACTCATCCGGTACTTAGCGCCCGCTGTCCGAGCCTCAACGCCGCGGCCAGACAAATCGTTGACCTGATCCTGAAGCGTGGTACAATCGCCGTCGCACGATG
>CAZIWL010000273.1:0-3017 GCA_964542755.1 uncultured Anaerolineales bacterium
CGAGCGGCTGGATTGGGCCAGTTGGGACGTGAAGGAGCTGAAGGGCAAGCAGGCGCGGATCCAGATCGTCGACCAGGCGACCGGCGGTTGGGGGCATATCAACGTCGACCACATCGTTCAGAGCGACAAGCAAGCCCGGCCGGCGGTTGCCAAGCGTTCGCGCAAGATCGCGCTCGACAAGCAGTACCTGCTCTTCCCGATCACCAATCACGGCCCACCTTGCCGGATGACGGTCACCCTGGAGGGCGAGACGGAACCGCTGTTCGCCTTCGACATCAATCTGGCCCACGGCGAGGTCGACTGGTGGACCCACCTGGACGTCTCGCGTTGGGCCGGACGCACCGCCACGGTGCACGTGAACAAACTGCCGGCCGAGTCGCAGGGCCTGGCCCGGGTGGAAGCGTCCGATGAGATCCGCAGCATCCGGCCGCTTTACGACGAGAAACTGCGTCCCCAGTTGCGCTTCAGCCAGATGCGCGGCTGGAACAACGACCCCAACGGCATGGTCTACTACGACGGCGAATACCACTTCTGCTGGCAGAGCAATCCCTTCGGCCGCAGTTGGGCCAACATGTTCTGGGGTCACGCGGTGAGCACCGATCTGGTCCACTGGAAGCAACTGCCCTACGCCCTCTATCCGTTCACGATGGCCAAGGACAAGTGCTTCAGCGGAAGCGGCCACGTCGACATGAAAAACACCGCCGGCTGGCAAACCGGCGACGAGAAGGTGCTGATCGCGGCCTTCACCGACACCGGCTGCGGCGAGGCGATCGCCTACTCGAACGATCGTGGGCGGACCTGGACCTACGCCGAGGAGAACCCGGTGATCCGCCACCGCGGCCGCGACCCGAAGCTGGTCTGGTACGGGTACGACGCGGATGACACGCCGATCAGCGAGGAGGCGAAGCAACTGGGCGGCCATTGGGTGATCGCCGTCTACAGTGAGACCCAGGGCATCGGCCGGAATATCGCCTTCCATACGTCGACCAACCTCAAGCAGTGGACCTTGCGGAGCCACCTGCCGGGCTACTACGAATGTCCCGAACTGTTCGAACTGCCCGTCGATGGCGACGAGAACAACCGCCGCTGGGTCGTCTTTGCCGCCGATGCCCGTTACGTGGTTGGCGGGTTCGACGGCAAGACGTTCACCCCCGATCGCGAGGGCAAACATCAAGTCCACTGGGGGCCGTACTACGCCTCGCAGTGCTTCAGCCGAGATCCGAAAGGTCGCGTGATTCAGGTTGGCTGGGCGCGGCTGAACATGCCCAACATGCCGTTCAACCAGGCGTTTAGCCTGCCGACCCGATTGACGCTGAAGGACACGGCGGACGGCATACGGATGTTCGCCCGGCCGATTAAGGAGTTGGAGGTGCTCCGCCAGGAGCCGCTCACGACCGACGCGAAAACCGTTTCGCCAGAGCAGCCGATCCGCTTCGAGACCGACGGGCAGCTTTACGACATCGTCGTCGATGTGGAGCCTGGCGACGCTCGGGAGGTGATCTTGCGGTTTGGCGGCAACCAGGTCCGGTATGACGTGGCCGGCGGGAAGCTGGACGGGATGCCGCTGAAGCTGGACGATGGCCGGCTGCGGTTCCGCGTCGTTACCGACCGCCCGATGTACGAGGTCTGCGGCGGCGAGGGAGCCGTCTATAAGACGTCTGGGCGGAAGGGCGCCGGCGAGCCGATCGACGCGATTGAGCTGTCCGTCGCCGGCGGCGAGGCGACGATCCACGAGTTGAATGTCTACCCCATGCGGTCGATTTGGGAGAAGTAAACGGCGGGTGGCTGGGGCAAAGGCGTGAGGAACGAACGCCGTGCCCCGGCCTTCGGCCAACGTAAGTCGACACCAAGCTCTGGGGCACGCGGCCCGTACCTCGCCGCTTTGCCCCTTCCTCCTGTCCGATATCGAGGAAATAACCGGTGCACGATTCGCAAGCAGGCGGCTCGCTCCGCCACGTGGTGCTCTATGCCGTGGTGGCGGCGCTGGCCGGGTTCCTCTTCGGCTTCGATACGATCGTCATCTCCGGGGCGGAACAGCAGATCCAAACCCTCTGGCGCTTGGGCGGGTTCCTGCACGGGCTGAGCATGAGCGCGGCCCTCTGGGGCACTGTGCTGGGCGCCCTGCTGGGCGGCTGGCCGGCCGAGCGGTTCGGCCGCCGCCAGACGCTGCTCTGGGTCGGCGTGCTCTATTTCGTCTCGGCGATCGGCTCCGGCTTGGCCCCGGAGATGTACACGTTCATCATCGCGCGGTTCATCGGCGGGCTGGGCGTGGGCATCGCCACGGTCGCCTCGCCAATGTACATCTCCGAGATCGCCCCGCCGAAGCTCCGCGGCATCCTCGCCGGGCTGTTCCAGTTCAACATCGTCTTCGGCATCCTCGTCGCGCTAGTCTCCAACGCGGTGATCAAGGGCCTGGCCGAGGGCGTCGCCCCGGATTCCGCGGGGTACCTCGCCGGCTATTTCAACGAAGACAGCGCCTGGCGCTGGATGCTCGGCATCGAAGCCTTGCCGGCGCTGATCTACACGCTGCTGTGCTTCATCATCCCCGAGAGCCCCCGCTGGCTGATCACCCACGGCGGCCGGCGCGAGGCGGGCATCGAGGTCTTCCGGCGAATCAATCCCGACATGCCCGATGCCGACCTCCGCCAACTGGCCGACAGCGTCGAGGCCAGCGTCGGCGACCGCGCCACGGCGGCCCGGTTCTTCACCTGGCGACTCCGCGTCCCCATCGCGCTGGCCTTCCTGATCGCGATGTTCAACCAGCTCTCGGGCATCAACGCGGTCTTCTATTTCGGCCCGCGGTTGCTCGGCCTGGCCGGGATGACCGATCCGCTGGCAGCGGCCGTTTCGCTGGGGCTGACGAACCTTGTCTTCACGTTCGTCGGTCTGGGGCTGATCGACCGGCTCGGCCGCCGCATGCTGCTCTACATCGGCTCGGTCGGCTACATCCTCTCGCTGGGCATTTGCGCCTTCGCGTTCCTGTCGTACCCGGGGTTCAAGGTGGTCTCGCGGGCGAT
>CAZIWL010000274.1:0-2994 GCA_964542755.1 uncultured Anaerolineales bacterium
ATCGGTTGCTAACCAAGGACCAAGCGATGAAACCCAACGACTTTCTCGAAAAGCCAGCCGGAAAGGTTGTGTATTCCGATCAAGGGCAGTATTGGGCCTTCGTACCGAATCCGCTGCCCCCACGGTTGAGATGGACTTCGGGCCTCGTAACAGTGTTGTCGAGAGCTGATCGGGCTTTAGGGCAACTCTCTGGTCTAGGGCGATCTATGCCCAATCCACACCTGCTCATCAGACCCTTCATGCGGCGCGAGGCCGTGCTGTCCTCACGCATCGAAGGTACACAAGCATCACTCTCTGACCTCTATGCCTTTGAGGGCAGGCAGCCTCCGCTCTTTGAGAGCCCCCCTGATGTTCGTGAAGTGCACAACTACGTGCGGGCGCTGGAGTACGGCCTCGATCGATTGGGCACGCTGCCCCTGAGTCTGCGTCTCATTCGTGAGATCCATGCTCGTCTAATGGAGGATGTACGGGGCCAGCATCAAACGCCGGGTGAGTTTCGGCGCAGTCAAAACTGGATTGGGCCGCCGGGTTGCACGTTGAACGAAGCCATCTACGTTCCCCCATCGCTGGAGGAAATGCCTCAGGCACTCTATGCCCTGGAGGATTATCTGCACAGCGAGCCATCGCTGCCACCGTTGGTCCGATTAGGACTGATCCACTACCAGTTCGAGGCCATTCACCCATTCCTCGATGGCAACGGACGAGTTGGACGGTTGCTGATCACGTTGCTTCTATGCCAATGGGGTCTCCTCTCCCAACCTCTGCTCTACCTGAGCGCCTATTTCAACACCCACAGGGAGGCATACTACGACTTGCTGCTGGGGGTTAGTCGGGAGGGGGCGTGGGAGGACTGGTTGACATTCTTTCTACGCGGCGTGGCTTTTCAAGCGCACGATTCTATAGCTCGAGCACGGCGGATACAGGATCTGCACGCGGACTACCACGCGCAGATGCTGGACGATCAGGCCCCCGCCGGTGTGCTCCAAGTGGTCGATTGGCTGTTCGTTCAGCCGCTGGTGACGATCCGCCAAGTGGAGCAAGAGCTGGATCTCACCTATCAGACCGCGCGTCGCTACGTCGACCGGCTGGAGGAGAAGGGGATATTGCGCGAGATCACGGGGCAAGCGCGCAATCGAGTCTACCGGGCAGATGCAGTGCTGGACGCCATCAATGAGCCACTTCAAGAGACGCCAGATATCTCTTGAGGCATTACCTCGGCCTGGGGACAACATGACAGGCAGCTAAAGGCAGACGGTTTGTGTCAACTGAGAATCGGGATTGGACCTCAATGACAGTTGGAAATACCCAAGTCGAAACTCAGAGCGGTGGAGATCAGAGCTCCCCGCAGCTCCGATCCCCTCGTCTATTCCGGGCAATCACCGCCCCGGCGGGCCGCTGCGCAGCGAACAGGTCTTCGGGAATCCTTGCTTGTGGCGATAGAACCACGTCTTGTCGCCGTTCCGACCGAACTGCTTTCGCCCGCGTAGTGTGACCGTGTAACCGCACTCTGGGCACTTGGCCACCCTGGGGGCCTCCGGCCCAGCCTCGAACCGCTCATCGTTCCCATTCGTAGCAAACTGCATTGGACCTCCTCCTTGGGTGCCCCCGCCATGCTACCGTCTTAGTCCCCCTGCGTAAACCCTACTTCAGGACCACGGGGCGCACCAGTCCCGGTTACGGCAGAGACTCGCACGCCACTCCATCGCAGTCATCGTCCAGCCAGTGGACATCGCCCCGCCCCAGCGCCTGGCAGTAGTCGTAGCACATCTGGGCCTCGGCCTGCGTACTGAAGTCCGAGCAGTTGTAGAGGTTGTCTGAGCAATCGAATCTCGGCGCCGAGCCCTGCGCCGTTTCTGTGGGCCTTGGCCCCCACAGTCCGCGCTCAGCCTCCCGTGCCTCTCGCTGCGCCTTCCGTAACGCGTCTTGGTGCCTCACGTCCGGCGGGTACGTGCTTGACTGGGCGTAGCCCCGTCGCACCAGTGCCGCGTTGACGAACGTACCGTCGGCCAGGTACACGTACCGGAGCAGCCGCCCGTAGTGATCGGTCTCCGACACGCCCTTCTCCGGATGGCGCGTCTCGGGCGTGTCGATCCCAATGTACCGCACGGCGTACTCCTGAGCGTCGATGCGCACGTTGATCGTGTCCCCCTCAACAACTTCGACAACCTGAGCCTCGACGCACCCAGCCGGGACCAAGACCAGCAGAGTTGGAGGCAGGGTGGTCAGCGTTTGAGAGCTCGGCTTCTTTGTGCTTGATGGTGTGCTCAGTGTCACCTGCGTGCATCGCTCCATGTCCCGCTCTTGAGGATCGGTACAGTTGGCGATTGGTCTCCTTCGAGGCTCTGTCTGCATTGTGCTCACGCAAAGAGATCTTGTTTCTGGCCGCCCGACAGGGTATAATTCTCTCGTGGATAAGCGAGATGCGGCACTGGATGCATCGTTCTGGATCAATGCGCACCGTGCCAGCTTGGTGGAGTTTTTACCGGACTACTTCAACCTCCGTGCACCGACAGCGGTGATTGAGGAGATAGAGTATTTGCTGCCAGGAGTTGTTCAGTTGACGCCAGCAGGCGAGTCATTTCGACAATGGCGCCAGGCGGGGAGACTGGAGATTCAAGATCCTAGTCAAGCTGTCGATTGGTTTGATCGGGGCGAGAACGCTGCCATCGCTTTGGCGCGGGAGCAGGGGTACGTTTTGTTGATTGACGATCAAGCTCCATATCACTTGGCAAAGGCGCGGGGGCTGAAGACGATCGGCGCGACCGATTTCGTAGTGCTCGTGTATGCCGATCGGCGATTATCCTATGATGATGCGCTGAGTGTTCTGGCGAGTTTGGGAACAGCCGAGCATTTGAAACGCGCAGCTATGACGGCCGTGGGCTTGCTAGCCCGCCAAAGGAGTGAGCGCGATGGCAACGACACAGGTCAATGAAGAGACGATAGCGAAGGAAGTTAAGCTGACAGACACAGAAGCCAAGCGGTTGAAGCAACTCA
>CAZIWL010000275.1:0-2972 GCA_964542755.1 uncultured Anaerolineales bacterium
CCACCCGTGAGATCCATTCCAGCCGACGAGCTCGAGAGGTGCTCGGTCGTTGCTCCACCTTCGGGCATCCGCTGTGGTCCGCTCTCACCATGCCGAGAGGCCGTTGGGTTGGACGACGCATCGAACTCGCTGGATGCGGCATCGAGGCTGTTCCCAGTTACCTCAGGTCTCTCGTCACCCAGGGCGGAGACCGGAGTTGAGGTCGCCGCGGCTGGGTTTGGGCGGGAGGTGGACGCGGGTGGCGCGGTCGGGTGTGGCGCCGTCGTCGCTGTGGGGGATGAGGCCGGCGGTTCGCTTTGTGACGACGGGCCAGGCGTGGCGGTGAGAATCGAGGGCTGTTGGGCAGGGGCCGTGGTAGGCGGCGAGGGGGCCTTCTCTGCTTCCACGACCACGACCTGGCCATCCTGGATCTCCGCTGGAATTTCCTCGCCGTGACGCGTGACCAACTGGACCCGGGTGATCGTCAGCGGGGTCGCTCTGCCCGCCTCCTTCCCGCGCAGAGTGACTACGAACGCGGTTCCGCTGCCGCTGACGGCTTCGCTTGGATTCATCTGTGTCATGGCCAACCAGACTGTGCCGTGCGCATTGTCGGCCTCGTTGCGCACCACGAAGTCCAGGTTGAGGAGACTGCCTGGCGCGACCTGGATGCCCTCCAAAGCTGGATCCGCGTCGACTACGGCAACGATCGTTGCGTCGAAGGAGAGGCGGATGTCGAAGGCGTAAAGCCCCTCCACGTCGTCAATGCGGATCTCGGCTGCCGATGCGCTTCCTGGGCCCACCTGGATCTCCACGGGGTGGACCCGAACGAGGGTCCTGCTCTGGGCCAGGGCTGGTGGCGAGGCAGCCATCGCGGACAGTAAGACCATGATGAGATAGAGCGCGGCTCTTCTCGTCCTGCGGACGGTATACCTGGTGATCGTGATCGTTTGGCCGTCACCGGACGGGGCTGACGAGCGTTCAGAGGGTGGCTTGGAGGGATGTGGTCCCGATACCTTCCACCCTCGCGGCACCATGCGATTCATAGGGAGACCTCGCCTATCGGGTATGGACGGGCTGATCCGTCTGCGTCGGCCGGAGATCTTTGCTCCTTGTCAGCCGGTTCGTTACGCGAGAGCAGAGCTCTGATGCGGCTCTGCTCTCTCTTGCTTGCGCCCTAGTCCGTCGGGTGCCAGTCGGCGTAGGCAGTGGCCGAGGACTTCCCGTAGTTGCCGCCCAGGATGGCCAGATCGAAGATGTCCACGATGGTGTCCTGGTTGATGTCGCAGTCCGGGTTGTCAGATCCGTATTGGCCGGCTATGAACGAGGCGTCGTTGATGTCGATCACGTCCGTCTCGCCAGAGAGGCCCTCAGTCACGTCGCCGCCCCAGAGCATCACAGGGGCCAGGAGTACGTCCGCACCGGAGATGGTGGCGGTCACGCCCGACAGTTCCGTCACGTCCAGGTAGTGGTCAGCATGGACGACCACGGTGTACGTGTCGACGTAGACGACGTCATGAGCCGTCACCTGGCCCCAGTAGCCGGACGTGACGAAGTCATATTGGCGGCCGTAAGTCTCACCCGGAAGGAAGGTCACGTTGGCTCCACTGTCGTCCGGGCGGCCCTGTAGACGGATCGTGCCGGTTACCGAGGTTCTGGATAGGATCTCAAGGCTCGTCCCGGTCATGGCGGTCGCATAGACGTTGTTGCTGTAGTTGCTGTCCGTGGTACTGAACCTTGCGCTCTCCTGGTCGAACGCGATGGGCACCGGCGCACCGGGTTCTGCGGCGGCCAGGAAGGTCACCGTGTAGACGGCAATCTGGGTGCCGCTGATAGCGCCCGCATCCCCCCTGTCGCCCCAGAACGAGATCGTGCCGGTGTCGTTCGCCTCCTCGCTCGTGCTCAAGACGCCGAAGCCGGTGAAGACGCCGGTGTCGATGAGGGAGGTCACCTGGAGCGTCTCGGTCACGAAGTGGAGATCGAACTGCGCGCCCTGCACCTGGTGGGCGTCCAGGCGGACCGTGTACGTGATCTCCTGATAGCCTTCGACAACGTCACCGTTGGCCGTTCCCGACGGCGCCAGGCTTAGGGCGGCATAGGTCCAGGGCTCGTAGGTGAGCGTTCCGGTGACTGCGTCTCCGGTATCGCTCGGGCCGTCACCCGACGGCCCGTCGATGGCGCCCCAGGAGTTGAAGGTCACGTCGAGGGCGCTGCCCTTGTTCTGAACGCCGTAGTGCCCGTTGTTCTGGAAGAGATTCCCTTGAATCTCGTGATGTCCCACGGATACGTCCTCCACGTGGAGTCCGGATCCGGCCATATCGTGGATGAGGTTGTCCAGGATACGCAGATTCGCGACCGAGGTGTCGATGTGAATGCCGTCGGCGGTTGCGGTGGTGGATCCATCGATCTCGATGGCGCGGATCACCAGGTTGTTGACCAGCGTGTTCGTCGCGCTTCCTGCGACGTGGATGCCGTGGTCACCCCCGTCTGGCTGACACACACCCATACCCGGCGTCGCGCTGGTGATGGTCACGTCATCCTCTTCGACGGTGAAACAGGGTGAGCTGCCCCGGATCAGGGCCTTGTCGGCAAGGATGATGGTCAGGCCGGGTGTGGTGACCGTGATGCTCTCGGTGTACGCGCCGGCGGCCACCTCGATCGTCGATCCCGCGGCGGCGGCTGCGACCGCTTCCTGAACACTGCTGAAGGCGTCGGTGTGCCAGATATGTCCCCCCGCATCACCCGGGCCGGTCCAGCTGTCGTCGACGTAGAGGGTGCTGGGGGGCTCGTATTCGTACGCGCCGATGTCGCAGTGCTGACCAGCCGGGCGCGCCACGCCCCGCTGGTCCGTGGCCGTGGCATAGGCGTCATTGCCAGCGTCGATGGCCGGACTGCCGGGGCGTAGGGCGTGGGTTTCCGTCTCCCCGCCGTTGAGTTGGAGGGGGTCGAGCAGGGGATCTGGGTCTCCAGAGGCTATGACGCTGGAGGTCACGACG
>CAZIWL010000276.1:0-2962 GCA_964542755.1 uncultured Anaerolineales bacterium
CGGATCCTTTTGGCGAAGGCCAGGTGCGGGTGATCGAAAGGGAATCCGTATCCGTCTGCTAGAATTTGCTTTCTCGGGGAACGCCCTGAAACAGCCGTTGGACCAGACCCAGGGCTGGGGAAAAGGGGGTTGTCCCGTCCCGGTCGGGCGGCCGCCGGGTGTAGAGGATCGGGGTGCTGCCGAGCACGGCCGCGAGGTCCGCGCCATCCGCCACCGGCCGCCCGGAGCCCCCCACCCCCGGACCGGCGCCCGCAAGGACCGTCGACGCCGGAAGCATCACCGCTAACGCCAGACCGCGAGCTGTCATCACCGGGACCATACGCGTCCCCGCCCGCCCAACTATCAGTCGCCCCAGATCGACTTCAGCTCGTGGACCTCCAGGGAAAGCAGCTTCGCATCGCCGCCGTGGGCGGTGACGGTGACCTCCGTGGCCTCGGTCCTGGCCGGCCCGCCGCCGGAGATGTAGACCCGCCCGTCGTTGCCGACGATCTCGGTCAGCGACCGGTCGGCCAGCACCTGGATGCTGACCCGGCCGTCGACCGCGGCGAGCGGGGTCTTATCCAGCTTGCCGCCCTTCACATCGTACTTGACCGACCGGCCCGGCAGGGCCAACTCGATCGTCTTGGCGTCGCCGACCTCGACGGCAAGACGGACGTCGAGCAGATCGCTGCCGACCGGCACGCTCACCGGCTTGCCCGCGGCCAGCCCTCCGGCCTCGGCCCGGTGGCTCTGGGCGCGCAGCGTCTCGATCTCCTTCACCGGCTTGGCGAACATCCGGATCCCGTCGGCGGTGGTGCGCAACGTCAGCCGGTGCGGGAAACTAAAGTGCTGGTTGTAGGGGCCGGGGGAGTTGACCCGCAGCCAGCCCATCTGGATCCTGCGACCGTCCGGCGGGCTGTTGAAGGTCTGGGACGCGTAATACGGCCCCCAGTGGACCTGGTGCTTGCCCTCGTGGTCCGGCTTGAACACCTTGCCGTCGAATCGCCCGACCGCATACTTGGCGTCGGCGGCATAGACCACCCAGCGGGTCTCTCCGGCGTCCCCATCGACCGGAAGCTCGAACAACTCGGTGCACTCGTAGTATCCGGGCAGGTGGCTCTGCTCGGTCCACTCCCTGAGATTGGTCGAGGTGTAAAAGGCCGCGTTGCGCCCGTGCTGCGGGTGCTCGTCATACACCACCATCACCCAGTGCCCGCCGAGTTCCTTCGCCCGGTCGTCAAGCGGCGGTTCGTTCTTCTCATAGGCATACCAGATCACCTTCGGGTCGCGCCCGCGGTGCTTCACCACCGGGTTGCCCTCGTAATACGTGAAGGTCCCGCCCCCGTCGGTGCTGTAAGCCACGGCCTCCCCGCAGCCGGTGTCGGTGAAGAAGGCCACCAGCGCGTTCTCGCCCCAGCCCGCGGTGTTCCTCCGGTCCACGGTGGCGCCGCCGGAGAAGCAGTCGCCCCTGGCCATCGTCTTCGGGAAGAGCTTGTTGGGCTGCTGCTGCCAGTGCACGAGGTCCGGACTGGTGGCGTGCCCCCAGGTCATGTTGCCCCACGGCAGGGCCACCGGGTTGTGCTGGAAGAACAGGTGCCACTTGCCCCCGTGGTAGACCATGCCGTTGGGATCGTTGTTCCAGCCCACCTTCTGGGTGAAGTGAAACTGCGGCCGGTGCGGCTCCTTGTGGAATTCCTCCTCGCCCGGTATCGTGTCCGACTGCCGGATCAGCGCGAAGCCCTCCTCGGTGGCCGCGTCGACCACCACCCGGGCCTCCTTGCCCTTGTAACGCTCGATCGTGAAATAGGCGTGCCAGTCGGTCTTGTCCGCGGATGGCGCCGGGTGCAGCTGGTACTGGCGCACCTTCTCATCGCCCACGAACAGGTGGATCGTCGTGCCCCCCTTGCCCTTGTTCTCGATCGGCATCACCAGATACCTGCTCCCGACCGTGAAGGCCCTCTCGCGGCGCCCGGTTGCCGGGGCGTCCGCCGCCGCCGCCGGCAACGCCAGCCCCAGCACGATCCCCGACACCGCCATGCCCTGTCTCATCCCAGTCTTCATGCTCATCGTCCTGTTTCCTTTCTTGCTTCCAGTTGGTGGGTTGCCGCGACCATCCTGCCAGGCCGCCCGGCCGCCGCCCCACGGATTCTCCACCTCGGCCGCCGGGCGTCTAGCACAAACGCGCCCTCCCGCGATCCCCGCCCCCGCCGACGACGCCCCGCGCACCACCAACGGCGCCGTCAGGCGTCCATGACCGCAAACTTGAGCTCGGCCGAGGACACAATCTCGCCCTGGACCAGACACTGGCAGACCGCCAGACCCACGCTGCGCCGCATCTTCACGATCTCCGCGTCAATGAGAAGCGTGTCGCCCGGAAAGACCGGACGCCGGAACTTGACGTTGTCCGCCGACATGAAATACCCGATCTTGCCCGCATTGTCCGGCAGACGCATCACCAGAACCGAGGCGGCCTGCGCCATCGCCTCAAGCTGCAGCACCCCCGGCATCACCGGGTGGTTCGGAAAGTGCCCCTCGAAATACGGCTCGTTATACGTGACGTTCTTGACCGCCCGGCACTTCAGCTCGGTCGGAAAGTCCACCACCCGGTCGATCAGCAGGAAGGGCGCCCGGTGCGGCAGGATCTTGAAGATCTCCCTCGTGTCCAGCACGGCCTCGCCGTAGGGAAGCTCGACCGGCGGAACCATCGAGCGCATCCGCACGTATTCCTTCTTGAGCAGCGCCGCCATCCGCGTGTTCGGGCCGTGGCCCGGTGCAACCGCGATCACGTGGCCCGTGATGCGCTTCCCGGAAAGCAGCAGGTCGCCGATCAGATCCAGGGCCTTGTGACGGGCAAACTCGTTGTCAAAGCGCATCGGCTCCTTCGAAAGGACCTCCTCGCCACGGATCACCACCGCGTTCTCCAGCGACCCGCCCTTGATCAACCCCTTGTCCAGCAGCGGCTTGATGTCCTCGTAAAAGGTGA
>CAZIWL010000277.1:0-2941 GCA_964542755.1 uncultured Anaerolineales bacterium
TATACGTCGCTTCGCTTCTATACGTCGCTTCGCTACCCTTCGACAGTCTCAGGGCAACGCTACTCAGCCGGCGCTCTCCACCAACTCTTAACCGGGGAGGGGCTTACGCCTACGTGTACTAGTCACCGGGTGTTTCCCTAGATGGGCGGCGGAATGCAACGACAGAGCATGCAGATGGGGCACCGACGGGCCCGCTGGGCGACCGGGCTGATCGCTCTCGCGGCGCTCCCGGCGTGCCTGGGCTACGCCGGGCCGGCCGACGCGCCACCTCCGCAGACGAGGGTGATGGAGCCCACGGAGCGCCCCACCCCGCCACCGAGCAGGTCGGCTGGAAGGCTGGCCTACGTCGGCTTGGACGGGAACGTGTGGGTAACGTCGCCGGACCAGGGTGAGCCCAGCCAGGTGACGGACGACGCCACGGCACCGCCGGAGGGGCAAGGACGGTCGTATCACCGGGTCGCATGGCTGCGGGACGGATCGCTGGCCTTCGCCGCGGTCACGCGAACCCAGGACGACGCGTGGAGTGAGCTGTACGTGAAGCCAGCGCTCGACGAGCCGGCAGAGCTGGTGGCGGAGAACGACGACCACTTTGTGATCTACGTCTACGGGGCGCCAGCCTGCCCGAATGACGATGCGCGCTGTCCGGCCCTCGCCTATATGATCGAGGAACCGAACGGCGTGGGGCTCCATCTCATCTATACGGACGGCGCCTCGGGGGACGGCGTGCGCGACGTGCTCGTGGCCGTCGGGCGACCGTTTTACGTCTCGTGGGCACCAGAGGGAGGGCAGCTCCTCTGGCACACGGGCGGGGCACTGCGGCAGAATCCCGCCGCCGAGCTGGGGCTCTACGACGTGCAGACCGACGGGCGCCAGGTGCTGCCCCACGCGCCGGGCGCCTTCCGGGCGCCGGCGTGGCGGCCCCGCGGCGATGCGTGGCTGGCGGTGGTCGAGGCCGAGGGGGACGATCATCTGCTGCGGTCCGCGCGGGGCGAGAGCGCCAGGCTCTTGCAGACGAGCGGCGCGGGCACGGCCTTCGTCTGGTCCCCGGACGGGAGCCGGGTGGCCTACGCCGAGCGAGCCTGGCCTGGGGCTGAGTTCTACAGTCCGGTCTGGTTGCTGGACCCTGTGTCGGGCGAGCGGCGGCAGCTGACGGACGATGCGTTCAACGTGCTGGGGTTCTTCTGGAGCCCCGACGGGCGGAAGCTGGCGTACCTGTCGCGACTGGATCTGCCGAACGAGGTGTGGATGCAGTGGCGGGTCTTCGACCCGGAGCTGGGCCGGGACCGGGGCTATAGGGCTTTCCTACCGTCGCCCCTGATGCGCTTCGTGATCCACAGCTTCGACCAGTACGCTCAGAGCCACCGGTTCTGGTCGCCGGACGGCCGGTATCTGGTATATGCGGAGCGGGACGACCAGGAAACGGATCGGGTCCGATTGGTGGAGGTTGAGGCGGAACGCGGCGCGGACCCGATCCTCGTGGATGAGGGGAGTATGGGTGTCTGGTCGTGGGAGTAGCGAGCGGGGTCCGGAGCGAGAGAGGACCGGGCTTGACCAGGACCAGCCCCCGGCGGGCTTCTTTGGGCGATGGATGTTTGAGCAGGTTCCTCTGACGGAGGGCCCTCTTGGAGGTGGGACGTGAACGAGACGCTGAGATTGATTCACCAACGGCAGTCGCTGCGGGGTTATGACGACCGAGCCGTCGAGCGGTCGACGGTGGAGGCGATCATCCAGGCGGCGATGCGGGCCCCGACAGCGGGGAACCTGATGCTGTACTCGATCCTCGAGATCGAGGATGACGGGATCAAGGAGAAGCTGGCGGTCTCCTGCGACAATCAGCCGTTCATCGCGCGAGCGCCGCTGGTGCTCATCTTCCTGGCGGATTACCAGCGGTGGATGGATGTGTTCGCTGCGTCGGGGGTGCCGGCGCTGTGCGAGGAGAGAGGGGCGTCGATGCGGCGGCCCAGCGAAGGGGATCTGATGCTCGCGTGCTGCGATGCCCTGATCGCGGCGCAGACAGCCGTCATTGCTGCGGAGTCGCTGGGTCTCGGCTCGTGTTACATCGGCGACATCATGGAGCGGCATGCGTATCACCAGGAGCTTCTGGGCCTGCCGAGGTATACTTTCCCGATCTCGATGGTCTGCTTCGGGTATCCCCGGCCGGATGGGCCGGAGCGGCCGCTGACATCCCGGTTCCCACAGGCATGCGTCCACTTCAAGGACGGGTACCGCCGGCTGGAGGACGAGGGTCTTCTGGAGATGGCGAAGAGCCGGAAGCGGGGGCCGTTCACGGATGGGGCGGCGAACGTGGGGCAGCAGGTCTACGTGCGGAAGTTTTCCTCGGACTATGCGAGGGAGATGACGCGGTCGGTGCGGGAGGCGATGCGGGCGTGGTCGGGGGAAGGGGAGACGGGGAGCGACCGACAGAGCTAGGGTGTGGCGCTGCACGGCCCGTCAGGGAAGGCTCGCAAGGATTGGACAGATGCGCAACTCCCGCCGTGCTGAGAGAGACCGCAGGATCGAGGGTGACCCGCAGGGATCGGGGCGCGTTCCGCGGGACACGAGAGCGCCCCTATGTGACAACCAAACGCGGGTCTGACGCCGCATCGCTGCAGTGCTCGGTAAAGGGTGTTCTAGCAAGCTTTCCATGCGCACACGCCTGTCAGGTGCATCGCACCTGGGCGCACGCCGGACAACTCGCTAGCGCACCCCTCGGCAAACGCATCCTTGACAAACGTGTCAAAGCCGGTATACTATACGACGCGCTGACGGGGATAGCTGGGGGTAGCCCGTCTGCTGCCAAGGGGCTGTGGCTCAGTTGGGAGAGCGCTACAATCGCACTGTAGAGGTCAGGGGTTCGAGTCCCCTCAGCTCCATCAGCTTAACTCTTGGGCCCGTAGCGCAGTTGGGAGCGCACCACAATGGCATTGTGGGGGTCGAGGGT
>CAZIWL010000278.1:0-2939 GCA_964542755.1 uncultured Anaerolineales bacterium
CACCCAGGGCCTCCATCACCCGCGGCGACGGGCCGAAGGGGTTCTCGTTCGCGATCATCCGGATCAGCTCGTCCACCTCGACGCCCGCCCGCTCGGCAGCCGCCGCCAGATCCGGCGGCTCGTACGGCTCGAGCACGTCCAGGTACGCGTGATGCGGTCGAATCGTATCCACCTTCCTCACCTCCACTGCTGCCAGGGTCCCCGCGCTGGGGTCCCCATGACGTCCCTACGCTTCCCCGGTCACCGGCTCCGGGGTGCGCCCCCTGGCCGCTGCCGCCGCGGCGTGGGCCGAGAGGGACTCGGCCGTCGCCACACGAACCGCCTCCGGGCTCAAGCGCCGCGCCGTCTCCGCGTCCAGGCCGATCACGTTCGTGATCTTCACGAAATCCAGCACGTTGAGCGGCGAGGCAAAGCGGGCCGTGCCCCCCGTGGGCATCACGTGGCTGGGGCCGGCGACGTAGTCGCCCAGCACCTCGCAGGAGTGCTCGCCCAGGAAGAGGCCGCCGGCATTCCGGATCCGCCCGGCCCACACCTCCGGCTCCTCCATCGAGAGGCAGAGGTGCTCCGGGGCGAAGCCATCAGCAAGCCGGATCGCGGTAGCCAGGTCGGGGGTGATCACAATGCCGCCCTGCCCTGCCAGCGAGGACTCGATCACCTCCCGCCGCCCGAGCCGCGCCGTCTGGGCCCGCACCTCGCCGTGCACTGCCTCGGCCAGGCGCCGGGACGGCGTGAGGAGGATGGCCGTGGCGAGCACGTCGTGCTCGGCCTGCGCCAGGAGATCAGCCGCCACCCAGGCGGGGTCGGCGGAGTCGTCGGCCACGACGACCGTCTCCGTCGGCCCGTAGAGGCCGTCGAGGCCCACGATGCCGTAGACCTGCCGCTTGGCCAGCGTGGTGAAGAGCCCGCCCGCGCCCACGACTTTGTCCACCCGGGGGATCGACGCCGTGCCGTAAGCCATGGCGGCCACGGCCTGAGCGCCTCCGGCGACGAAGACCCGGTCGACGCCGGCGATCTCCGCCGCGACCAGCGTCACGTCCGGTACCTTCCCATCCTTCCCCGGCGGTGTGCAGACGATCACCTCATCCACCCCCGCCACCCGCGCAGGGATGGCACTCATCAGAAGGGACGAGGGCAGAACCGCCGTTCCTCCCGGCACGTAGACGCCCACGCGCGCCAGCGGCGTCACGCGCTGACCCATCCGTCCGCCCATCTCCTCACTCTCCCAGGACGCAATGGGCTGGCGGGCGTGGAAGTCGCGGATTCGCTCCGCGGCCAGCTCCAGCGCCTCGCGCAGGTCCTCCTCCACCCGGCCGCAGGCGGCCTCCCACTCGGCCCGGTCCACCTCCAACGCCGCCGGCGTCACGCCGTCGACGCGGGCGGTCCAATCGCGCACCGCCGCGTCCCCGCGCTGTCGGACGTCGGCCAGGATCCTAGCCGTCGCCTCCTCGGGCATCAGATCCTCGCCAAACACGCTTCGAATGCCGGCCCGTAGCGTCTCGGGTACCTCATCCTCCACCGACAGATCCTGCCGACGGAGCACCGTCCTCCGCGCCTCCTCCAGGTCGTCGTAGATCTTGATCATCGTCCCACTCCGTTCTCGTCATCGGTCCCGCCGTCCAGCCGGTCCATCATGGCACGCCAGCGGTCGGGCTCCTCCTCGAAGATGTAGGCCACCGGGCTGACCACCACCCCGCTCCCCCCGATGGCACGCAGCTCGGCCACGGCGTCAAAGAGCGCCTTCCGCCGCACCACGATGTGGACAGCGAACCACCCCTCCCCGTCCCGACCCACCACCGGCGAGATCGTCGGCCCCTGGAGGCCCCCCAGGGTCTCCTGCTCGAACATCCGCGCGGCGATCGCCTCCGGCGATTCCCCCCGCATATTGGCGAAGACGGCCAGGTGCTCCTCGGCCCGAGCGTGGGCCTCAATGTACTCGAGCATGAGCCGCGCCACCTCAAGCGCCTTGGGGCGCGTCCTCAGCGCCGCGCGATTCGCAATCAGCACCGCCCGGGAGCGCATCACGACGCCGTCCTCCAGCGGGCGCAGGCGGTTATCCCGGAGCGTCTGACCCGACGACACCAGATCACAGATCACGTCGGCGTATCCGATGGTGGGCGCCACCTCTAACGCACCCTCCGCCTCGACCAGGTCGTAAGAGCCCACGTCGTGATCTCGGAGGAACTCGCCGGTGAGGTTCGGAAACTTCGTCGCCACCCGCAGGGGTCGATCCAGCGCATGGGCGTGGGAGGCCAGGTCGGCCGTCGTCTCCACGTCCCGCCAACCCTCGGGCACGGCCAGCGCAAGACGACAGCAGCCGAAACCTAGATCATCGTGGACCACCAGCACGCTGCCGTTGGCGCCGCGCCGTTCAGCCACCAGGTCCATGCCGGTCACGCCGAAGTCGACGCTCCCATCGCGCACGCCGACGACGATGTCGGCAGGGCGCTGAAAGAGGACGGAAAGGCCGGGCAGCGTGGGGATGGACGCGGCGTAGCGGCGGGGGTTCGTCTTCCTCACCCTCAGGCCGCAGTCCGCCAGCAGCTCCAGCGCCGCCTCCCCCATGCGCCCCTTGCTGGGCAGCGAAAGACGGATCTTCTCATTTCGGTTCATCGGGTTCTCCTCCAGGGGTGAGGCCGGGCCGTGGAGGGGTTCGGCCTCACAGAACGTGCTCAGAAAACAAAAAAGCCCTCGCCGGAAAACCGGGAGGGCCGCAAAGGCGGAATCTCGCGCAGGTAGGTCAGTCAAGACCTCCCGGTAGGGGGCACCTAGGCTGATGATGAGCGTGATGGCCGTGGCCCAGATTCTGCCGTCTCTCTCGTTGCATAGTAGTGCCATCATAGCACCTGTCTCGAGGTTGTCAAGTCGCACCGCCCGCCCGGGTGCACTAACGAGTTGTCGCGGACCGACCGTGGATTGGCTAGAGATGATTCGTGACAGCA
>CAZIWL010000279.1:0-2932 GCA_964542755.1 uncultured Anaerolineales bacterium
GCGGTCAGGCCCGCCTGGGTGGTGTCCGGCTCTTCTTCCAGCGCTTCCAGGATGCGCAGGTCGTGTTCTGTGTTGGCCATAGGTTTCGGTAAGACCTGACAGGTTTTGCCGGATGCGTCGAAACACAGCAGGACTCTGGGATGCCGGCGAAAGTTCGATGCGAGCACAGCTCGCCAAACCTGTCAGGTCTCAGTCTCCAATGTTCAGCGGCTGAATTTTAGCACCGGCGCTGCAGATGTCAACTACGGATTGCAGGGAGTGATGGTGAGGCGTCACACAGAGTTGCACGGAGATGCGCTGAGATTCACGGAACCCGGGCTCGGAGAGATCTTGAGTTATCCTTGAGAGGTCCTCCATCAAGCCTGCCGACCTGCGAACAACGATTCAGGCTCGTTGATCAGCCAGTGGCGCTCAGTACCCGGCACGCGGTCGAAGTCCCGGTCATCCGTCGCGATCTGATCTGGGTCGAGCCGCGCCATCACTGCCACGTGGAGGGCATCCCTTGGCAGCAGCCCGAAGGCGCTCACGTTTCGAAGCATCGCGGGGACATCACCTGGAAGAACGGGGGCCAGCTCCAAGTGAGGTAACCTGAGGAGCTTGCGAAGTGCGGTCTCGATCTCCGGCGCGTACGTTCTAACGGCATCTTCCCCACGCTCGCGGAGGATATCCAGCGGATTGCCCTCGGAAGCATCCCTGAGCCTTCCCAGAAGTAGTCGGTAGGACAACTCATCCATCGTGAGGACTGCGGTATACCCCGTGATATCGCCTCTGACCATCCGCCGGAAGAATGATCGCAGGGTATCGAGATGCTCAGGATCCGAACGGAGGTACATATAGAATACGTTGACGTCTACGTAGACCCGCCCCTCAACGACGTCCTCAAGCTTCATAGGGATAGGTTCGTTTCAAGTCGAAATCGTATGCCTCGGCCGGCTCTTGACCCAGGCAGCCTGCGAGCTCATCCAATGCCTCGGCCCAGTCACGCTCTTCCTCATCCGGCAGAAGGCGAATCTCTCCCTCTTGGACGACAATCCGTACCTGCGGGCCCAGTCGGGCGTCTCGCAGTAGATCTTCGTCCACGAGCAATCCTCCATCATCGGTCTTGCGCGCGCGGATGGTCTTCGTCTCCACGGCTCAGCTATCCTCCTCTAGGAGTCGGGCGTTACGTGTCATGCGTCACGCAGGACGGATTGCGGACTCGCTCCTTCACCCGATTTCCACCAGCCGATGCGTCCTCGCCGATTCTACCAGGTCCAGGGCGAGGCCCAAGGTCTGGAGGCCATACCGCTGCCAGAAGGCCCTCTCGACACGGATCGATGATGAGGCGTCACACAGCGTTGCACGGAGGGTGCTCTGTGTTTCTCTGGGGAGTCTCAGTGGGCCTCTGTGTTGCTTCGTTGCCAATGGGTATTCTACTCGTGACGCGGAGCGGCGCAAGACTTGCAGACAAATCGCTGGGGTTCTAGATCCGGCCGCGGAGGCGGTTAATGAAGGTGCGGTCCAGGAAGCTGTCGGGGAGCATTTTGCGCGCGGTTTCGATGACGAGGTGGAGTTGCTTGCGCTCCAGGGCAAACAGGATGCCGGCGTAGAGAGGGAGGAAGAGGGCTGCTTTGACGGCCCCGGTGCGCCAGTCGGCGCCCATGACACCGGGGAGCTCGATGGCGCCGCGTCCGGCGGCCATGGCGATGATCAGAGCGACGGTGGGCGCAGCGAAGAGGCGCGGGACGGTGATGTCGACGTGGGCGCGGGCCTGCCAGAGGAGGAGGAGGACGATGCCGACGGCCAGCATTAGGTCGACGGCGACGGCGACGCCCTCGATGCCGTAGCGGGGTCCGAGCAGGAGGAGGCCCGCCACGAGGACGGCCAGCTGGACGGCGCGGGCGCGCACAGTTTTCTCCGGGCAGCCCTCGGCCACGAAGAGGCTGGCGATGGTGCCCTTGATGGGGTCGAGGAGGGTGAAGAGGAGCATGAGGCGGAAGGTGAGGATCATGCCCGCCCACTTGGCCCCCAGGAGGATGCGGATGAGTTCCGGGGCGGTGAGGGCCAGAAGGCCGGCGGCGAGGAAGCCGGTGCGGACTAGTAAGGCGTTGACGCGGAAGAAGGCCTGGGAGAGGCGCTTCCGCTGGCCCTTGAGCTCGGCGTAGGTGCCCGAGGCGACGGCGTTGAGGGGGGCGGCGAGGACGGAGCGGGGGTAGGTGGCGAAGCGGTAGGCGCGCCCGTAGAGGCCGAGGGACGCGTCGCCCAGGACGGTGCCGGTCCAGAGGTCGTCCACCTGGTCGAGGGCGCGGCTGAGGATGGAGGCCAGGAAGGACTTGCGGCCGAAGTCGAGGAGGTAGCGGGCGACGTCCCCGGACCAGCCGACGCGCGGGCGCCAGGCCGGGCGGTAGATGAGGTAGCCGACGGTGTTGAGGACGGCGCGGACGACGTTGGTGGCGACGAGGCTCCAGACGCCGAAGCCCTGCCAGGCCATGGTGACGGCGACCGCGGTGGAGAGGACGGCGTAGAGGGTGTTCATAAGGGCGATGCGGCGGAAGACGACGCGGCGCACGAGGAGGATGCGCGTGGTCTCCGAGAGGCCGCTGACGAGGCTGGAGCCGATCATGATCCAGAGGACCCATACGGTGTGGGCGGGCATGGTGTCCGGGATGAGGAAGAGGGCGGCGGTGGCGAGGGCGACGGCCCAGACGAGGCTGAAGGTCTGGGAGAGGGTGAAGTGGACGCGGAGGGCGAGTTCGCCCTCGCTCTCCCGGGCGCGGTGGAGGAGGCCGGAGCCGAGGCCGAAGCTGGCGACGGTGGCGGTGGCGGCGATCCAGGAGCCGGCGTAGCCGTAGACGCCGAAGGCCTCGGGGTCGAGGAGGCGGGCCAGGGCGACGGAGCGGCCGAATTCGATGGCCGCCTGGATGAGGTTGGCGGTGACGTTGAAGGCGCTGGC
>CAZIWL010000280.1:0-2818 GCA_964542755.1 uncultured Anaerolineales bacterium
ATCAATTCGGAAACTCAATACTCTCCGTCGGAATTTGTGTCACGGTATCTGATATGGGTGCGGCTCTTTTAGAACGACCTTGAGCAGCAGTTTTTAGTATATGGTATCAAACTCCATAACGAAAATGTCCTTATTTTACAGCTTTCAGATGACTGCGTTTGCAAGCAGAACGGGGTTTTATAGTGGGCGGTACAATGCCCTCAGCATAGAGGGCGCGATGGTTGCGTTCATACTCTTTAGATTCATGGAAGGTCCAGTACTCATCAAAATCGTGGCTGGAGCGCAAGGCGCGAAGACGCAAGACCGCTTCGGCGCCGATGAGGCTCCAGCGGGCTCCGGTCATTTCCATACGGTCTTTGACCAAATGACGGCAGGCGCCTTCAATGACTCCCGTGGCGATGGGAAAGCCTTGAGCAAGGTAATCATTGTATTTCAAATAGGGTCTATAGGTGAGCAGATAATTGGCGCAGGCATCCACGGCTTTGCGCTCTGCCGAGGCGAGGCTGCGCAAAGTGGCGCTGCGGCGCATGCCTCCGGCCACATAGCCGGCATTTCCCCTCAGGATTTCAATAAGCCGAACCCGAACCCAGTCTTCCAGTTCCGAACCGGTTGGGTAAAAGACTCTGCCGGCATCCCACAGGTATTCGATCACATGAATGACATCGACAATGACAGTCAGATCGATGCCTTTCTTTTTGGCCATACGACGCAGGATGCGGATCTGAGGCTTATTGCCATCGACCAGAGCCGCCCACCTCTTCTGATGTTTAGGGTCTCGACTGAAAGCCTCCTCGAATGCTTTTTCAATCACCTCTTCCGGAGTCTTTTCCAAGCTCGCCCAGACGCGCTTTTGCTCGGGTCGAGGGCGGGGCGGACCGGCACGGGCAGAGTCGTTTTCGGAGATCAGATCTTCGGGCTTGCGTACAAAGGGCACAATCGTGTACACAGCCGCAACTGTAGCCATGCGCTTGGCGTTTTTCTTCTCCCCCTTGGAGAGTCGCGCACCCATCTTGTGCTTGCGCTTCAGAGCAGCCTTTCGGGTTTGCTCCCGCAGATCCTGGGTGCGCATCACCACTCCTTTGCCGTCGACACTCATCACCAGTATCGGACCTGTGTGTTCAACTTCGGCAGGCTGTCCTTGGCGCATCTGGTAGAACGCGTCAAAGTCCTGGGCTGCCCGCATCACAAGCTCTTCGATCTGGCGTTTGGGAACATGACCACCGGTGGTTTTACCGATACTCTCAAGCGTTTCGTCAAAGGAACTCTTTGCGGCTTCTTCAGCTACGCGGCGGCGAAGCTCAAGGGAGTAACGCTCATCGGGCAGATTGAGCTCGGCATCCAGCGGATGCAGGCTCCGGCTTTTCTCCTGCCCGTAGCCCGCCCGCTCAGTCGTGACAGTGCCAAAAATTGTCTCAAGCTTTCGCTCCTGCACCCGCACCCGATTCCTTTCAACTCCGTCGGCGTCTTTGACCGGTTGCGCACATTTTCCCGAGCCCCGGGCTTCCAAATGCTCCTGCAACAATTTGCGCATCAATTCCCGGCCTTTCTTTTCAAGGTCCCGCTCAAGTTCGCTATGAGTCATAGACCGGACCTCCTCGGAATCCAGGCTCCTGACGATATCCTCGAACTCTTGCCGCGACTGGTCGTAAAACCTTTCCCGGAACGACAGTGCAACCGCTGCATTCATCGTCCCTTACCCTCCGCACATGAATCGCCGCAAGGCATTTTTGACCAGCGGATAGACCAGCACGGTCTTTACCTGAGCCCCGTGGCGCTCGTGGGCGCGATCCATCCGGCCCCGGCCCGCAGTCTCTCCCAGCGCAATCCAATTGGATGCAAGATAACATCCTCCGTGAAACCGCTTCCGGTCCACAAGCGTCTCTACAAGCCACGGATCCAGCCCGTATTGCCGAGGCCAGTCTGTGCGCAGTCGTCTCAGAACAGAGGACAGCAGCGTGCTGGCCAGATTGCGGATTCTCGGCAGTACCAGAAGCCGGCTGTTGTTGACGATATGCTGAAGGTTTTGCCCGCGGGTCACATCGTCCCAGCCGATCCATTGGTCCCTGGCTTTTATCCGCCAGGCCGGGCTCGAAAACTGAACACACCCAACCACTTGCCGCCGCGGCCGGCTCACATAGACCAGGTATTGAAGCCTCGCCCCCCAGGCCATGGCATATCCCAGATAGTGATACCCGCTTACAAGGTCCTTGAAGAGCTGACGCTGTTTCTGACTCTTTACCAACTCCACATCCAAGGGCAAAAACGCCCCTACACTGCCGGTCAGGCTGGCCCAGGGTGCATCGCCTGTCGCCGGCGCAATGTGCCGCCTCGTCCCTTTCCTCGGTCCGGTCTGCTGACTCTCCGGAAGCTTCAAAAACCCCTGGCCTTCCAGAAGGCCCAGCAGGTCCAGACACTCGCGGGCTTTGAGCCCCCCGTTTACGCGCCGCCAATCCAGCAGTTCGCACACCGTGTGCGCAAGCTCGGTTCGACTGATCCCTGCACAGGTCTCGACCACTTCCTGGATCAAGCAAAGCTCTTCGCGGGTAAAGTCCCGGCCACAAAATCGTTGATTGTCTCTTGCCGTGATCATACCAGTCCTCCTTTGCCATTTTCCCATAGCAAAGAAATGGAGCAAGGTCCAGCGCAAAATGATCATATCCCGAAAAAATGTTTCTCATCAGTGTTCCAAACTGTTGCCGTTGAGAGGCCTGAAAAATTGAACATATCCTTTTCAAAAAATGCTAACTCGGCATCAAACAACCAACTACCGCGTCAGAATTCGGTTGCAGGTTTCTATCCTACTGAAATCACTTAGCAT
>CAZIWL010000281.1:0-2796 GCA_964542755.1 uncultured Anaerolineales bacterium
AGTCCCCTCGGGGTAAGCCCCTTCCTTGTTTCTTTCCCCGGCCGGGATGCCCGTCAGAATCTCGATACCATCATCGACGTGTCCAACGGCGTGGACGTGGAAATCGCCGGCCTCGACCGCCTCCACCACGTCCTTCCGAAGCATGAGGTTCTTCACGTTGCTCGCGGGAACAAGCACACCTTGATCACCCGTGAGCCCTCGCTCTTTGCAGATATCGAAGAACCCCTCGATCTTCTGATTCACACCTCCAATAGCCTGCACCTCGCCCTTCTGGTTGACCGAGCCGGTCACCGCCATGGACTGCTTGATCGGCGCCTCCGCCAGCGCGGACAGCAGCCCGTACAGCTCTGCCGACGAGGCGCTGTCGCCGTCCACACGGCTGTAGGACTGCTCAAAGACCAGGCTTGCCGAGAGCGATAGGGGCCGATCCTCCGCGTAACGGGCCGCCATGAACCCCCCAAGGATCAGCACACCCTTGGAGTGGATCGGACCGCCCAGTTCCACCTCACGTTCGATGTCGAGCACCTCACCCTTTCCCATCCGGGTCCGGGCCGTAATGCGCGTTGGCCTGCCGAACATGAAGCCTCCCAAGGGGATGATGGAGAGCCCATTGATCTGCCCCACCTCCTCGCCGTCCGTGTCAATCAGGACGGTGTTCCGTAGGATCGCCTCCTGCATCCTCTCGCGGAGCCGGTCCGCCCGGTACTCCTGGGCGTCGATGGCTCGCTGGACGTCGCCGGCGGTCACCACGCCGTTGCCGTTCTCCTTCGCCCAGTGGTTCGCCTCGCGCAGCAAGTCCCGGACGCTCTCCCCCTTAGTGGAGAGCTTCTCGGAATCCCCAGCAAGGCGGGCGCTGTGCTCGATCACCCGCGCCACCGCGCCCTGGTCGAAAGGCTGGAGTTCCGCCTCCCGGACCATCGTCCCGATCAGACGGGCGTAGACCCTCTGATCCTCTTCCGTCCGGTCCATCTCCTCGTGGAAGTCCGCCTGCACCTTGAACAGGTCTGCGAAGTCCGGGTCATATTGAGTCAATAGGTAGTAGATCATCCGGTTCCCGTAGAGCCCCACCTTCACCTCCAGTGGGATCTCCTCCGGCTCCAGCGAGACCGTGCTGATTAAGCTCAACTGCTGCCCCAGAGATTCGACCCGAAGACGGCCCGAATCGAGGACTCTCTTGAGTGCCTCGTACGCGTAGGGCTCCGTCAGCACCTTACGAGCATCCAGCATCAGATACCCACCGTTCGCCTTGTGTAGCGCCCCCGGCTTGATCAGATGGAAGTCGGTCATGAGCGCGCCCATTTGGGCCCTGTGCTCGATCCGCCCAATCAGGTTCTGGTATGTGGGATTGTCCTCGTAGACCACGGGCGCGTGCTCAAGGTCGCTATTGTCCACCAGGACGTTGACCTTGTATTGCCGCATCAGGGCCTCCCGCACCATGGCTCGCCGCCCCTGCGCATCGCCGCCCTGGAGCATCTGCTGCAGCGCCTGCTGCGCCCCCTGCTGCTGACCCCCCTGCTGCGGTAAGAACATCTCGGCGTTCTCTACCACGTCCTCCTGGACCGCGTCCAGGTGATCCACAACTTCTGGGTAATCCGAGTACGCTTCCCGTAGCTCGTCGATCAGTCCGCCGATGGCCAGATTCGCCATCTCCCGATTAAGCTCGTCCAGGCGCTCCCGCATCTTCCGCTGCCATCCTGGTACCTGGCGGAGGATACCCTGCAGCTCATCCTGCATCTCCTCCACCTTCTCTTGAAGCTTCTCCTGTTCCTCCTCGGACAGCTCCTGGATCTCGTCAGGGGATAGAACCTCCCCGTCCCGTACCGGGGCCACGGCCAGCCCCGCGGGCGTCCGGATGAGACGCACATCCTCTTCCCCTGCCCGCTGCTGGAGATCCTCGAACCCTTGCTGTTGTCTCTCCTGGAACTCCTCCATCACCGACTGGCGCCGGGACTGATACTCCTCACTCTCGAATGCCGCGGACAGCGCCGTGTCGAACTGCTCGACCAGCTCCTCCATGTCGTCCCGGAAGGTCACGCCCATGCCTGCCGGCAGCTCAATCGCCCGGGGCTTGTTGTCATCGTCGAAATTCTTCACGTAGCACCAGTCCGACGGCGGCTCCTCCTGCTCGGCCCGGTCCTCGAAGGACTGCCGCATCAGCGACCGCTTGCCAATGCCTGTCGGACCCATGGCATAGATATTGTAACCCTTCTCGGCTATGCCCATGCCGAACCGCATCGCCTCCATGGCCCGCGGCTGTCCTATGACCTCCTTGAGGTCCTCGACCTCCTCCGTCGTCGTGAAGCCCAACTGCTCCGGGTCTGTGTAGTGATAGAGCTTTGCTGGATCCAACCGCGTCGTCTCGCCGGTCATTATCATCTCTCCTTGACTATTCTATGCGACTGTGCTCGCCATTCTCGGTGCGGATTCTTTGGGATTTCGCCCACCGCTCCAATTGCGATGGGAGATACTGCCCAGGCGTGCTCCTGCTTAGCCACGCGCCGCTTCACCTCAATCATGCTGTCCGGATTCGGGGACGGTGAGTCGATGCCCTCCTTCACCAGGAACGCCGCGAACTCCGGATAATCGCTGGGGGACTGACGGCAAATCCCAACCCTTGTGCCATGCTCGTGTGCTGTCTCAATCAGAAGGACCAGAAATAGCCCAGAGCGACAGCCACAACCTCGGCCAAAAAAACCATTCCTTTAACCTACGACGATGCGGCGGAGTTGAAAGGCGACCAGAAACTCCTGAATGCCCGTGAGCATCGTCCACTCCGCGATCAGATACGGCAGCGCC
>CAZIWL010000282.1:0-2770 GCA_964542755.1 uncultured Anaerolineales bacterium
ACACGGTTGGAACTCGATGCTCACACTTGACGCTCGGACCGGCCATGGTATAATTTTCGTTGCTGCCGGTGTAGCTCAGTCGGTAGAGCAACTGACTTGTAATCAGTAGGTCATGGGTTCGAATCCCATCGCCGGCTCAGGGTTGCGGGTTGTTAGCGCAACCCGCAACAATCGAGCAGCAGGCAGCACATCGTGGGTCGGTGTCCCGAGCGGCAAAGGGGGCGGACTGTAAATCCGCTGGCACAGCCTTCGAAGGTTCGAGTCCTTCCCGGCCCACTTCTTCCTCTCTTTTCGGCAGTCTAGCGCGGTTCTGGGGGTCTCGGCTCCAAACTGCACCGGTAGGGGCCCTGCTTGTAGCAGGGCTCTTGTTGTTTTCTGGGTGCGGAGCCATTGTCCACTCGGAGGGCACCAGCGTAGGTACCCTCTAACGAACTCGCGCCGGCTGCTCATCCTCCAACACCCCCGATTCTTGCACCCTCACCTCTTCCTCGCGCCCTTTCGCTGAGCTGCACGCCATCGACAGATGCACCGCGCAAGCGCAAGCCCCATCCCCGTACGCCTCCCCCTCCCAGAGAGACCAGCAAGCAACGCCCCCGAGCTCACGACGCTCAATCCAAAGACTGATGCAGAAATCCGTATGCTTGACAGGTTCTTCCGTCGCCAGTATACTCGTTGCGACGCTCCGCTAGCAGGCGGCGTGTCACCACACAAGTAGAACCTGTAGTAGCACCGAAATTGACGGCGGCCGTGCGTCACGGGTCGTGACGCACGGAGCGAAGCGACTCTCTGCAGCAACCTTCGCCGGGGTAGGGACCCTGACGACCGCCAAGTGCTGCCCTGCCTGGAGGGGGCGCATGTTCAACGTCGCCGGCAAGACGCTTGGAAAGTACCGGCTCGTAGAGAAACTGGGCCAAGGCGGCATGGCCCAGATCTACAAGGCCTACCAGCCAGATCTTGATCGCTACGTCGCGATCAAGATCCTTCATCCACACCTCACAGCTGACGAGGCTTTCGCCCTACGCTTCCATCGTGAAGCCCGCGCGGTGGCTGCACTCGACCATCCCCACATCGTCCGCGTCTACGACTTTGACACTGAGGACGACCTTGCCTTCCTGGTTATGGAGCATCTGGAGGGCGTCTCACTCCGATCCATGCTCCATGACCTCGACTGCCGGGACAAGCTTCTGGAGCTGGAGGAGGTGGAGCGCATTGTCGGCGCTTTGGCGGACGCGCTGGATCACGCCCACCGACGCGGCATCGTCCACCGGGATCTCAAACCATCCAACGTTCTATCCACGCCCACCGGAAGACCGGTGCTCACGGACTTCGGTATCGCCCGCATGGTGGATACCACCGTCATCACTGAGAGCGGCGGAACGCTCGGTACCCCCGCGTATATGTCCCCGGAGCAGGGCCAAGGCGAGAGCGGTGACGCTCGCTCGGACATCTACGCCCTGGGGGTACTTCTCTACCAGCTCTGCACCGGGCGTGTGCCCTTTGAGGGGGACACGCCGTACGCCGTAATCCTCAAGCACATTACCGCGCCGCTGCCGTCTCCACGATCTGTTAGGCCGGAGCTGCCCGTGGCTGTTGAGAAGGTGATTTTGAAGGCTCTGAGCAAGCACCCCAACGATCGGTACCAAGCAGCCTCCGAGCTCGGGCGGGCCCTTCGAGTCGCCATCGGGTCTCCTTCGTCCACTCCTCCCGACCGTCGTGGTGTGCTCACCCCCGTTGCGGACCGGCTCCGCAGCCTCTGGACCTTACGCCGGCAGCACTCAGTCCTTCGTGGTGTAGTGATTGTCGCAGCCACTTGCTTCGCCTGCTTGCTCCTACTGTGGGTCACCCGGCCCTTCCGGGTGCGCCGGTTTCTGGCGCGGGTGACACCACCGCCCACCCCCGTGTCCTACCGCGACACCAATGTCCTCGTCCTTGAGGGACCAGATGTGGTGGTCGATACGTGGCTGAACCCTGACCTGCCCGAAGAGACCTGGCACGAGACCGATCTGGTCCATCTTCAGGGCCCACTCACACCCGACCGTCTGCTGTTCCGCTTCGACACCTCCGCACTCCCCAAGGACGCCCGGGTAGTCTCCGCCACGCTGACCCTCAATGCAAGCCTGTGGGGCGACGTTTCGTTTCCCAGCGCCGCCGTCGCCTATCGAGTGCTCACGCCTTGGAATCCCGAATCCACCACCTACGCCGCGCCGTGGAGCGCCCCGGGTCTCGCCGCTGGTGTCGACTACGACGCCAGCCCTCTCGACTTTGTCCCTATGCCGGACGAGGGCTGCGTCACCTTCGACGTCGCAGAGGCCGTTAGCGCCTGGCAAGAGCGGGGAGAGCCCAACTGCGGCCTCCTGATCCAGGCGTCAGAAGACAGCCACAATCAAGCCCACCACTGGATCCAGATGAGCGAGCAGCCCCGCTCGGCCGACCGCCCCACGCTGAGCATCTCCTATGAGATGACGCCGTGAGTGGTAGCACGCCTTTCCTGGTAGATTCCGCGGGCAGGAAGCTCCCCCTCGTTGGCCCCACCACCACGCTGGGTCGATCGCGTAGCTGCGATATCTTCATCCCCGATCGGCGGACGTCACGCCGCCACGCTGAAGCTCGCTGGGATGGACAGATGAGCACTCTGTGCGATCTCAACAGCACCAACGGCACCTTTGTCAATGGTCGGCTCATCGAAGGTTCGACGACGCTGCACGATGGTGACCGAATCAGCATCGTGCAGCGTCGTCGAACCTTCGATGAGCCGACCATTGACAAAGGT
>CAZIWL010000283.1:0-2726 GCA_964542755.1 uncultured Anaerolineales bacterium
AATCATCTCTAGCCAATCCGCGGTCGGTCCGCGACAACTCGTTAGTGCACCCGATGGGGTCGTCCTGGTTGCGCATCTCGCCGGTCTTGTGCTATACTTGGGAGCGCAGGAGCCGTCTCACGTGAGCGAGGCGCCGGGGCGGGGAGGTCCAGGGTCTTTCCGCGGCTGCTACCGAGGGGGAGACGGGGCACCCAGGAGGAGAGCGATGGCCGAGTCGATTGCCGTGATGATCGTCGATGATCACCCTGTTTTTCGCCAGGGGTTGAGGAACGTGCTGGCGGTGCAGGAAGGCCTTCGTGTGGTTGCCGAGGCGGCTGATGGTGAGGCGGCGATCGAGACGGCGGAGACGATTCGTCCCGATGTTGTCATTATGGACATCAACCTGCCCGAGCTGAACGGCCTCCAGGCTACTCGAGAGCTCAAGGACAGATGCCCCGACATCCAGGTGATCATGCTGACGGCCTACGACGACGAGGAACAGATCTACCACGCCATCCGCGCCGGGGCCTCCGCCTACCACGCCAAGGACGTGCGGCCGGAGCGGTTGGTGGGGGTCATTCGCCAGGTCCACGAGGGGTATTTCGTCGTCGACGACACGGTGCTCGACGAAGCAGGGATTCGGGACTGGCTGTTGAAGAAGCTGAGGCGGTTTGGGGGCGGGGTCTTCGTAGCGGACGAGGAGTTCCTCTCCCCGCTGACTCCGCGGGAGATGGAGATCCTGGAGCTGGTGGTGCAGGGGATGAGCAATCGGAAGATCGCCTATCACCTGGGCATCAGTCACCAGACGGTCAAGAACCATATGACGGCGATCCTGAGGAAGCTGGGGGCGACCGGGCGCACCGAGGCGGCCGTCTCGGCGCTCCGACGCGGTTGGGTGCCCCTGCGCAAGGAGCACGGCGAAGAGAGCGAGACGTAGGACCACGGAGCGAGGTGCAAGGGTGACGAACGGAAATGGCGGGTCGCAATCCTTCGAGCAGTTCCTGGAGCGGTGCAGCGAGGACTACAAACGGACGCAGCGGGAATTGAAGGAGATCGATCTTCTCATTCAGCAGACGAGTGACGAGGTCGAGCGGATGTCGCGGCGGAACACGCACGCCACGAATCAGCTGCGGCAGGCGGAATCCTCGCTGGAGACCGTGCCCCGGAAGGACCTGAAGGAGGCCTACAGTGTCGTGCTGGACACGCAGCAGCGGGTCTTCACAATGCGCGGGCAGCTCGAGAAGCTCCAGAGCGACCAGAAGAATATGGCGCGCTACCTGGACATTCTGCGCAGTGTGCTGGAGCACGGTGACCATCCGGGCCGGCCGGAACCCAGGAAGCAGGAGGAGGAACCGACGGCTCAAGCGTCGGTGGTGCGGATTATCGAGGCCCAGGAGCGGGAGCGGCGCCGGCTGAGCCGGCAGATGCACGACGGACCGGCCCAGTCGCTGACCAATCTGATCCTCCAGGCGGAGATCTGCGAGCGGTTGATGGAGTCGGACCCTGACCGGGCGCGGGTCGAGCTGACGAATTTGAAGAACTCGGTGGCTGGCACCTTTCAGAAGGTGAAGGGCTTTATCCTGAATCTACGGCCGATGATGCTCGACGATCTGGGCCTGGTGCCCACGCTCCGTCGGTACCTCGACAGTTACTCGGACAACACGGACATAGTGACGGATCTCTCGGTGGCGGGGAAGGAACGGAGGATGCCGTCGCACAGCGAGGTGACGACGTTCCGGATCATTCAGGAGCTGCTGAACAACGCCCGGGAGGAGAGCCACGCCGGGAGCGCCCACATCGACATGGACATGCGGGGCGACCGGGTGGAGGTGGTCTTTGAGGACGACGGGGACGGCCTGGACGTGACGGACGCACTCACGTCCGACGATGCAGAGCGCCTGGGGCTGGCGACGATGCGGGAGCGGGTGGATATGCTGGGCGGAGAGTTCCACGTGGACAGCGAGTTGGGGCGGGGCACCAAGGTGACGTTCAGCCTGCCCACGTCCTAGGCAAAGGTTAGTACGAAGGTCCTATTGTGTACTAGGCGCGAGTCGCCTATAATTCGAGCAGTTTAGGGTGAGGGTCACTCTAGGGGAGACCATTCAAAGGGGGTGAGGCATATGCTGTTCCTACCTCGCGAAGAAGGACAGGGCCTGGTCGAGTACGCGCTGATTCTTGTTCTAGTGGCCATTGTGGTCATTGTTATCCTGGCCATCCTGGGTCCTGCGATCGGCAACGTGTTCAGCAACATTGTAAACGCTATCTGATCATAGCGCTGCGGATCACGTGCCGGACAAAGCCCCGCTTGGTCGGGGCTTTGTGTTTCCGGCCTTTGGTCGTGTACCCGGCTCTTGGGGATGACGGGCTTATGCAGGAATCCCCTGTTTGTGCTATAATGGAGATTCAAGTCGCACGTACGGGCGTGCCCCCACACCCTCCTATTCCTCGCCGCCAACAGACGCGGGGGGCGCCGAGCAAGGTGGAGCAACTGCTCCCAGTCGGTTTGTTCCACGCCGTGAGCGAGAGCAGTGTAACGTCCGATCGTTCTTCAACGTTGACCTCTGTGGGAATCCGGCCCGAGGAGGGATCATGAGCTCGAACGAGGGTAAGCGCCGTGGGCAGAGCATGGTGGAGTTCGCGCTGACTCTGCCGGCCCTGCTGATGATCGTGCTGGGGATCATTGAGACAGCGTTGGTGATCCAGGGGCACCTTGCTGTGCAGCATGCCGCGCGTGAGGCGGCTCGGTT
>CAZIWL010000284.1:0-2723 GCA_964542755.1 uncultured Anaerolineales bacterium
GTTCCGTGGACACTGAGTTAAGGGTATCTGCTATGTTGATGGTAGAGCCGCTCGTACTCGAGGGGGCTCGCGTAGCCAAGCGAGGAGTGGATCCGCCGCCTGTTGTAGAACCCCTCGATGTAGGAGAAGATGTCTGCGCGGGCCTCGTCGCGGGCCTGGTAGGCCCGATGGTGCACCCGCTCCGTCTTGAGGGTGGCGAAGAAGCTCTCCATCGGTGCGTTGTCGTACCACGTGCCAACGCCGTTCATGCTCGGCCGGATACCCCAGTCCTTGAGCAACTGCTGATACCGCTTGTCCGTATGTTGACTCCCTTGGTCCGAGTGGTGGATCAGCCCCGGCTCGACCTCTCGCTGCGCCAACGCCATCCGCAACGCTCTCATCGTCAGGGCGCCGGTCATACGGTCCGACATGGCCCACCCGACGATCCGCCGACTGAAGAGGTCCAGGACTGCGGCCAGATACAGCCACCCCTCCGCCGTATCGATAGTTGTGATGTCCGCCAACCAAATCTCATTCAGCCCGTTGGCTTCAAAGTTTCGATCCAGCAAGTTGGGTGCCACTGGATGTGCTTTGTTACGTCTTGTGGTTACCTTGAACGTCTTTTCCTGCTTGGCTCGCAACCCCCGCAGTCTCATCAAGCGTGCTATACGGTTCTCGCTACATATGACACCTTGCTCGTCAAGCCGGTCGTAGATTCGGGGACTACCGTAGACCCCTCCACTCTCATCGTACACGGCCTCGATCTTCTTGTACAGCTTCCTATTCTCCATCTCCCGCTCGCTGGGCGGTCGGCCGCGCCACGCGTAGTAGCCGCTTCGCGACACATCAAGCACCTTACACATTCGACTCACCGGAAACTCATCCCGATGATCGTCAATGAACTGGAATGTCATCTGCTTGGTTGCGAGAAGATGGTTACTGCTTTTTTTAAGATATCCCGTTCTTGCCGGAGAATCTCGTTCTCCCGCTCCAGTTGTCGGATCTGCTCATCCTTCGGCGTCAACCGACCGCGCCCAGGAAACGCGTCTGTACCGCCATTCCCAAACTTCTTCTTCCAGCGATGGATGTTTGACTGCGGCACACCCAGGTCTTCCGCCACCTCTTGCTGGCTCTTCCCGGTACTCTCCACCATCCGAGCCGCTTCAATCTTGAACTCTTTGGTATACGTTCTTCTCTTATCTGTCATTTGCTTCCTCCCTAAGTGTATTGTACACGATGCGTAAGAGCTTGCGAATCCCTTAACATGGTGTCCATTTTTCTGGGGGAAGCCCACCCTAGATGTCGGCAGCCCTGCGACTACGACGAACCGCTCTCGTGGGGGCCCTTCGACGTGGTGAGAGGGTCAAACAAACGCATTATAACTGGTACAGTCTCTGGGCGAATCTCCCGAGGCGCCAGAACCGAATCAGAGGCCCAGATCGGCTCTGCACGACGAATCTGGTCGTTATCTCTCCCTTTTCTCCGTTCTTGAGCTTGACTACTGGTCACGATTCAGTGAGATCAACTCTTCTTTGGTCCTTACTGGCAATGGGCGGCTACGGTAAGATGCTTACGTGAGGCAACATGGATGTCCACTTCTAATTGTCAGTTGACAACAAACGCCTGTTTGTCATCGATCAGATTGACTGAAGGGCAGGCTGGACGGCGAACAAGGAGAGCCTCGCGGCCCCTGGAGAGAAAACGGAATCAGTTGGATGGGCAGTCCATATCGAGAATGACACGCTTGAGATCGGTCCTATGTAGGATTCGATTGACCTCAGATGCGCCGAGCAGCAGGGCAACCTAACAGAGATTGTCGATGCGCCGCGCCACACTCCTGGTGTTCTCGTAGACGCCGGCGATGACGCTGTCGCGGCAGAGGGAGCCCTGAAGGCCAGCCGCCCACAGATGATGCTTCTTGTGCCGACTGGTCTCCTCGGATTCAAACAATGGAAACTGATAATGCGCAGCGGTACGCTGGTGAGGGCCGAAGCCGAGCTGTCAGCGACATGGGGTCCGCCAAGCAAGACCAGTGTGCCAGATGAGACTGAGTCTATGCCCTGATTGAGAAGAAAGCAGAGCTCTTCAAAAGAGCACGCCAGGTAACGAGTAGACCTCGTCAACGATGAGAAGCAGTCGGGAGCGGAGCGGCTGTCCCGGCTCTGTGGGCTCAGTTAGCGACGGTGACACGGAACTGGGGGAGGACGTGCCGGAATCCAGACGCAAGCTTGAGCAGCAGGCCGACCGGGACGTGGCCGTAGAAAGAACGGGGCGTCAAGGAAGGATTGGAGAGATGCACGACGCGATAGACATCAGGGTCGAGAGCGTGGGCAAGAGCGCAAAGAGCGGGTCAACGTAGTCGCCTGTGGACTTGTCGGTGCCGAAGTAGCCCGTGTTGAGCGCGGGAGGCGATCCAGGAGGGCAGACCTGAAATGGCAACGGCCCCCCTGCTGCAAGAGTGAGATCACGAGGCGTCGATAAGGCCTGACGTGTCATCCACGCGGGAAGTTGCGGATCAGGGTGAGAGTGCGCGCGCAGATTCTGCAGCAGGCACGCTGCATACGGATACGTTAGACTGGCAGGCCCGTGCGGGCCTGCCGCGCGCAGGTTGAGGGTGCGCAGCCCCGCCACGTCGTCGACGTTCGAGCCGTCGTCATTGGTGAGGGTGAAGTAGACCGTCGGCATCCCGCCGGGCGCGACGTCTGTGACGTCGGTGATGACCATGTTCAGCCCGGCGAGCTGTG
>CAZIWL010000285.1:0-2690 GCA_964542755.1 uncultured Anaerolineales bacterium
AACCCGGGGAAAGGGACCCGCTGGATCTGGCGGCTCAGCTGGAACGCTGCCTTGAAGCCTTGCGAGCGATGGCGAGATCCCACGCGAGTATTCTCGCCATTCGGGTGGGGCGTTCGCAGGCTGACTCCGTGTACGGGACCAAAGTGCAGCATAACGGCGCCGACACTGTACCTCTTTTCTGCGTAGACTGCACTTTGGGACCTTCCAATCGATATTGCGTTCGCATATCATGAAACTGCGGACAGCACGCGAACGCTGGTGCGATGCGGCGGCGAAGGGAGCTTATGGTGCGGACGCGGACACGAATCGTGGTCTATGGCAGTTCTCTCTTCCTGGCGGGGATTGCCGCCAGTCTGGAGAAGGAAGGGGCGACCGTGGAGGTGATCCGAGTCGATCCACGGCATCCTCTGGCTCGGCAGCGCGTCGAGGAACTCCGACCGGACGTGATTGCATTTGACACGACCAGTCCTGACATGGGGTTCGACATCGTCCCGATCTGTCGCGGGCTGGGATCCTTGCTAGTCGGAGCGGATCCAAGCAGCGAGGAGCTCCTCTTTCTGGCCCGCCATTCCGAGCCAGTGTCGTGCGTCGCAGACCTGCTCAAGGTCATCCGTGAGTTGGATGAGAATCGGGCTCCAGCTGAGGTGCATTGATGCGGACTGGTGAGCAGCCCCCCAGATGGAACGCCAAACCGTCCATGGGCGAGATGCACCCCCTGGTGCGAGGGGCAGGAGAGTGGAGCTACACCTGTCGACCAGCGATGAGAGCGCGGGCATGTAGCGCCCGAACCACCGTACCCCAAGCCCCCAGCGCTTCACGACAGGAAGAAGCCCCGCCCCTTGGGCGGGGTTGGCCCTGGGGGCGCAGAGGGGCGAGTTTACTTTCCAGCGCGTGCTGCTGATTCGCGTAACAGAGAACCGATAGGCTTCATTGACTGAGGCTTCCCTTAGAGGTAGGTGGGCGATGTCCCGATCACACGTCCGGCGCTATCTGATCCCCGTGGCTACCGTTGTCCTTCTCCTCCTTGGAGGATTGGTTGCCCCCAGCCCCGCGAGTGCTGAGGACGGCCCGCCTGCAGGCAGGGCCGTACGGGAGGCCTGGCAGCGCGCTCAAGAGGCCGGCAGCTATCGATTTGCGACAGAGGTGGTACAGACGACCTTCCCGGCGCTGGCCGTGGCCAACGTGGGCCGGAGTCCCAGCGAGGAGACGATCTATCTGGAAGGACAGGTCGACCTCCCGGCCCGATCGATGGAGATGGGGCTGTGGCAGGGGAACGGTGGGGTAGCCGACCCGGGAAGTGGCATCGAGCTGCGCATCGAGGGGGACCGCGGCTATGCGCGGCAGCCGGGAGGGGCGTGGCAGGAGATGGACGACGTCTCTTGGGCCTTCGCTCCGGGGAGCGACCACCTGGCGTACCTGGCCGGGGCAGAGAACGTGCGAGCCCTGGGGACGGAGACCCGTCTGGTTGAGCCCACTGGTTCGCGGGGAGGTCCATCCTCCTCGACCGATCCAGCTTTCTACCGCTTCACGCGCTACGCCTTTGAGCTGGACGGGCTGGCGTTCGCGCAGCATCTGCGGGATCAGTTGGAGAGCTACCTCCGCCAGCGGGGCGAGCTGCCGCTGGGCCTTACCCTCGATTCTTCGCGTGTCTATCAGCAGACGACGGGTGAGGGTGAGCTGTGGGTCGATGAGCATGGACTACCCCTCCGCCTGATCATGCACCTCTCCTATCCCGAGGAGGAGAGCGGCGAGCGCACTGAGGCGGACATCATCACCGATTTCTTCGCTTTCCCCGAGGGATTTGCGGCCGCGTCCAGTGATTCCTGGCTGCCAGCGGCACTTCGTCCTCTGAAAGAAGGTCTGCCGCAAACACCAAATGAGGTCCGCTCCGCATTCACCCGCTTGGGTTTCCTGGCGGCATGCATGGGGCTCACGACGATGCTCGTGGCCTACGGCCGGTCGCGGCGGGTCTACGCCACCGTGGTTCTATTGGTCATCCTCTCCATGGTCATTGGTCCCGTGTTGGAGAGCCAGAAGATCCACGCCTTTTCGCAGCGCCTCGCGGCGGAGACGGCCGCGCGGGAGGGCGAGCGGGCGCGGTCCGATGCTGCGCGCGAGGCCGAGAGTCTTCTGCGGGGTACCTGGGACCCCCACCTGGACCCACTGGGGGGCGACAACGCGAACGGTGTGCAGGAGCCAGCACCGGTCAGTCCTGGGCCGGCCGCGGCCGTGAGCGTGGCTGACACCCCGCGCCCCGCCGGCTCCAGAGAGAGCCCCTGGGCGATGGGGAGTCTGCCGGCGCTGGGGAGCTCAACCACCACGACGAGCACCGTGGATGCGGATGGGGACGGTATCACCGATGCTGTCGAGGCACGTCTGGGCACCGATCCCTATAACGAGGACACGGACGGGGACACCCTGAGCGACTGGGTGGAGGTCTATCAGCTTGGGACTGATCCGAAGAACGAGGACACAGATGGCGATTCCATCCTTGATCAGATTGAGGTCCAGGGATTCGACTACGCGGGACAGCACTGGTACCCGAATCCCAAGGACCCGGATACCAACGGCGACACTCTCCCGGACGGCCTGGAATGCCTGGACCTGGCGGGCGTATCGAGCCTACCCGACGCGTTGAGCCAGTGCGACGCGGACGGAGATGACGTGCCGGACATCTTCGACCTCGATGA
>CAZIWL010000286.1:0-2666 GCA_964542755.1 uncultured Anaerolineales bacterium
GCCGATCCCATTGTAGATGAGTGCGTAGCCAGAGTGAAGGCTGCGGATGGCTGGTACGAGATGCAGGCGGTCGCACGGCGAGTAGCCATCGAGCACCCGGAGCACTGGCAGACGTTCAGCACGCAATCCGGTTGCTTTGAGGATACACCTCTGGACCGCTTCCTGGATCTCCAGGGCCTACCTGATCCACGGCTATCCAATGTGGATGCTGAGCAGATCAAGGATGTCAACCGTGAGGCGCAGTTGAATCTGGCGCAGCAAGCGTGGAAAGACGTCGGAGACTGCGAGCTGTCTGAGTGGGCACCGCCGGAGAAGAATCCTCCCTACGGCACGATCCCCACTCCCTCTGCATACGGCGTGCCACCCCGGTGTCGCAAGAGTTACCGGCATGTGTTTATCTTCCAGGAGGAGAAGCTCCAGAGCATCCTGCGGACTCGCTCTTTCACAGGCAAACCAATCCGATGGCGCATGGCTGATGGTTTGCCGATGGAGTCAGGGCAGAAGGTAGAATGGTGGGGCGACGACACACCATACACGTACCCCTACGTGTCACCCTATGCCTCGGGGTTTGCCAAGCACAAGACGGAAATGCACGCCAAGCTGGAGGAGGACTGGCGCGAGTTGATCGCGTGGACGTATCTGGACGACTAACGCATGGGGGGCAGCCCCTCAAACCATAAGTTCTGGGCACTGAAACAGGAGGCACAGCACGATGAATGTAGCATTCGTAGGGAAGGGCGGCATTGGGAAGACGACGCTCGCGGCGCTGACCATCGACTGGGCAGCGAAGCACCACCCGGACAAGGCTATCCTGGCGGTCGACGTAGACCCGGCCTGCACGCTGCACTACGCACTGGGACTGGCCGAGCCGATCACGGTGGGGGACACGGTGGAGGAGACGAAGAACACCCTTGCCACCGGACGCGGCGTGCCCTCGGGAATGACGAGGGGCGAGTGGTTGCGCGAGGAGCTCGGCGATCTGATCATGCCGGTGGCGCCGCTGCGCGACGGTGTCGATCTGCTGGCGATGGGGAGGACGGAGGGGCGCGGCTGTTACTGCAATGTCAACGTCGTCGTCCGGGCCACGGTGGATGCGATCATCGACCAGTACGATCTGGTGGTGATGGACACGGAAGCGGGGATGGAGCATGTGAGCCGGCGCACCTCGGACAGCGTGGACCATCTCTTTGTTGTCGCTCAGCCGACCATGGCTTCACTGGGTGTGGCGAGGCGTATCTTGGACACGGCTGAGGACGTGGAGCTCGCGGTGGGCCAGAGCCACCTCGTGCTGAATGCGGTCGATGGTGGGGGCGCCGATCCTCAAGTGGGGAGCCTGAATGTGGGTGGCGAGGTGATTGAGATTGTGCGTGACGAGGGGGTCCGGCAGGCGTGGATGCTGGGCAATCTCATTGGGTATGAGGGGCCCGCGGCAGATGCACTGGCGCCTACGTTGGAGCGACTGATCGCGTAGGTTGAGCATCGGGATCGAGCCGACGTGTCCGAAATGTCCGCTCAAATCGGTTGAGTTTCGATGGTCCCACAGGGTATACTGAGTCACACAGAGCCAGGAATGATGCCCGAAAGCTGGCCCTGTGTGACCCCTTTCTTCGTCTCAGGGGGGGGCAACTAATGGTGCAACTAATGGTGCAACTAATGGTACAACTAATGGTGCAACTAATGCTACAACCCCAGTATCCCCCCATGCCAGGCGTCCTGGATGGTAGCCAGGCCATAGGCCCGTTTTCTGCCCCATGACACTTCCAAAGCTCCCTATCTGGGGGTATCTCTGTCTGGTTTAGGTGAAGGTGAATGAGTTGCGACGTAGCCCTCCGTAGTGCAGCGTTTTTCCTAGAACAATTCGATGGTGTACCTGCGGTAGCGGCACAGGTTACCTGGGCGTTGCCCGGTCAACGTGTGCCGCATTGTCCGCAGTGCGGCGCATTCGTGTCGCCCACCACGGGCATCTGCAACAATCCTCAGTGTGGCGATGTTGGGCTCTGTGTGACGGAGCCTACTCAGTGGCCACCGCCGGGCGTTGCGTGGACAAAGGATCGCAATGTCGCGGCGGCCTCGCAGCACAGTCTCTGCGTGCGCATCGAAGAGGGGATGACGCTGTTCGTCGATGTCGCGGACCTGGGGGTCACGAGGGGAGTAGCGGAGCTATTCCGAGAGATCGAAGCTGCCGGTGGAACACCGTATCCCGTTGGTGGGGCAGTGCGTGACGCATTGCTGGGCAGAGAGAGCAAAGACCTGGACGTGGAGGTGCATGGGATCGCGTTCGGGGATCTGATCGACGCCGTGGCCGGCCATGATCCGGAGGTGGTGGGGCAGTGGGGCGTGGTGCGGATGGACATAGGCGACGTGGAGGTGGAGCTGGCGCTGCCCCGCAGAGAGTACAAGGTGGGCCCTGGTCACAGTGGGTTCGACGTGGACCTGGTGCCCGACCTGAGCATGGAGGAGGCAACGGCTCGTCGTGGGTATCGGCATTCTGCATTGATGTGTCACTGGCGGACGGGGCGTATCATTGATCTTCACGATGGTATCCATTGCTTAGCCAACGGTCAAGCAAGGCACACGTCAGAGCGATTCGCCGAAGATCCTCAGCGGGTGCTACGCGGTGCAGAGCAGGCAGCGAGGTTTGGCTTTGATTCCATTGCCCCGGACAC
>CAZIWL010000287.1:0-2642 GCA_964542755.1 uncultured Anaerolineales bacterium
AGAGCGGCCTGGAGCGTATACCAGTTCTCTGCACTTCCTCCTACCGCCTGATCAATCGCTTCTCCTGGAATGCCCACGGACGCAATTCCCTGGAAGAAAAAATGCTTGCCAATATAATGGAATGCGGTGAGCGTCAGCTCCTGCCCAATGTCCTTTGATTTTAGGGTCTGAAGTGGCCCAATCCCTCCTATGTTATTGAGCTCGTCGGCCTGGTGATGGAAATAATCGAGGATCAACTCAAAGGTATCCGTGGGTTTGATGCTCAAGGTGGCCCGGTTCGTGACTAAATTGGCATTCTTGTAGACTTTGCTGAAAACGATCCCTGGCAGGAAGTTACCCAAGCCTCCCGAGAACAATGGGTCGAATCGTTCGAAGGTTTGTGTGTTTGGATTGTCCCCGGTAAACATCGACCAGCGGTAGCTGAGTGCCGGTCGCCACAACCAATTTTGTGCCTGATATCCGCCCCAGACATATCCTGCTTGAGCAGACATATCAAAGTCCTCGTGGTTCTGATAAGCATACTCCGCCTTGATCCATGATCCGTCCAGGCCCAAAAGTTTCGTCATCGAAAGGCTCGGGTTAAATGTCCGCAGGCCTTCCCTGGGCAATTGGCGGCCGTCCGGTGTCCGGAAGATCGATTTGGATTCAGGGACATAGAAATAAGTGAAGGCGGCATCCATATTGGAAAATTGGTACTGCAGATTGACCCCCGCCAGTTGGGTATTTGTGGCAATTTCATCGATCTCGCTCGGTTCGATCAGGAATGCATCCAGGCCAACGCCAAAGGCCCTGGCACGGACCAGCACGGTGTTCTCCGAGGTCAGGCGAGGCCCGAGGTACAGGGCGGCGCGCTCACCGATCGACGTGGAAACCGGGATCTTTGACAGCAAAAAACCGTCTCGCAACTGATAGACCTGCTTGCCGATGGAAACATCCACCAGAGAATTTTCGCTCGGCAAGTCCCAAATCAATCCCGCATACAGCTTTTCGAAGTCTCCGTAGCCCCAGGTGCCGGAGTTGTAGATATCATGACCGTCGGAGCCGGACATGAGGTAGGATACAGCACCATAAGGGTAAACCGGGTAATCGGAAATCTGAAATACCCCACCGATTCCCGGTTCTACATATCCTTCAACCCAAGAGGAGGACCCTGGGCCCAGGGGATCTTCGGCAGTCGGATTACTTCCATTGAAGGCCTCTCCATAGCCACCAAACCAGGGATCCGTGTCGCGGTAGACGCCAGCGCCTCCGTTCAGAATAAAGACGAGCTTTGACCGCTCATTTTCGAAAATAGTTGGGAAGTCCCGTAAATCACGGCTGGATAGCATCCCTTCTGCTTTTTTAGGAATGATGGCAACCACTCCCATTGGGACCACTAACACAGCCACCATTACCTGGCCGCCGGGCACTGTTTGATAAAGCTTTAATTCAGCCGATTGAACCGAAGCAAGCTGCCGCACCCGTTTCAGCCCGAAATCCACGACAATCCGCCGGAAGGTCTCGCCCTCACCGATGGCAAACGCAGCGGCCAATTCTTTTTTGAACGCCTCGTCTTTTGCCGGATCGCCTGCGGGTCTCTCCAGATGAATGTAGACCAGACCAATCGGCAGACCCTCTGCAAGTTGCGGCTGAATCTCGACGCCTCGCGTTGACTCGGCGTTAAGGATCTCACCACTCGCAGCAACCGGTCCTGACCAATTTAAGGCAAAAAAAAGAGCCGACAACAAAATCCATCTGTGAATAAGGCGGTGAGCCACCGGGGGGGTCTGGTTCATAACGGGAAGTATTATTTGTAGAGATCCTGATGGCAGTGAATGCAGGCCATTTTCCCCTGCTGGTTGTTCATGCCGTCCTTGTTGTGCCACATGTCATCCACCCCGTGGCAGATCAGGCAACTCGAGTTCTCCTCTTTGAACGGGTATTGACGGGGTTTGTATTGTCCGTCTGTGTAACGGTTCAGCATCGACACCATCTGATAGACCACCTCCCCCGTCACCTTGGCGCAGCGGTCCTTCTTTTCCTTGGAGGTTACTTTGGCACCGGCGGCCAGGGTCCACTGGGAAACCGAAACATGGCACAGCGGAGTTTTTGCGTTTCGTTTCACCTGATTGGGAAAATAGCAGATGTCATCAAATCGCTGCGTGGGAAAGTCGGTGCGGCTGTACCATTGAAACAATTCATCCGTCATTTTGACGTAAGTCTTTGCCTTGTCAAATGCAACAAGGTTGTAGTAGTGGGCGGCGACACCCAACGCACCGCAGAGGGTCCCTTGACCACCGTAGCCAGCCGCTGCGATGCCAAACATATGGTCCGGCATTGTCGTCCAGGGATAACCAACCGATAGTTTTAAAAGGCCGAGGACCCCCAGCCACGCTCCGTTGCCTCAGCCCCCGATATCGTGATAAAAGCGGTAGGCACGTGAAGCCGCCTCCATGGGATCAATCTTACTCCACGGCCAAGGCAGCGCCGGCGCTGCGTCCGCTGATGGTTTTGACTGTGACAAGGCATCGGCTGACGCGCAGCCGATCACTCCGCCTGCCAGTAAAGCCCCACCGCTTTTCAGAAACCGACGGCGGGAGTATCCTGTTGGGGGTTTCCCGTCACCCATGATGGTGTTCTCCTTTCTTAAACATCCGAATGGT
>CAZIWL010000288.1:0-2619 GCA_964542755.1 uncultured Anaerolineales bacterium
GGTGTCCGGGACCGACTCCAGATCGATTTCCTCCTCGTCGTAATCGAGCACTCCATCGTACACGCGCGCCACTTCGCCCTCGGCACACGAGAGCGTGATATCGCGGCCGTCGTCGATCCGATCGGTGGCATCGCTCGCGCCGACGGTGGCCGGCAGTCCCAGTTCACGGCTGACGATCGCCGCGTGGCTGGTTCGCCCGCCCTGATCGGTGACGATGCCCGCGGCCCGCTTCATGATGGGGACCCAGTCGGGATCGGTCATTTCCGTGACCAGGATGGCGTCGTCCTCGAAGCGGTCCATGTCGTCGACGCTGCGGATCACGCAAGCCTTCCCCGCGGCGATGCCCTGGCCGATCGCCAAACCTTCGACCAGCGTTTCGCCCTGTTCGTTGAGCCGGTAGCTCTTCAGCGCTTCGGCCGATCGCTGCGACTGGACCGTCTCCGGTCGGGCTTGTACGACAAACAGCTCGCCCGAGTCGCCGTCCTTGGCCCACTCCATGTCCATCGGTTTAGCGTAGTGCTCCTCGATCGCCGTGGCCCAATGGGCGAGCGTGAGAATCTCATCGTCATTGAGTACGAACTGCCGGCGCCGGTCTTTGGGCGTGTCGATGTTCTTGGTCGTCGCGCTGCCGCCGCTAGCGTAGATCATCTGCTTCTCTTTCGGGCCGAGCTGCTTCTCGATGATCGGCCGTACCGGCTCGTCGCTGTCGTGTCGGGGATTGCCTAGCAGCGGCTTGAACACGCGATACTCATCCGGGTTGACCGTCCCGCCCACCACGTTCTCGCCCAACCCCCACGCAGCGTCGATCACCACCACGTCCGGAAAACCGGTTTCGGTATCGATCGAGAACATCACGCCCGAGCCGGCCTTGTCCGAGCGAACCATCTTCTGGATGCCGACCGATAGCGCGATCTTCAGATGTTCGAAGCCTTTCTCCTCGCGGTAAGCAATCGCCCGATCGGTGAACAACGACGCGTAACACTTGCGGCACGCGTCGAGCACTTCATCCGCGCCGGTGACGTTCAGAAAGGTTTCCTGCTGTCCGGCGAAGCTGGCCTCGGGCAGGTCCTCGGCCGTCGCACTGCTGCGCGCGGCGACGTCCATCTCGTCCCGGTCGTGACGTCGACACAGTTCGTCATACGCGTCGCGGATGGCTTGTTCGAGCGGCTCTGGGAACTCGGAACGCAGGAACAACCGTCGGATCGCCTTCCCCACTTCCTCAAGCGGTCGGTCGCCGCCACGGAGGGCCGAAAGGTGTTCCTGCATGCGGGCGCTGAGGTCGTTATGATTGACGAACTGGCGATACGCGTCGGCGGTCGTGGCGAATCCGCCGGGCACGCGCACCCCTTGCTCTCGCAATGCCCCGATCATCTCCCCAAGCGAGGCGTTCTTGCCCCCGACCTGGCCGACGTCGTCGGAGGTGAGCTCATCGAACCAGCGGGTGTAGGTCGTCGTCGCGTCCATCAGTCGGTCCTTCCCATGGGAAACCATGGATTGTGGCGGGCGAATTCTCGGTCGTTTCTCGAACCTATGCTCTTGCAAATGGCGCTCCGATTTGCAGCGAGGCTGAATCGCATGTGGATGTCCCACCGCGTGCGCACATCTGTCGCCCCCGCCGCGTCAGATTGTCTTGGTAGCCCGCCGTCGCAGCTTCGAGGGACGCCTCCCCGATTCGCACCGACAACTGTTGGCAATACCAGCGTCGATCACGCCGGGTGGACAGCAGTGACCCTGCTGCGTAGGATTACTCGCGCGGCGAGCGGCGTCGGTCTCCGTTGGCGCGCATGCCCTTCGGAGGCGGACGCCCCGCAAACAAGAGTTCACGAACCGTCACCTTGAACCATGGGAGGACGAATCATGCGTACGATGATGCACACGGGGATTGTTGGTATGGCCCTGATGATGGCGGGATTGTCGTCGGGAGTGCGCGACGCCGTCGCCGATCAGACGAGCCAGCCGCTTGAAGGACTGCGGGTGGCGATCGTTACCGGCGAGGGATTTCAGGACCAGGAAGCGCTAATGCCGCTGGCGTTTCTCGAAAATCGTGGGGCCGAGGTCACGGTCGTTGGGCCCGAGACGGGCGAAGTCAAGGCGTACAACAGCGATATCCGGCTGATTGTCCAAGCCGATGCGGCGCATGTCTCGGCCGATGATTTCGACGCCCTTGTGCTGCCCGGCGGGAAGGCGCCCGCGAGCATCCGGGAAAACGCGCGGGTCGTGGCGTTGGTCCGCGGGATGTTCAAGGCCGGCAAACCGGTCGCGGCTATCTGTCACGGGCCGCAGGTGCTAGTCACCGCCGACGTGCTCGACGGCCGAACCATGACCGCCTATTCGGGCGTCGCCGAGGAACTGCGCTCCGCCGGTGCCACCTACAAAGACCAGCCCATGATCCAAGACCAGAACCTGATCACCTCGCGGGTCCCGAAAGACATTCCCGAGTGGCTGGCGGCTATGGAAGATCTGTTTGGCAAAGCCGCTGCTGCAAGATGACCAGCGTCGCTGCCATCATAACCAACGCCGGGGCGGCATGGGTCGACGACGTGCAACTGCGGCTGGGCTGTTACATTAAGCACGGCTCGACGGACTGTCCGGTGAGCCCTCATGTCGAGGAGGGGAAAG
>CAZIWL010000289.1:0-2614 GCA_964542755.1 uncultured Anaerolineales bacterium
CGCAGCGTCATTGCCTGGCCGAAGTCCGTCAGCGCCCCTACCCCATCCGCCGGTAGGATCACACGGAAGAAGCGCAAGCCGGCCGACGCCGCCGTGTGCAGCACGCAAATGTTCGAGACTGTGCCGACGACCACCACGTTCTCGACTTGCCAGACACGGCTCACGTAGTGCTCCAGCCACGTCCCGTAGAAACCATCGTAGCGCGTCTTGGGGCACACCAACTCTCCCGCCAACGGCTTCAGGTCCTCGACGATCTCCCACCCCCACGTCCCCACCTGCACGTGCTCGGGCCAATTCCCCCACTCCGGGTCGCCCTCCCGATGGGTATCCTGCGTATACGCAACTTGGACCCCGGCGCTCCGTGCGCTATGGATCAGCCGCTGTACCCGCGGCACGATCTGCTCGGCCGCCGGCACGAAGAGCGCCCCTTCCGGATCGACGAAGTCATTCTGCATATCCACCACGATCAGGGCTGTCTTCTCCGCCGACAGCTCCATCTCCTCCTCAAAGGTGATCTCCGGCACCTCGACCGAGTCACCCGGTATGAAGTCGACACCCATACTGTCATCTCCTTACCCGGACAGAACCGGAACCAAGACTCTTCCACGGATCACACGGATTCTCACAGATTGTTGTTTTGCCCAATCCGTGTAATCTGTGGAATCTGTGGTCATCTCCTTATGGTCATATCCTTGTGGTCATATCCTTGCTCTCTGTGCAAGAATATGACCAGTAATATGCTATTCATCGTGTACGCCGCTCGGGGCAGCGGTACGCCTCGACCCGCTCGGCCACGCTAAGCTCGGGCATAGCCCCAGGCCGGCTTCGCTGGCTCTGTGTCGAACAGCCAACAGGCTCGTCGGGCCCTGGGCCTGGCTGCCGTACCCCCCGCCCTCAAGCACCGTAGACGGGGGTAACCCGCGCCGGGGCTTTCCGGCGCCTATTGCAGGCCCGCCTTTCCTTGGTCTATGGCCCCGGCGGACCTATCCTCCCGCGCGTTTCTCCAATACCTCGACGACCGAGTTGTACTTCTCGTGGATCATCCCTCGGTCAAAGGCCTGCATCTCTTCCAGCATGGCCTCGCGCTCCGCCTCGTCCAAATACTCCATCACGGGCAGGAAGAAGCGCTTGTCCTCCTTCTCAATGTGGTCAGGATACATCGCCACCAGAACGTTCACCTTCTGAAGCACCGTGTCCAAGGCCTCTGCCTCGCCCTGCACGTACCGCTCCTTCGCCTCCACCAGCTGGCCCACCGCCTCCCGCGCCCGGACGTGCTCCTCCACCAGCTCGTCCATCACCCGCTGGTGCCGGCCCGAGAGGTCCTTCTTCGCCAGCTCCCGGAAGAGGATGTCCTCCTCCTTTCCGTGGTGGGTCCTATCGGCGTAGGTACGGATGAAGTCCACGGCCGTGTCGATAAACGTCGGATCGACCTCCCGCGCCTCCGCGATCCGCTCCGCCTCCTTCCTGAGTAGCTCGATCATCCTCTCGATGACCCGATGCTCCTTCATCAACGGCCCCGCTGGCATCATACCCCACCCTCTCCCCTACTCCCCGCTCCCACCGCTACAGCGTCTCCGCGATCCGCAGCGCCTCCCGAATCATCTGATTCGTGAAGCCCCACTCGTTGTCGTACCACGCCATGATCTTGACCAGATTGCCGTCGACGACCGTGGTCATTCCGAGATCGACCAGCGACGCGTGGGCGTCGCCCACGATGTCCGACGAGACGATGGGATCGTCCGTCGCGCCCAGGATACCCCTGTACTTGTCGCTCGCCGCTTCCTCGCGGAAGATCTCGTTAACCTCTTCCGCCGTCGTATTCTTCTCCGTCAGGAAGACCAGGTCCGAGACCGAGCCCACGGGAATGGGCCCCCGTACCGCCACGCCGTCGAACTTCCCCTCCAGCTCCGGAATCGCCTTAGTGGTGGCGATCGCCGCCCCCGTTGACGTGGGAACGAAGTTAGCGGCGCCGGCCCGGCCGCGGCGGATCTTCTTAGCCGGCCCGTCCACGATCGCCTGCGATGAGGTATAGGCGTGGATCGTGGTCAGCATCGCCTTCTGGACGCCCAACCTGCGCCGCATCACCTCCACGACAGGCGTGATCGAGTTCGTAGTGCAGCTGGCGCACGAGACGACGCGCGTGTCACCGGACGCCACGTTCACCCCGTGGACCACCGTCGGCACGTCCTCGCTCTTCGGCGGCGCTGACAGGATGGCGAACTTCGCCCCAGCATCCAAGTGCATCTTCAACTCCTCGCCGGTGCGGAAGATGCCCGTGCACTCGAAGACGATGTCCACGTCCTTCTCACCCCACGGAAGTTGCGTTGGGTCCTTCACCTGGAGGAAGTCATACTCGTCCCCGCCCACCACGAGCTTGTTCCCCTCCACCTCGACTCGCTCCTCGTACCGCCCGTACACGGTGTCGTAGTTCAGCAGATAGGCGAGATTCTCCAACGGCGCGATGTCGTTGATCGCCACCAAATCCAGCTCCGGCGTATCCCGAATAACCTTGAACGCCGCCCGTCCAATCCGTCCGAATCCGTTGATCGCTACCTTTGCCATCCTTCAGTCTCCTTTCCTCTGAATGCAACGTCCTCTAATGTAGGTCGGCTTT
>CAZIWL010000290.1:0-2599 GCA_964542755.1 uncultured Anaerolineales bacterium
GTCTCCAGCGTTCGGGTTCGGTAGATCCAGCCGTCGGGCAAGGACAGCCGGGTGTCCAACGTTGGGAGGTCGTCGAGCGTGAGGTAGGGATCAAGCATGTTGGACACCGACTGCATCACGTAGACAACGCCTTCGGGCGAGACAAGCTCATAGACCTCAGAGCCTGCCCAGTATTCAAAGACCGTTGTTCGTTTCACGACGGATTGCTCGTAGGCATCGACGCCGGCTAGGACCGTCGCCACATCCATCGTCTCAAGGACTGTGTGCAGAAGCGCGGTGGACAGTCCTGAGTTCGCGAGGACCTCAGCCAAATCCAATTCGATCGTTGCGATGAGTTGTGTCTCAAGCTCGCCATAGACTCGATGAGGCCCTTCGGGAATCAGGAACAGACCCGAATCCATGGTCGAAAGTCGAGGACCGTTGACCACAACGAAGGCAGCCTCATACTCCGCTTGAACTGCCTCCAGATCGAGCGATTCGAGGGCTTCAGGTAGACAGGGTCCAACCATCTGCGTGCCCCAGACTTCAGCCAGCAACTCGTCTTCTTCGAGGGATCCGAGAAGGATCTCGCAGTATCGATAACCACGTCGGCTGATACGTTCCGGGCTGCTGGGAGAGGCGTAGTACTCGACCACACGGCCTTCGATCTCGGTGGCAGGTTCAATGAGCTGTTCCGCAGGCTTAGTCGAGCCAGGTTCGCTGCCTGCATCCACTTCCCCTCCTCGGATAGGCAAAGAGACAGGTCCCTGGAACGAGTCCTCGTTGTTGGCCCGGATGTTCACCGTCGGATCTGGAAGCAGGATGGTGAGCATCTCATGCGTCGTGTAGTCGACCAGCGACCATCCATCCGGCAGCGTCGGCACGTCGGATGTGCGGCCGGCATCCCGACTAACCCGCACATACTGAGTTCCGTCCGGTGCGATAAGCACCTTGAGTGTGCGGCCGGCATTGAAGCTCAATGCGTGCGTCTTCGAGATGCGATTGGCGCGAAGCAGTTCCTTGTCATCGAGGGGTACATTGGCCTCGACGATCGTGGCGACGTGGCGCCATGTGTGACCGAAGTGCTCCTCGTAGACGAACACCCCGTCTGCGGCTCCTGGCGAGCTTGCGAAGAGGCCACTATCTGAATCGCCCTCACGCGGCTGGTTCTTGAACCAGCCCATGGGCAATGTGATTGCATCGAACTCCTCTTGCGTGAGGTCGGTCGAAAGCCAGGTGATGATCTCGGTCGGTGAGACCACCTGCAGGATCTCGTATCCGATGCGAACATCCTCTTGGGCTTCCGGCGCTGCAGCTGGTACAGACGCATCTGAAGGCTCGGACGGCTCTCTACGTCCATCGATGCTTGGCACAATCGACACGTGAGGAGCGACCGTCAACTCGTAAGCGTCCGCGAGGGCCGCCTCTCGGTGAATCTGCGCTTCCGCAACAACGGGATCAGCCAGGAAGGCATCCCATGCCGCCTGACTGGGCACGTGGTAGATCCAAACCTCATCCCAATCCCGCCCATCTCCGGTCTGCACTCCCTCAACGTCAAGCTGTGCCTTCGGATAGATGCCGAGCGCTCGTTCAGCGCCATGGACAGTCGAACGATAGAGGTCCATTGCCTGTTGTCCGCTACGAGATGGCTCGGCGAGACCGGCATCGTATTGAGCCTCTTCGTGATATCGGAACACCTGTACCAACTCGAAAGAGGGGGCATCCTCGGTCGCCGGATACGGCACCACCAACGCTCCTACGGGATCGAGTGGTTGAACGTGAGTGACCATGATAATGCTTGACTCGAGAGCGGCATCCTTGTGCTGCGAACGCTCCTGGAATCCCGGATCAGCGGCCATCGCGAAGCTGGCAATCGGACACGGATACTCGACGATGGCGACGCGATCCCACTTCTCCTCGCCGAGGGTGGTTTCGGTGACCTCGCCCATGAACACCTGACGCGCGCCGATGGCGGCAAGGTACTCAGCTGGTGAATAGAGAGCGTCTGCCTCCCGGCCAGTCAGAGTAGTTTCCCGGCCATCCGCGTAGACCGCCTGCTCCCGGTATTCAATCAGATTGACCATGTAGAAGGGGCCGGCTGTCGGGGCTTGAAGCATCCGCATCGTCTGCTCGAGATTGACCTCTCCATAGGATGGACTGTCGCCCCCACTCTTCATGAGGGAGTCCTTGATCAACTCAAGGTTTGCCGGGTCGTCACACAGATTGGGCGACAGCTCCAGGGCTGGCGCGTTGAGCGCGGCGTCTCCTATGCTGCCATCGAGTTTGAGTGTCTCGTCAGCTTCGACTGGGTTCTCTTCACAGAATGCAATCATCCGACGGGCGATCTCTTCGCCCTGGTCGTCTTGGAGGAAGTGGCTCGCCTGCGGAAGCCTTGTGTGCGCTTGGCCTGTCGCGCCGGGAATTGAGTCGATGAGCAGCTGCTGGAGCTCTTCGGAGCCCAGATTGCCTGGATCGTTGGATGCCCAGATTGTGATGAACGGCTTCTCGAAGGCGAGGAGCCCTGCCCAGGCAGATTGTGTTGCACCGCCCAACGTGTTCGCTAGTCCCGGGAAGCTTCTCGGACCACCCATCGCGATCCGGGCGGGGAACGGGGCGTCGT
>CAZIWL010000291.1:0-2552 GCA_964542755.1 uncultured Anaerolineales bacterium
ACCCTAACCGCCTATCCGCTGGGTCCTCATCTACAAGGAATCGATCGAATGGAAGGTGTACTCAAGCTCGTCTTCCCACGAATCCACCTAGAGCGCACGCGCTCCCGTCTAGCGTGGTACGCCTACGACATTGGCAACTCGGCCTACGCCGCCGTGGTCCTGCTGGCCGTCTACGCCGCCTACTTCAAGGAGCAGGTAGTTGGCGGCCCTGAGGGCTCCCGGCTCTGGGGCATCTCGGTGGGAATCGCCATGCTCACCGTGGCCGTCATCTCCCCGGTCCTGGGCGTCATCGCCGACTTCGCCGGGCGCAAGAAGCTCTTTCTCCTCGTCTTCACGGCCCTGGCCTGCGCGGCCACAGCCTCCATGTTCTTCATCGGCCAGGGCGACGTGTTGGCCGGGATGCTGGTCTTCATTCTCGCAGAAATCGGCTACCGCGGGGGTCAGGTCTTCTACAACGCCCTCCTTCCCGAGGTCGCCGAGCGCCACGAGACCGGCCGAGTCTCGGGCAACGGCTGGGCCATCGGGCTGGCCGGGGGCACCGCGTGCCTCCTGCTGGTGCTGGTGATGATCATCACCTTCGAGGGTACGTGGGTAGTGAGGCTCTCCTTGGTGCTCACATCCCTTTACTTCGCGCTCTTCGCGGCCCCGCTCTTCCTCTGGCTGCGCGAGCGGGCCCAACACCAGCCGATGCCGCCCGGTGAATCCTACCTCAGCGTCGCGGTGAAGCGCCTGAGAGACACCTTCAAGACCGTCAAAGAGCACCGCGAGTTCGTCAAGTTCATCGTGGCCTTCCTGATCTACAACGACGGCATCCTCATGACGATCAACTTCGCCGCCATCTTCGGGGCGGTCATGTTCGGCCTGGAGCAGCAGGCGCTGCTGCTCTTCATGATCGTCATTCAGGTCACCAGCGTCGTTGGCGCGTACGTCTCTGGCCACATGACGGAATGGATCGGCAACAAGAGGACACTGATCATCTTCATCCTCTTGATGCTGGTCGCGGTGGTGGGGCTGTTCCTCAACGAGTCGGTCCACGGTTTCTTCATCGTGGGCGGGATGGCGGGCCTGGCGCTCTCCGCGGTCCAGTCCGTCAGCCGGGGGATGATCGCGGTGCTGAGCCCGGAGGGCAGAAGTGCGGAGTTCTACGGCTTCTTCGCCGTGGCGGGGCGGACCTCATCCTTCATTGGCCCCACAATCTACGGCATCGTGGCGGCGGAGGCGGCGTACTGGTTCCAGTCCCAGGGAGAGGGGGCCACGTTCCTCTGGTTCAAGGCTCACGAGCGGGGGGCGGAGCTGGCGGAGCAGCTGGGACAGCGCGTGGCGATCCTGCCGGTGATGGCGTTCCTGGTGGTGGGGCTGGTGCTGTTGCTGATGGTGAACGAACAGCGCGCCAGGGCGGACGCCGGCTAGAGCCTGAAGCCCCTCTCTTGCGGACGACCCTCAGAGTTTCCGTGCAACCTTGTGCCAACCCGCATCTGGCGCCACCGTGTGGATCTCAGTCGACCTGGAGCCTCACAGAGACCGCAAAGGTCTGCCTCTGGCGCTGCTCACCGGAGTGCTGGATGCGGATCGCCCGTCGGCCCTTGACACGACAGTCACCGCTCCGCGCGGGAGTCCGAAGGAGGTTGGCCAGTTCGAAACCGCGAGAGAGTGCGCACCTGACGCAGGAGGACGGGCCGGCGCTCAGACGCGAGACTGGAGGAACCTGTTCAGGGCGGCCACCACGCGGTCAATGTCCCGCTCCGGGTCGCCAACCAACGTGGAAAGAACGACCGTGCCATCCTCGGCGTGGAAGTGGTGCGGGAAGTCCTTCAGCCTTGGATGGTGAGGAGCAGGGTCCCAGCCCAAGATGCGCTTGCCCCCCTCGTATGAGCGTGTAGCTGTACTTCCCAAGAGTCTCGTTGAAGTAGAGGTCCAGCAGATAGCCGCCCTCAAGGACGACACGCTGTTTCGTGACCAGGTCATGGACAGACTCCGCGTGCGGGCAGCACTCTAGGAGACGGGCGACGGCGCGAGCGAGTTGACCAGCCATTCCAGGATGCACTGGAGCGCCCTTGTGCGGTCGAGAGCCTCAACTGCGTTCCGCCACTCGATGGAGTCCTCCCAGTCAAGATGCTCCGGTCCTTCTCCGCGGGTGAGGCGGGCCTCCAACTCCTCAAGCGAGCATTCGTACCGAGACTCCATCCGACGGATCAGCTGGCGAAGCAGTTCCTCGCGTCCGCGGGCCTCCTCAAGCAGGCGTCTCATCGTGGCCCGTTCGACGTGACCAGGCCAACCCGTGTTTGATCGTCTCTTGGTGCGTGACATGGACTTTCCTCTCTCCTCCGTTGTCCGGACGCCTTGCCCTCAAGTATGCTCGGGCAACCAACTGGTGTCAGCGATAGAACTGGGTATGCAGACATTCTGATGGGCGCCGACTCCCGGCGTAGAGGCGACTGAACCGCATCTCCGGGCAGACTCCTGCCAAGCGGGCGTCCATAGTAGCCGATTCATCCGCCCAGGAGCACTTGTTTTAGGAATTGAGCAGATTGAGGTATCATACAGCTGAGAGT
>CAZIWL010000292.1:0-2517 GCA_964542755.1 uncultured Anaerolineales bacterium
GTTAGTCGCGGGCATGAACAACACGCATGGTACGCACGTGCCGTCCCTGCAAAGAATGTGTGGTCTCGACGACTCGCAAGCCAGACGTCGATAGACTCCCTCAAACATCTTGATCTTCTCCCAGCCTCACGAGTTGCTTGGAACGATACGCACGGTTTGGAGTTCGATCTCGCCTCTTGTGCTCGAGAAGGCGTTTCATATCGCACAGGAGCGTCCTCCGGTAGGGATCTCCCTCAGCTTCGCAGAGTTCCTCCACGACGTGGTGCAACTGCTGCCACTTGAGGTGGAAAACCCTATCGCTGGCTTCTCCCATGCCCCGATAGTCTAGTTGCCTTAGCGTTTCCTCGATCTCCCGCTCCGCCTCGAAGCGCGTGACGTAGATCAACGCCAGGAGTTCGCCGGAGAATCCTTCTATGGCTTCACAGTTATCGGTCTATTCTCCTTCAGCGGTGGCGGGGGCCTCATAGTACCGCGCCAGCTTGTCGTCCTCCTCGTCACCATGCTTTGCCGAGAAAAACTTCACCTCGATTGGAACGATGAATGATTTCGACTGGCATTTCAAGATGAGGACCAAGTCCGGCTCCCCGTACTTGGAGGATCTTGGCCAGAAGAGGAGCTGAGCTTCCTCAGGCCCCCGAAGCCGGATGCCTTTGCGGTCGAGCAAGTCTCCCAGGGAACCGTCTGTGGCGTGACTCGTCGCAGCGCGCAGCACGGGAACCAGTCCCGAGTCCGTTGGCAGACACTTGAGCGCGCCAAAGACAGACGACGTCAGGTGGTCTTCGTAGGCCGCTGGCCCGGGAAGCTTGCCAGCCAGGTCCGCCTCAGACAAGGTCCTTCTCCCATGGCTTCACCAGGCGCCGAACAGTAGGCTTCGATGTGCCGTAGCTTACGATGGCCACCTCCAGGTCCCGATCCCCGTAAAGCCTCAGCGCGCGTTCGATGCTGTCCATGATCCAGTCCGTTCTGTTGCCAAAGGCACCTCCACCCAGCAGGGTGAGAAACACACGCTTGTTCCCAGTCTCCTGCACGTTCAGGATGGCCGCGCAAACCGTCGCTTCGTAGGATGCCTCCAGCACCAGCCGCGCGAAGGATTCCCAGAGATCCGAGGGATGCTGGGAATAGGCCACGGGCAGGGCGGAGCAGTACGCCTGTGTGACCAAGTGCGATGAGTCCCTAATGGTCACCTGGGTGTCCCACTGGATGCCGATGCGCAGCTGCTCCCGCAGTCGGTCACGTTGCTTCTCCGTGGACGCCTCAAGCTGCTCCGGGATCTCCGTGAGGCCGTCGCGTGAGGCCAGGGCGTAGCCGTTCCTCATCTGCCAGAGCCTCTCCTCGGTGTTGCCCAGGGCAGTACCGAGGTCCGCTAGGCAGTCAATCTGCCTGTCCGCCGTTTGCCCGAGCTCACCGTCGATCTTCGCGAAGTAGTTCCGGTAGATGGTCCCTGCGCCACAGGCGATGGCGCAGACAGGCCCCTGGGTGTGATCATCCTCGTAGATGCCGATGCCTTCCTCGGGGGTGACGCTGGGCCCGGCCATCTCAAGAAGGTTGAACTGGGAGGCCACTTGGAAGAGGCTTCCGGCGTTCTGCTCATCAGCATGCAAGTCCGCTACATCGGCAACCACTTCCTCCAGCGAGAGCCGTCCGGGTGTGCCGTCGCAAGAGCAAACGCGCTCGCGCAGCTCTCCCAACGAGGGGATCTCCAATCGGCCACACGTGAACGTCTTGCCGTTCACCAGAGAAGTCAGGGTGTCACCGTCCAACCTGATGTTCTCCCGGACCTGCTCTGCGGATACCTCGCGAAACCCGGTCAGGTCTTCGAACCACGTCATTGGATTCCTCCCAGTGACTCAGAACGGCCCCGGTGCGGCAGCATCCGGTAAGACATATTGTCTGGTGTGGAGCGCGGGATTCACCCTACGCAGGCCGCGAGCTGCAACCTGCCCATTCCTTTGGATGACGATAGAGAGCCTCGCTGCTAACAGCCGCGGGGTTGGCCTGCTCCAAGCTCCGCCAGCGAGCCGCCAATGGTCGGGTCTTAGTGAGGAAGGACGTTCGTCCGTTCTGCTTGTCCCATTGCGACTGCGCCTCTCCTATCATATCACGGACTGTCGCTTCTCGATAGGGAAATGGGACCATTGGGTGCACGAACGAGTTCTCGCCCCTCCCAGTGCGATGCACCTTGTTGGTGCGTTGCCACCACCCTCCCCTCCCGCCTGGGGAACGTACGACAGGCTTCCATACGCACCGGTCCGCCGTCTATAGTTCCGGAGGAAACACGACAACCGGCAAATACACCTGCTCCAGGGGGAACTCCCCCACAAACAAGACGCAATCCTGACCACCGATCTCGAATGGCACCCTCTCCACCAGCCCCGCCTCGCCAAAGGCGCGCGCCTCCTCCCCGCCGACGCTGAACCCCACCAGGTCCCCCGATTCTCCCTCGAAGGCCAGCCAGTAGCCGCCCGGCTGACCGTCGACCGTCTCCGTCGTCGTCGAACCCACCGTCTCTCCCCCGAT